>DBYG01000044.1:0-115384 GCA_002310175.1 Bacteroidales bacterium UBA1192
GCTTTTACAGTCCGTATGGACTCAGATGTGAAGAAACAGTTTGACGAGCTCTGCAAGGATTTTGGCATGAGTTCAAACACTGCATTTAATGTTTTTGCCAGAGCGGTTATCAAGAAGCAAAGGATTCCGTTTGAGGTGGAGTCTGAGCGGGAAGCAAAACTACGTCGTGCCCAGGAGGCATTCGAGCGGATAGAAAAATATAAAGCAGAGCACGATTTGCCTGAAATGACAATGGAAGAGATAGATGAAGAGATAAGAAAATATCGGGAAGAACGTCGTCAAAAGAAGAACAACAACGCATAAACCAGATTATCCTCGAATACAGGGCGGAACGCAAGAAACAGATTTGAAAAGCAAAGGGGACGAAGTCAACCGTCCCCTTTGTCATTTTGGATGTTTTATTTTTCCATTGATTGTTTGAGGAGAGCACGGGCAATGGAATCGGCTTCATTCATGGGAACGGCCTTACCGTCAACGAGTACTCGTGAGACCCTTTTTCCGTTAACCGTGATATTTCCATCAGCGTCGGTTTCTACGCCAGGGAGATTCTTTATCAATTCTTCCATATTCGTGCCTTCAGGAAGGCGTACGGCGGTAGCGTTAAATCTGGAATCCTGTTTGTCCTCACTTTTTATAGAAACCTGATCTTTTTCATCAACGTTTACTATTATGTTCCGGCTGTAACCTTCCGGGGCCTTTCCCTCAACTTCATCAACTATGTCATTGGCATAAATGGGGCTTTGGGCATCGGTTATATACTCTTTCCCATTGACAAGTATTCTCCTTACTGCCTTGCCGTTGATGGTCATTTGGCCATTCTCATCGAATCCTACGCCGGGTAGGGATTTGATGATTCCGTCAACTGATTCCTCAGACATACCGGATATTTCCATGTCCATGCTCGATTGGGAATCGACTACACTTATTTTGGGAATGGTTGTGCCGGCATTGGCGGGTTCCTCCTTCTTGTAGAGGATCTTTCCGTTGATGACGATTCTTTTGACAGGATGCCCCTGTGACGTTATATTGCCTTGATCATCAACATATGCATCCGGGATCATTTTTAAAATCCCGTCAAGGGTCATACCTTCCAGTGATTCTCCGTTCATCTTTATCTCATCGACTACGATACTGGTGGTGACGTTTTTGTCCTCATACACGTAATTGACCTTGGTTTTGGCATTGACGGCAAGACAAATGCAAACTAAGGGGAGAAGATAGAGTGCTCTGAGCAGACTCCTTCTGGTTGATGTTTCCTTTTCCATCATAAAAATTCTGTTTTTTAAAATACTGTGATTGAAATTATTAGCTATTGTGTATCCGTTCATTGCGGCCGCTTTGCTAATGAGCAGATACTGATAACTGCGTATGTCGGCGCCGGCGCGCAGTACGGTGTCATCGGCCTCGTATTCATGGACGGCGCGCATGTCTATGCGCAACATCCAGATGGCGGGATTGAACCACTGCAGGGCGGCTATAAGATCGGTTATAAGTACGTCTATTGAATGGCGGAGTGCCACGTGGGCCTTCTCATGGTTGATGATTGCGGTTTCTTGGTTGTTCCAATCGGCCTCGGAGATTACAATGTGTCCCATCCAGCTGAATGAAGGGTCGTTGCCGGGCATGACATAGACTGTGGTGCCATCGGCCGTTATCTCCTTGCGTGCGTGCCTTATTATACCACGTACGCGCAGGGCCGATGCCAGAACCCTTATCAGCACAAAGACTACGCCTGAAGCATAGACTGCCATGAGAGCGATGTGCCACCAGGGCGTGGATGGCTGGGCAGGAGTGCTTGAGACGGCTTGCGTGAGTTGGGCCACCGGCATAGGCAGTACCTCTGTCTTGTGGATTGTAATAATGCAAACAGGGAGGAGAAGTGAAAGCAAAGCCGTACTCAAGAGCACAATCCTGTTGAGCCTGTGCCATGTATCCTTGATCAGGAACAGACGGTAGAATATGTAGAAGACGGCCATTATGACCGCCACTTTGAGCTGATATATAAGAAAAGTAACCATTGCGTGAGAGTTATTATTTTTTGTTTTCCAGATGCTGTATAAGTTCCTTTAGTTCATCCACCGTAACCTTGCCGTCACCCACAAATGCCGATACCGCATTCAGGTATGAGCCAAAGTAGTTACCTATGAATCCGCCCATCGAGAAACGGCTGTATTCATCACGTGTTACGATAGGGAAGTACTGATAGGTGGGGCCGTAAGCCTTGTGGTCCAGGAATCCGTCCTGCTCCAGCTCACGTACCTGTGTGGAAAGAGTATTGAAATGAGGCTGAGGCTCGGGGTAGAGCTCGCGGAGTTCTCGCACAAACAGTGCTCCCTTGTCCCAGAAGTGGTTCATTATGACCTCCTTCTTTTCACTAAGTTTGGTTATTTCTTTCTGTTTCATAATGCATCAGTAACTATTACCAATGCAAATGTAACTACTAAAATAGTTGCTCAACGATTAATTTAGTTAATATTTGCAAAACGAGCGGTTCTTTGCCAAAGTGTCCCACGGCAAAGTGGCTCACAGCGCTTGTGAACCACGCTACAAAATAGATTAAAACGAATAGGACAACTAGCTATTGCACACATCCCCTAAAAGTGTGGTTCTTCCGCAATTTAGTTGAAAGGCTGCCCTTAGCCATAGTCCAGGCTGCTCTTAGCTATAGTCTAGGCATACTCTAGGCTGCTTCTAGCCATACTCTAGGCTCGCTCTAGGCTCGCTTTAGGCTCGCTCTAGGCTCGCTCTAAGCTTGCTCAATGAGTATGGGTAGGGTATGGGAAGGGTATGGGAAGAGTATGGCTAAAGGGATTTGTTGATGCTGGAGATATAGTCAAGGACATCGTCACGGCCGGATTTATTAAGCGATGAGGTTATGAAGTGGGGAGGCAGTTCCTCCCACTGCTCTTTCAGAGTGTCCAGGAACTTGTTTACGTTCTCCATAAGGCGGCTGCGGCCCAGCTTGTCGGCCTTGGTAAAGATGATTCCAAAGGGAACGGAGTTCTCGCCCAGCCACTCTATGAACTCCAGGTCTATCTTTTGCGGCTCCAGGCGGCTGTCTATAAGGACAAAGAGTGACGTGAGCTGGGGGCGCTCCAGAATGTAGTCGTTGATGATGCGGGTCAGTTTCTCACGCTGTGACTGTCCGCGCTGGGCGTATCCGTAACCAGGGAGGTCAACCAGATACCACTGCTTGTTGATGAGAAAATGGTTAATAAGCAACGTTTTACCCGGAGTGGCCGATGTCATTGCCAAGCCCTTACGGCCTGTCAGCATGTTGATGAGGCTGGACTTGCCCACATTTGAGCGCCCGATGAAAGCATATTCAGGCATGCTGTGTTGCGGACATTTGTTGACGTCTGTGTTGCTTATTATGAATTCGGCACTCTTTATCTCCATTTTCTTAAGTGTTTTGTATTGCAAAAATAGTCAATTTAGGCGTAAAACACTAAATTTGCACCATAACTGAACGTCAGGCATGAATCGTGAATATCCTTCAGTAGCATTAGAGAGGGCGGTGGGTGAGTTTTCAAAACTGCCCGGCATAGGTCGTAAGACCGCCTTGAGGCTGGTGCTGCACATGCTTTCGCGCCCCGAAGAGGAGGTGAGTTCGTTCGGACATGTGTTTTCCACCTTAAAACAGGACATACGCTACTGCAAGGTGTGCCATAACATTTCGGATTCCGACGTGTGTGACATATGTGCCAATCCCAAACGTGACGGTTCTTTGCTTTGCGTGGTTGAGAACGTGCAGGATGTGCTGGCAATAGAGAGCACCATGCAGTATAATGGGCTGTATCATGTGCTTGGGGGAATAATATCGCCCATGGACGGCATAGGTCCGCAGGATCTGCAGATTGCCAGTCTGGTGGAACGATTGCAGGAGGGAGAAATTAAGGAGGTAATACTGGCGTTGAGTCCCACAATGGAGGGTGATACCACCAATTTCTTCATTTCTCGTAAGCTCCAGCCGCTGGATGTTAAGTTGAGTGTCATAGCTCGTGGCGTGGCAGTGGGCAATAATCTGGAGTATGCCGATGAGGTGTCATTAGGACGTTCCATTGTAGATAGGATACCGTTTGTTTAGTGATAGTCAGAATAATTATATTATATGGATACAAAAAAAATGTCAGTCAAACTGATGATAGGATGGATTGCCATTTATGTCATTGCCGGTGTCACCGCCTTGCTGTTTGAATTCGGACCGTTAAAAGGCTTTGCCGTTTCTGAGGCCAAGGTCATCTATATACTTGAAGTTGTAGGCGTTCTTGCATCATTGGCACTCATTCCGCTGGCACTGCGGGGATTCAAGAAAATGGTTGACCGGTTGGATGAAAAGAATTATCCCGAGGAAAAAAAAGAGCGAATATACATGACGTGTTCCTGGCTCCGTCTTGCTGCATTCTTTGTCGTGATAGAGTTTGGAGTGGTCCTTTATTACCTCATTAATGACACTATAGGTCTTTACATTGCGGTTATCGGAGCCATTAACTCATTATTCGCAATACCGACAAAAGCCGGTATTGGACAGGAAACAGGATTCTATTGATTTGATATGTCGGCTGTAACCGTAATAATTGTCAGTTACAAGGTAAGATACTACATTGAGCAGTGTCTGAACTCGGTGTTGCGTTCTGTTCCCGATGCCCAGCTGATCGTGGTTGACAATTCCTCCAATGACGGTTCCGTGGAGTATCTCAGAGAACGATACCCGAAAGTTACTGTCTTGGCCAATGAGGAGAATTTAGGTTTCGGATGTGCCAACAATATGGCCCTGTCTATAGCCCAAGGACAATATGTGCTCTTCCTGAATCCGGATACCGTGGTTGCCGAAAAAACCATACCCAGTTGCATAGAGTATATGAACTCTCATCCGGATACAGGTGCCATAGGTGTGAGGATGATGTATGCCGACGGCTGTTTCGCACTTGAGTCACGCCGTTCTCTTCCCACACCTTTAGTCGCTTTTTGGCACATGACCGGACTGGGACGGTTTTTTCCAAAATCCAAGGTTTTCGCCAGGTATCATCTCACATACGAGAATCCAGCTGAGGAGTGTTCTATTGATGTTGTGTCAGGAGCATTTATGTTCGTCAGGAAGTCTGTGCTTGACGTGACAGGCGGGTTTGATGAGAGCTTTTTCATGTACGGCGAGGACATAGACCTTTCCTACCGGATAAAAAATGCAGGTTACTCAAACGTCTATCTGCCTTATCCTATCATCCATTATAAAGGTGAAAGTACTGTAAAGACCTCTTATCGTTATGTCAAGGTTTTTTATGATGCCATGTTGATTTTTTTCAACAAGTACTTCCGACGTTCTGCCTGGTTTATAGCTCCTTTGGTGTGGTTTGTCGTGGGTATCAGGAAGATAGAAACATTCATTAGGGAGAACCTGATTCATAGCCGCAAAGTGGGGAATGGCAGTAAAACGGGATGTCTTTTTCTTGGCAGAGAGGATTCATATATCAAAGCGGCCGCCCTGATAGAAAAGAGCGTGTTTCTTTCAGCCCCGGTCTTTGTGCAGTGCAGTCATGACGTTTCCAATGATATCCGGCTTGACGGCATTGAGACCGTGGTATTTGACACAGGAGCATTCACGTATGACTATATATTGGAATGGATTTATTGTTTGTACAGCTCAGGCCGACGTATCACAGTTGGTTTTTATTCGCCAGATACAGGCAGGCTGATAACTGATATTGAAGTATTATGAGTGAAACTGATTCCAGGACTGAAGAGAAAAGAAATTCCGGACATGTGTCATTGTCCGACGGTAAAATACGTCTGCGTGCACCTGAACCTGAAGATCTGGATGCACTTTATTCTATAGAGAATGATACTGCCTTATGGGTGGTTTCCGGTAATGCTATACCTTTTTCCCGTTATCAGCTTAATAAGTATATAAAGGAATCGGCTCACGATTTCTATACGGACCGACAGATTCGGTTCATGATTGTGGGAGAGTCCGAGAGTTACGTGATGGGTTGCATAGACCTAACCGATATTGACCCATATAATGGACGTGCTGAGGTGGGTGTGGCCTTGCTTCCTGCCTACAGGGGGCGGGGTATCGCATCGGCAGCTCTAAAGATAATCTGCAAATATTCATGTTTCGTGTTAAGACTGCACCAGCTATTCTGTCAGGTTCCTGAAGACAATGAGGAGTGTTTTAAATTATTTGAAAACAATGGTTTCAGTGAGTCCGGCCGTCTGAGAGACTGGCTTGTAAACCGTAATTCATATTCAGAGGTTATTCTGATGCAGAAATTTTTTTGAAAAAAATATCCTTTTCGTTTGTAGGAATAAAAAATGTCTGTACCTTTGTCACCGCAAAACCGCGAGGTGCGGTAGTTCAGCTGGTTAGAATGCCGGCCTGTCACGCCGGAGGTCGAGGGTTCGAGCCCCTTCCGCACCGCAAAAGTAGAGTCGCCACAAGGCGGCTCTTTTTGTTTAATAATCGTTAATTTGGACCTAATTGTTGAATCAGTGGATGGAAAAGGTTATTTTTACAAAAAATTTACAAAGTTTATTAGGGGTAGTAGCTATTTTAATGTTTAATAGGTCTTCGGACCACAAAAATTATGTGATATGAAAAATAAAAGGTTTTCATCAATTCTCGTTCTGCCGCTTGCAATAAGTGCGCTGTTTATGGTTTATAGTTGCGGTTCATCAGATGCCACAAAAAAACCAAAGGGAATAATCCTCCCGGAGGGTGACAATGCTACATTGATCAAGGAGGGGGGGTACACTACAATACAGTTCCCCGAGACGCTTGATGCTGCTGATAGAGACCGGTATGATGTTGATCTGCTCGGTTATCTAATCAAGGCCAATGCTCCCATAAACACCAGCGGTTCAGAATATGACGGATTCCCTATCTACTATTACATGCATGATTCCAAAGAATGGTTGTACAAGGGTATATACAGCAATCCTCAGGAAATGTCTGTTGCCAAGATCAAAACCGTCAAGATTGGCAATAACAGGATGCGCCTCAGGGATTTTAACACAAAGATGCCTCTTCTGAATGATTCACGTGAGAAGAAAAACGATCAGAGCTATCAGAACGAGGTAATGTTCGGTGAGAACTATTATTTCTTCATTGAGGTCGTACTGAGAGACTGATTCGTTTCTCAATGTCTCATCTCTGCATTTTGTTTTTCGAGATGAGATGTTTTATGGCTTCTACGCTGGATCCGGTAGAGAGTGCATCCTCCGGAGTGTTCATACAATAGTCAATTAGACGGTCGAGTGTGCTGACCGCTACATGCAGGCGGGTATCTGCAGTGGCGTAATAAATAAGCACTCGACCGTCTTGGTCCAGAATCCAGCCGTTGCAGAAAGCCACGTTCATGACATCTCCTATATATTCCTGCCCTTCCGGCACGAGGAACCAGCCGCCGGGTTGCGCAATTACGTGCGTAGGATCCTCCAATGAGGTCATATAGAGATAGAGTACATAGCGCAGTCCATCGGCAGTACCACGGACACCATGGGCCAGATGGAGCCAACCTTTTGATGTCTTAAGCGGTGTAGGGCCTTCACCATTCTTCACCTCTTGTATGGTATGATAATGACGGGGGTTGATTATGACTTCTTCACTGATCTCGGCATGTGTTATGTCATCAGTTAATGCCCATCCTATCCCGCCACCGGATCCGGCATCAATAAAACCGTCTTGAGGGCGTGTATAAAGGGCATATTTGCCGTTAACGAACTCCGGATGTAATACCACGTTACGCTGCTGGCTTCTGGTCTTGAGGTCAGGCAGGCGTTCCCATTTTATCAAATCCCGAGTACGTGCTATGGCTGCAGTTGCGGTAGCGGCGCTTAGGTTGTTAGGCTGGGTGTCATCGTGGCGCTCAGCGCAAAAGATGCCGTAAATCCAGCCATCCTCGTGCTGAGTAAGGCGCATGTCGTAGATATTGGTGGCAGGCACTATGTCCTCCGGCATGGTGACAGGCTCTTCCCAGAAACGGAATTGATCAATTCCGTTGACGGATTCGGCCACAGCGAAGAAGCTCTTACGATCGGCTCCTTCCACACGGCATACCAGCAGATATCGGCCATCCAGTTTAATGGCACCTGCATTGAATACGGCATTCATCATAATACGCTGCATCAGATATGGGTTGTCCTGTTCAGAAAAGTCATAACGCCATTCCAGAGGTGTATGCTCAGCGGTAAGTATGGGATACTTGTATTTCACGTAAATGCCATTATCCCACTGCAGCGGCTCATTCTTGCGTTCCAGCAATTCTTCATGTTGCCGGCGGAGCTTAATAATACGTTCTTTATAATTCATGTCTTAAATTATTTAGTTACATATTTCTTTCCATTTCTGATATATATGACGCGTTGTTCACCCGTCCATGACTGTCCATTGAGACGGAAGCTTCCGGAATCTGCAGGTGACTGTCTGTCCCTGACCGTCTGAACATCTGTCATAAGTTTCTTGAAGTCTGAGCGGGAGAGGACGTAGTCATTGGAAAAAGCTTCTGTCCACCAATCAGCGTTACAGTAGCTGTGGTCTTTACTTTTGAACTCCTCGCTATTTGGGTTGCTGGTGCGTCCGTAGTCGTACCAAGGCATGAAGAATAGCCATTTGCTGCCCGCCTTCCACTGTTTGCTGATGGTGGGAACATTTCCGCATTCTGTCAGTGCCACTAATTTGCCTGGAGAATATTTTTTTAGAAACTTAAAACAGTTGGTGTTGATATTCGAGGAACTATTGTTGTTATAGATATCAATGCTTACTATATCTACATATTCGTCGCCCGGATACCATTTATAGCCTTCACTGTATGGCATGTTCCATGCTGCAGCCTGTGTCCATACCCAAATGAGATTGTCGAGTCCTGCATCCTGGAAACGCTTGTACATCACACGCCAGAGTTCATTGCATGCCTCGGCATCACGTCCCCACCAGAACCACATTCCGCCAGCTTCATGCAACGGACGCCATAGTATGGGAATATTCCTCTCCTTAAGTGGCTTCAGGTATGAGATTATGATGTCAATATCCTTAATCATAAGTTTGTATTCACTGGATTCCGGCTCAAAAATCTTACGGACGTCAAATAATGTTTTGTCATCTTCCTCTCCCCAATAGAAGGAATACTGTCCGCTCTTGTTGGCAGGTACATTCCAGTGCCACATAATGGCAACTACTCCTCCTTGGTGATACCAGTTATAAATATCCTTGATATTTGTATAGTCTATCCAACCGCCCTTGGAGGAAAACGGATGGTGGATGTAGTCGAAACAGTTCAGAGCTGGCCATTTACCTGTGTGCTGGTTTACCCATTTTGCCTCATTGATGTTCCAGTTGACATTAGCCATAGTGCCGGAAAGCATTTTTTTACCCTCAATTTCCTTCAGGCATTGAAGTAGTGCGTCAGCCTCGGCTGACAACTGACGAGTCTCCTGTGGAGAAGCCTTGCCCGCAGTTGTCAGCATCAGCAGTATTGAAATTATGATTCTCGCTGTTCTCATTTTATGTTCACAAAAGTACATTTTCTTATGAAAACCTATTATTACACCAAGAATGAAGAAAAGATGTTGCCGTCATGTTCAGCGGTTTAGTTCAAAAACTCTGGATGCATAATCCTCCCGCAGAGGCACTTCGATACCAACTTCCATGAGGAAACGGCCACTGAAACGTTTCCCGTCAAGCGAACAAGGTCTCTGACCCACACGAACATTCCTCTCTTTGAGTGTGTAAGTTGCGTCAGGATCAAGACCGGCAAGTTTGATTCGCGGAATGGACTGATTATAATAGTTTTCTATTTTATAAACAAAGAGAACCGCGCTCCCTGACAGATTATACATCAGGGCGGCCACACTTCTCCTGTCATAGGGGGAAATCAGCCGGTACAACTCTCCGTTCTGTACTATATTGCGTAGTTGTTTGTAATCTGCAATGCATGTGGTGCACTGCTTACGTTCTTCATCCGTCATGTCTTTAGGTTGCAACTCTATGCCGAGACGTCCGCTCATGGCTACATCGCAACGGAACTTTATGGGAATGACACGTCCTCCTGTATTTCCATAAGGACAATGATTAATGTGACAAGCCATAGCGTTGGCAGGGAAGAAATATGAAGTCCCCCACTGTATATAGACGCGTTGTAGGGCATCGGTGTTGTCCGAAGCCCAGAATTCATCGAAGTATGGCAGCAATCCATAGTTGGCACGACCTCCTCCGCTAGCGCAGTCCTGAATAACTAAATCCGGGTATTTGGAACGTACACGCTCTAAGACTTTCAGCAGACCGAGATGATAGTCAACATACAAATTTGACTGTTTGTCAGCAGGAAGATATGTGCTGCCATAGTTCTGTATGCTGGCATTGGCGTCCCATTTGATATAGGCTATCTCAGGATACAGGGTAAGCAATTCATCCACTACATTGAATACAAAATCCTGCACCTTGGGATTTGTCATATCCAGTACAAGCTGTGTCCCTCCGCGTCCCGTTTTCAGTTGACGTCCCTTTGCCTGCAATACCCATTCCGGATGCTTTTCAAAAAGTTCACTTCTCGTGTTGGTCATTTCGGGTTCTATCCAGATTCCGAACTTTATACCACGCTGACGTGCGGCATCAGTGAGAGCTTTAATGCCACCCGGTAGTTTCCTTGTATCTACAGCCCAATCTCCGAGTGAACTGCTGTCATTCCTGCGTGGATACTTGTTTCCAAACCATCCGTCATCCATTACGAACAGTTCTCCGCCAAACTCGGCTATGTCATCCATCATCTGTATCATTCGTTCCTCATTGATGTCGAAGTAGAGTCCTTCCCATGAATTTAGCAGAATATCTCCAATATTCATACCGCGGTGAAACATACCGCAGGTGCGCGCCCAACGGTGAAATGTTCGTGAAACTCCTCCCATACCCTCCAAGCTGTATGTAAGTGCCAGGTGTGGTGTCGCGAATGTTTGTTTGGGATCCAGGACGTATTCACTGGCCTGTGGGTTGATGCCGGCATAGAAATGGTGCTCTTTTTTCAACAGAGTGTTGAATCGTAACTCAAAATTACCACTCCAGCAGAGAGCTGCACCTATAACTTCTCCGCTGTTCTCCTGTGGTTTTCCATCCAAAGAAAGCATCACCTCTGGAGCGTCCAGATGTGAGTTGCGTGCACCGTCTGTATTGCTGATAGTTTTTATACCCGGGGTTAGCTTTTCCATTGTTGGTTCTGCTTCTGCAGCCCAGTCTCCATGCAAATGGGTAATCCATACGTCGTCTTGTCTTAGAACCAGGTGTCCACTGTCGTAGCGTTTCAGTATTATAGGTTTTTTCTCACCATTATTTATTTCCGTCCATGTTTCAATAATATCCAAATTCCTGAATGCTTTGTAGAATACTTTCACAGTAACCGGAAGCAACTTGTCTTCCAAAGTGAAAACATAGGTTTTGGCTTCAGCTTCATCTTTCATCTCAAAATCCTTGACCTTCAATTCCAAATTAAGGTCACCGTCAGCGTGCTGTACCTGAATGGCTGGTAACTGCACCATATCCACCGTACCGAATGCCGGTAATGCTGAGCTGTTTATAGCACATCCCGCATCACGAAGTTCCTGATCCGTACAGGCTTTGGGACCATAGTAGTCCATCCGCAAATCACCACCTTCATTAGCATGAAGGAGTAGTTGTGTATTGGGAGTGGTAATTGTCACTTTTCCCTCCCAGGCATAGATGGAGAGGGAACACATAGCAAATATTAAAGCAAATATCTTTTTCATGAATAATGTTTTTTTGTTTGATGATTACCTGTAAGCATTAGTTTATCGTAGGGCGTGTCTAGCCTAATGGCCATTTCTGCCCTATGGTTTGAATTAGAAGTAATCGACTGAGAAATTACTTCCCAGTCGATTACACAGAGAAAAAACGCAATTCTTACCTTAATTAAAAACCTAATCTTATCTTATGAAAATCCTTTCTGTCTCCCGAGAACCGTTTTTTCCTGTAGTTATCCTGATATTGATTCCTTTCGGATTATCAGTACGTATGCCATTCAAGTTATAGTATTTTATTTCATCTGCTTCAATTATGTCATTGATGTTCAAAGTAGCTTCTTCGAGTGCTTCATTGGCAGATATTGCATCAGAAGTATAGTCATAACCTGCCAAGGGTTCGTTGAGTGTCAGATGCATATCGTCAATGAAAGCCCATGTGTTGGTTGTAACATAATCATGAAGAATCTGGACATCACCTCCCAAAGCTGTGAACTGTATTGCTTCCGGTGCATTACCATGCAGGGTGTCAACAGAGAGAGTATCACCATTATCATTCAACTGGATTACGTATACTCCACCAAAGATATTGGAGACGCTTCCCCAACCTCTGTCTGAGCAGACTTCTGATAATGTGTACTTACCAGCAGGGAGATTCTTGATGGTCTGGGTGAGCTTGATGGAACAGCTCCAGTCAACAGCTATGCCGGCATCACTTGCACTTCCCTCGTAATTCAAGTTTCTGTTGGTTCCGCTACCTGGCTGTCTGAGGAAAACATTTCCGGAACCGCCAAGAACAGTCCAACCGGGTAGGGGATCCTCGTTGTTGTAGAGTTGAGATGCATTAGGCGAATAGGTGGTATAGAATGACGGGTTCTGGATAAATCCGGTCATGTCAATATCATCCTCTATAGTTCCTGTTGCCATAATCTCGGACAGTTTTGCCTTAATGGCAAGCTGATAGATGTTTGCAATATCCTGACGGTCTTCAAGGATAACCTTCATGGCATCCTCTACAGCCGGATCCACCTGCACATCGTGGTCTGCAGCAAGACTCATCAGTGCCTTGTCCTGCTTGGTAAGTATAGCAGCAGCTGCCATCTTGTTGTTGAGTGCTGTTTTTGCATCATTGAATGCGTTGATGGCCTCGTTCAGGTTTTCATCAGTTGCTGCAATAAGGTCAAGGTCTTTGCCTTTATTGTATGTGGCCTGTGTGTTCCTAAACTCATCAACGAAGTCATAAGATGAGTATTGCTCAAGCATGTTCTCAAGATCAGCCTTCAGAGAATTGAATTTATCCATTGTTGAGCAACGGTCTGTCATAGCCTTTGTTGCAGCCGTAATCTCTGCTGTTATGGCAGTCAGGGTGTCGTTATCCAGTACAGTGACATCAATTCCTTCATACTTGCTGATCTCGGCCACGAGGTCGGTGTAAGCCACAAGCTGGTTATAGCCTACTGAATCGGTATATACAGCCTCTTTATCCTGAGCCGCTTTATACTCTGAATAGAACTTGTCAACATTGCTGATACGTCCGTTCATCTCAGACATTGCATTCTTGATAGCCTGAGTGGCATTCTCATAATCAGAAGGTGATGTGCTTGAGAATCCTTCGTATGAACCGATCGTATTGATGTATTCGCTCAGATACTGTCCGCTGTAGATATCTTCTGATTTAGCTTTTGTCAGGACATCCTCGGCAGAACTCTGTGCATCCGAAAGCATTTTGATGTATTTGAATGCTGACGAATACTGGTTGCTCAGGACGAGTGAACCCATGACGGTGGCACCCCAACCCCAGTTGTCGCCACTTGGAATAAAGAATTCAATTATGTACTTGCCGGTATTCTCTACATTGAAGCTATAGCGGTATTCGGTTTCCTCGGTAACTACGTAGCTTCCGGTGCTTCCCACCTGCCAGTCAACGACATTATCCGGTGTGAATTTACCCAGTGGCGTTTCTGGACGGTCTTCGCCCATAGGATATACATATACCGAGACAGATGGTCTGTTACTCCAACCTATGGCTTTGAATGAAAGCCAATAGCTTCCTTCATCCAGGGTAATTCCGTAGTCATCGTTAGCTCCATAGGTGAACACGGCATCAACACCTCCTCCACGTGGGCATATATAGAATCCGCGAGTGAATGCACCTCCTGCTCCGAAGTAGATCAGTTCACTTCCGCTGGATATTGTTTTTTCACCTGTTCCGATCTCACCTTCCTCACCATGACCGCTGTCACATGAAGTCCATCCTTCAGGTATACTTCCGCTTGCAGCTGATGCCCAGAGTTTCTCGGAATCGTAAATGAAGTTGGGCTCTCCAAGTTGGTTGATATCTCCGAATGACAATGAGATAATCTGTGGCTGGCTGACCTGATACATGTCACCTTCACCTCCGCGTGCGTTAACCACTTCAAAATCATAGTCACCGCTCAGCTTTGATGTGGCGGTCTTGGGACGGCTGAATGTTACGGTATAGTTCTCATCATCATAATCCGTAGGAGTCCAGATCTCTCTGCCGCTACTGGTGTTAAGGAAGAGAAGCGGGTTATATTCATCAGATGTTCCACCGGTTTTGTTCACATATACTTCTTTTGAGTAAACAATTTTGATTGATTGTGTTTCCTGATCAAGGTTGAATGATCCATTCTCAGGTATTGAGTTCAACACAATAGGTGCTAAGAAAATTTTAGACACAGCGGATACTTCGGGATTGTACACTGCAAATTCATTTTCAAAATCAGGAATAATCTTTCCATTGTTCACCCATTCCGTGTTAAGGGAATTGGGATAGAGTGCACCTGTGTACTTGAGTTGAAGGTTCGGGTCATCCGGATTCCTGAAACTTACGCGTACATTCTCAAGACCGTCAAAAGAGTCATTGTCAAGCCAAATATACAGATAACCGTCGCTGTGATACTCAGCTGCCAATACGTCAAGATCATAAGGTTCATCACCCCATTCAGCTGTAAGGGTAAAATAATCACCAGGCAGTTCAATGGATCCGGACGGGTCCTTCTTGGCCAACTCGGCAAGGTTTGTCTCATATCCGAAGTTTACACGCAGAATGTCATTGTTGTACTCGGCACCTCCAATCGTTGATTTGTAAAGTGAGATATCATCAATAAAGTATTCACGTCCCGGATACCTGAATGACAAGCGCAGATAGTATTTGTCAAACTGCTGTATCTTGTCATATTCATTACCGGTTTCGGGATCAACGGTTTTCCATGTGCCAGACCACCAGTAACCGTCATTGTACATGTTGGTGTTGGCAACTGAGTCATTCTGATAGAATAACATCAGAGTGTTGCGCTCCCAATGGTCTGTGGAGAATTCAGTCTTGTTGATAAGGAACTGGTTTCCTCTTCCTCCGTTAAGTGAAATTGGCTTTTCACAGCTGAAATATCCCCTGTAGATACCGGCCTGAAGGTTTGCCTCCTGATTGCTTGCTTTGGTGTAAAAGACAAGACGGTATGAAGTTTGTTCTTCAAGCTTTATACCGCGAATGAACATGTTGGCACGCCAATCATCACAAAGAGAACTGCCCTCACCACCTGAAGTGTACTTGAGATAATATTTTCCTCCCTGTGCTCCTAGCGACTGAAGCTCTGCTTCATGTGAACCCAGTTGGTCTTCTATAATCTCGTAATGGTCTTCACGTGATTCATAAGGTGTAATACCGTTGTATAAAAGAAGTGACGTATCCTTGACATAAACTACGTCAAAGCTTGACGGCAATTTGTTCGTTCCGTCACCCGGATCTCCATTATAATAATGGATTTCCGTGACAGAGTCAATCGGATTGCTTGAATCTTTCAAGGAAGCAAGTCCGTCTTCAAAACCGAAAAAGAACAGTGTTTCCTCTTCATTCTGTGCAGTGACTTTCATGCTTAATGATGAAAGCAATACTCCCGCACATAAAAAAAGTAAAAATTTTCTCATAAAATTTGATTTATAGGTTAATATGTGAATAATAGTTTAATTAAAAATTAATCGTCTTTAGGCATACATATTGTACCCGGACGTTCAAAAATGGCCTTGATATCAGCTTGTGTATTGTAACGTTCACTTGTGAAATTAGTCCATATCATGAACCAGGCAAATCTGTTCTGGGTATCAAGGTCAGATGGATTTGGAAGATTACCAAGTTCACCGATGGCAATTAGCTTGCCTTTACCCAGTTCAATCAGTTGGTCATGATGGCTCTGCTTCCAGTCGCGATTGTAGACATCGGTAGCCAGCACATCGACATAGTCATTGCCGGGATAGAATAGAGCATAATCCTTGGCAGTGTCTCCCGGAATGTTACGTGGTGCATTAGCATTCCAAACCCAAATTAGGTTATCCAGATGGTGATAGTTCACCATTCTTTCATAAAGGCGTTTCCAGAGTTCCTTGAATCCTCTTTCTCCTTCGCGCCATCCCCACCAGAACCATTCTCCATTCATTTCGTGATACGGACGCCACAGCACGGGAATATGATGATCCCTAAGCACTTTCAGATATTGAGATATTGAATCAACCTGTGCTAACCAACTGTTGTACATGTCTGATCCCACTGTCATCAGTTCATCCCATTGTTCATCAGAGAATTCACCTTGGGTCTGTCCTCTGAAATTTACTATTCCGTGGTCCATGGGGCGTGCAGCATGCCACATAAGTGTTATTATATGTCCAGTTGCATAATTTTCCTGTGCCAGTTCTATAACCTGCGAGGCATCCCAGGCAACGTCACCTCCCCAAATCATGGGTTCTTTGCCACAAGCTCTTTCTATATTGTTCAAGTCATAGCGGTAAGCAGGCATATTTAATTGGTTATGGTGTAGACCGGATATGATTTTCCCTTCGTCAACTGTACGGTACAGCATCTCAAGCAGACCTTTTGCTTCAGGAGTCGCATTAGGGTTTACAGGTTTTGGATAATTGTTACCACAGGAGCATGCCGCCAATATCGTAATACACAATATTGACAGCATGGTGATTCCTGTTACCGTTATTCTCATATTTTTGACAGTCTTCATATTATCTTTGTGTTGGAATTAATTGGCCATGAAATACATGTCCGTTTTTCTTTCCGATGCAAAGATTGACATAAACATAATGTTATCAGTTTCTGCATAGGACAAATTAAGACACAAATCAGACAATCCAATTTTTTTACAGAATTATTCAGTATTATTGTGTTTGAAATAGTTTCAAAATGAAAATTCAACGTTTATTATTATTGTGGCTGATAGCCGTTCCATCAATATGCTATGGAACAGAACCATCTCTTCCTGACATCAAAGTTGTAAAGGGAAGCAGTCTTCTTTCAGTTCGTTCAATATGCCAGGATGAACAAGGGATAATCTGGTTTGGCACAGATATGAATCTTTATAAGTATGACGGATATGAGTGTATCAAGTGTCTGGACTCGCAGGATAAAGCTAATGGTCGTCTGTTCATAAACTGTCTTGAATGTTTTGGTGACAGCATACTATTGGGGTGTGTTGACGGAATAGCGTTTTACGACCGATTGAATGAAACTTTCACTCCAATCCTTTATTTGAAAGATGTCGAAGTATATTCTCTCTTGAAGGACAATGATGGTATATGGATAGGAGCCCAGTCAGGACTTTACCATTATAGTTTTGACGGAGGTGTATTTTCTGCGGTGGCTGGCAATTCATCGTCAGAAAGCGAATGGATCCGTTCCATGACCTTTTCCGGTAATTATATATATATAGGTACAACAGAGCATCTTGCCCGGTATGGATTGTTGTCGGGTGTATATGAGCAAATCCGGATTTCAGGATTTCCTTCTTATATCGAAGGTATAGATGCTATTGTTCCCAAATCGGACGGTCATTTGTTTGTGGGCACATCAGAAGGCTTGTTCGATGTTGACATTCAGTTCAATACGTCAAAGATGCTGGCCGGTTACGAGTGGGTGAAGACTATGAGTGAAATGGGGGATAAGCTTGTTCTCGGGACAGATGCAGGCCTGTACTTATATGATATGCATGATGGGAGTAATAATCTGGTTTCTGGCAATGTGGTGTGGTGCATCATGAATGATTCATCAGGAAACTGCTGGTATGGAAGTGATACCGGATTACTTATGAGCCGAAAGGAGATTATACGGCCAGTGGATGGCTTGCCGGATGAAGCCATGAACCTTTATTGTAATATATCCGGAGATAATACCGGACGTGTATTTGCCGGTGGCACCCATGGACTGGTAATAATGAATACGGACACATTATGTGATTGGTATCGTCTTGGGGATAATGAACACAGTCTTTCACATAACAAAGTCAGGTCTATTGCCCATAATCCTGACACAGATGAGATATATGCGCTGTTACCGACAGGTATGGTATTATTCAATGCTGATACAAATGAATTTGAAAGGAAACAGTTCTACTTTTCTGCTGAATTCACGTTAATAAATTTTTATGACGGATACGGAATGGTGGCGGACTCTTTGGAGATGTGGGTGGCTACTCTTTCCGGAGTCTATAGGGTGGATAATATGACAACACTCCGGCATTACACTAATGAAGACGGCCTTTCCAGTAGTCGGGCGTTACAGGTAGAAAAAACTACAGACGGGCGGATATGGGTCAGGACTACTGATAAAAGTATCTTTCTGTTTGATAGGGAGAGTGATGTTTTCGTACCTTTTGCGGATCCTGAAGGCACCGATAATATGAAAGGTGACCTCATGATGACGGACAGTAAGGGTAATATATGGATATCACACGGTGCTGAAGTATATAGAGTTTTCATTAAGGACGGACAATGGTTAAGTGAAAGATATGATTTTGGTAGTGCATCGTCTTTAGAAATCAATTCTATGATTGAAGTGGACAATGAAATATGGTTCTGTTTACCCAATGAAATTACAATCGTCAACACTGACGTAGGTCGGATTGGCAGGTTGTCAACGGAATGCAATTATGCCGGAATGTATTATGACAAGCCCGGAGGAAGGGTGTTATTGGGGGCGACGGACAGGATAGATGAGGTTGTTCCGGATGACGTAAGGGCAATATTATTACATAAGTCAGCGAAAATCCATATCACCAGTGTTGTGGTAAATGAGGAAACTGTTCTCCCATATTCGGTTATTAAAACAGGTCAGGTCACTTTGTCACATAGGGAGAACAGCATTAGATTGTTTTTTTCAGATTATGACTACTCTATTGGTAACATGAGGAAGTTTTTGTTCAATCTTGACGGACGTGAAAAACAATGGATAGAAACACAGGGTAATTCTATTATGTTACCAGGTCTGCCACCTGGCCGACACCGGATTTTCTTATCGTCATCCGGTTCCGAGCAGACAAATAATCCTGTATTTACTGTAAGAATACTCAGACCATGGTATATGTCTTGGTGGGCATTGACTTTATATTCTCTGATATTTCTCTCAATAATATACATGATTGTTAACAATTCGATACTGAGCAATAAGCTTGAGATGGAAAGGGAACAAAAACAGAGACTTCTGGCACAGGCAAGGACAAAAATGAACTTCTTTACAGAAGTGGCACATGAATTCAAGACTCCATTAAGTCTGATAATTGCACCAATAGGTAAATTGCTTCAGGAAACTGAAGATGCAGGACGCAGGAAGACACTCCAACTCATGCATAACAATGCGATGAAACTCAATTCACTGATAAGGCTGTCCCTGGATTATTACAATGATCGCAGTGAACCTGGTGAAGAGGTCATTCAACTGAATGTCGAGTTTGTTGGGTTTGCTAAAAGCATTTTCAATTCATTTAAGGAATCATGGCCGGACCACACTTTCATTTTTAATTCCTCAAGCTCTTCAATAGATGCAGTAACGGATGTCATAAAGATGGAGACAATCCTTACCAACCTTATTTCAAATGCCTGCAGATATACTCCTTCTGGAGGAACAATAATACTTGCTCTTGAAGATGAACCGGAACAGGGAATTCTTCAAATTAGCGTGTCCGATACCGGTATCGGCATTCCTGATGATGAACTTCCTTTCATTTACTATAGGTATTTTCAATCTTCACGTTCCAAAAAACAATCAAAAGACGGTTCAGGAGTGGGACTGACAATAGTCAGAAAATATGTGGAACAACTGAAGGGAGAAATAACTGTCTCATCAGATGACAATGGTACGACTTTCAGACTAACATTCCCTGTAAGGTCTGACATGTCTGATAGTTCTGTAGAAACAGATGTCGTTTTGACTAAGGAAAACAAGCCATTGGTCGTTATAGTAGATGATAATCGCTCCATCTGTGATTTTCTTACAGATGCATTGTCATCGGAGTTTCAGTGTGTATGCGCATTTGACGGCAAGTCCGGATTGAAACTGTGTAAAAGTGTTTCACCTGACCTGATTATCTCGGATGTGGTGATGCCTGTGATGGACGGCATGGAAATGTGTCGTCAGATTCGTATGAATAATTCTCTTTCAACGGTTCCAATTATTCTCCTCACCGCCCGTGGTGATCATGAAACTGAGCTAAAGAGCATTGATTTGAATATTGATATGTTCATCCCGAAGCCGTTTGATATGGAGACATTGTATTCGCGTGTAAAACAACTGACGGCACGCAGGAAGAATATAGAGAAAAAAGTACGTATTGATATGATTGCGGAACCGAAAGCTGAAATAGGGCAGTCTTTGGATGAAAAATATCTATTGAAAGTCACATCTTTGATAGAAAGCCATATTGATGATCCGGAACTATCCGTTACAAAACTATGTGAACTTGGTGGTTTCAGTGAGAAACAACTCTATCGTAAGATCAAGTCCCTGACAGGCATGTCAACAGTGGAGTATATCCGTTCAATCAGAATGAAAAAGGCTGCCATACTTCTTCAGTCGTGTAAATTCACAGTATCAGAGGCCATGTACATGGTCGGTTTTTCCAATACGTCGTACTTCGCCAGGACGTTCTCGGATATATATGGGAAAAGCCCCAGTGAATATCAACAGTCATTCAGGGAATGAAAAATGATAAAAAAGGGTGACTGGTTATTCGGAACAGTCACCCTAAGTAAAGTCATTTACGTCAGTTCAGAGCTGAAACAGTAATTTCGGGATTCTGTTGGCGTGCATCGGCTACATTATACCTGATAGTGACAGTCTTCTCCTGGAAAGGAACCATTGAGAAATAGTTGTCACTGTAGATGACTGGCAGAATTTGCTCGCCGTCAGCGCCCGTAAGGTTTATTCGAACCAATACTGCCGGTACAGATGACCGGTTCTTGAGCTTAAGCTTAACGATACGTTCATTGCCTGAGGATGATACTGTTGTCTTTTTTGTGATATCAGCTTTCGGCATGGACAAGATACCCTTGTAATCACCCTCCTTACATCCTCGGACATAGAAGTTCTCGGAAAGAGTCTTACCATTTTCTGTTAGGGTAAGACTTATGAAATGAGTATCTGTCAGATTGTCCGGATACTCCATGTCAAAACATTTGATAGAGGAATCTTCGTCACTATCTAAGACTATGTTTTTTTCCCATACTATAGTACCGTCGGTGTTGTAGATTTTTGCATCTGCCTTAAGTCCTTTGTGGTGTCCAGCGCTGACATTTACTACCTCAATGAAGTCTTTGCCCTGATTCCATTGTATATGGAGAGGCTCACATCCCTTCTTGCTTCCGAAATAACCTCCGTTTGGTTCAAAATACCAATCGTATGTCTGCCATACCATAGAAGGCCAGGCTGGATGACTCATCCATAGCAACATTCCGTGACGGCCGTTACTGCGCGACTCAAATATGGCACGGTAACCGTTGTAGTTAATCAGTTGAGCCCATTTGGTGAATTCTCTGACATCGGAAACCTTACCTGAAGCCTGCTCTACAAGACTGTTGAAGGTCGCGCCTCTCTGTGCACTTTCCATAGTATAGTCATGCAATCCCCACAAACTGTTTTGAGGCCATAATCTATCTTCTGGTATGGTGCGTGTAAGGCTTTCATAATTCATGACATCAGGCATTCCGCGCTCGGAGTGGAACCTATCCTGTCCGAATAAAGAGAAATAGGCTCTGGGCTGAAGGGCATTGTATGGTCCGCCGCCGCTGACTACTCCGGATGCGGAATTAGATATGTAATGAATCCCGTTTCCTATCTCACGGGTGAGAGCGCGCAGACTGTTATCAAGTTCTTCTGGCGGATTACCTTCGTTGCGTCCCACATAAAGTGCTATGGAGGGATGGTTGCGGATACGTAATACGAAATCACGTGCATTTTCCATAAACATGTCGCTGTAGTATGGATTTGGACCATCCACTGGGTTGGCTAGCCAGAAATCTTGCCATATCATAATACCCCAACGGTCACAAGCCTCGAAAAATTCGTCATCGCCTGTCTGGCCGACCCAGTTGCGTATCATGGTAAAATTCATGTCTGCATGGTAACGCACTGCAGCATCATATTCGCGGTCACGATAGTTTAGGTTAGATTCGCTGAATCCCCAGTTGCCACCACGTCCCACGAAACGCCGTCCGTTGACATAAAGTTTCAGTACACCACCATCTTCATTATATGACATCTGTCTGATTCCGCTTTTGAAACTTGTCCTGTCTGATTCTTTTCCGTCAATGCTGAATGACATTTCCACATTGTAAAGATAAGGTTCACCATAACCCTTAGGCCACCATAAATGTGGCTTTTTTATTGTTATGGGGTCAATTTGGACACGCTTTATCTCTCCTGCAGCCAGTGAGACCTTTTGGTTGAACATGATACTTCCATAATTTCCTTCCAGAAGACCTTCGACTGGTTTGTTAAGCCAGTTATGGAGTTCTACCTCCATGTCAATCACTGCACTTGTCGTGTCTGGCAATTCCAGTTTGGTTAACACCTGCGGATTTGAAACAGTCACTGCTCCGGTTGCAGTCAGACACACGTCATTCCAAATGCCAATATTACGTCCTCTTATTGTCGGAATCCAGTCCCAACCAACAGAAGCATGGAATGTCGGATTGTCTGCTCCAAGAATACCTCCATTGCCTTGCGCGGTTACGGCGGTCTGTTCCTTTATAGATCCTGGATGTTCGTTTTTAATGATCAGAACTGCAAGGGTATTATCCTGACCAGGTATGATTAGGTTTGTAACATCAAATCGTGCGCGGGTAAAAGCCCCATTTATATCACCTGTTTCCTTACCGTTAACCCATACACGTGCTTTCCAGTTTATGCCGTCAAAATCAAGAAACAATTTATTTTTTCTAAGGTCCTCAGGTACATAGAACTGGTTCCGATACCAAAAGTCACTGTAGAAGAAAGATTCCGATATCTGCAGTTGGTTGTCAGAGTAGTTAGGTTCGGGTACGGCACCGGCATTCACATATGACGAAAGTACAGTACCCGGAACTGTTGCGGTCAACCATTCTGAATCGTCATATCCGTTGGAAGATATGGCTTCAGGACTACCTGCTGTTTGGGGCTCTCTTTGCAGTTTCCAATTCCCTCCGCTAAGTATCAGTTTGCCATCTTTTGAATCAAGAGCAGGGTGGGGGCTCACTCTAATTCCTCCCTGACCGGAAACCTGTATCTCGGACAATACATAAGGCTTTCCGTCAACACTTTCATCCAATTCCAATTTTATGTATCTTGCACTCACTGGATTGTCAAAACTGTAATGTGATGACTCGTTCAGATCGGTTACTTTCATCCATGAGCTGGCATCATCGGAGTACATGATTGAACCTTTGCGGACAGGATTGAGCCAATCAAGGGTTAAGGCATCAACATAACTAATTGCACCAAGATCTACATAAAACCATTCGTGCCCGCCGGTAGCGCTCATCCATGCACTTCGGAACTCATATGACGGTATGACGGGGACAGGTTCAGATCCATAATAGAAATCACAGTCGCTTATATTCCAGCTTGTCTCAGAGTCAGCTTTCATCATGATCCGGATGTGATTTGTTTCATTCTTTTCAGGGTTGTCCAAGGTGATGTCTATATTCTGTCCATGTCCATCTGCACGGTCCAAAGTTTGCCAATCCTCTCCATCAGAACTGCTTTGAAGCGTCAGTTGCCAGTGACCGTTGCGCAGATATGTCCGCCCTTTTATCTGTATCTTTTCAAATAGGGGACTATATCCGTCCCAGTCAATCCTGATAAATGTTTCACGTCCGTTAAAAGAGTTGCTGGAATTTGGTTTGAAATCAAACATAAACTCTCTGTCTACAAGTGGTACAACACCCTGTGGCGTTGACAACACCATAGTTGCAGGCATGATATCACACTTAAAACCATCAGTCGCGAGTTGAGCCGTAAGGTTATAGTCAAATGAGGATGATGCATAAGCAGCTCTTCTAAGTGCCATGTTTTCTGACCTACCTTCATTTCTAGACAAGACCGGGCTGAAATCCTGTTCCGGGTTTCCAGGGTAAATACCTATACCACGATTTTCCAAAACAATATCTTTACAGCCTGTAATTACTGAAACAGTCAGAAAAGAAATGAGCATAATTATAAGTCTACTGTTTTTCATTGTTGACTTGTTTTTTGTTAAAATCAATATTCATTATTTCCTTTTTAATTTCATATTTATTTCCTTTATCAGTTCTATGGTGCTTTTATCGGACATGAAAACCGAGTTCAATCCTTGCTGTTCCATGGCAGGGTCACCGGTATAGTCATCACCCTTAAACCAATAGTCATGATCCAAAGGTGGAACGGCAAAGCCTCCCCATGCCCAGATGTTGCAACCGGCAAGTTTGGCATGATTCTGTTCAGACTTTTCCAGAATGTTGAATATATGACTGAAATAGGCATCACGACTATCAGTAGGGGTTCCTGTTTTGAATTTGAATCCGTCCCGCGGGTATCCGAACTCTTCGATAACCATGGGCTTGTCATATTCTTCAGCTACAGGCAGATGCATGTCTATATATTTTGTAGTTTGCTCTATGGCATTCTTAAGGTTCTCGCTTACACTTCCGGATCTGATCCATCCCCAGTTGAAGGGCCAGATATGGATTGTTATGTAACTGATTTCTGGAATTGCATTTATTGCTCTGACTATATCCATATTGTTTTCACAACCCATCTCTCCTTCGTTTCCGGTTGAAATCATGTGGTTGGAATCCAGATTCCGAATCAGTCCGGCTGTCTTTTCTATCCAGTCAATGAAAGACTGTTGGTTGTTCCGGCCGAGGGGGCGTGGCTCGTTTCCAATCTGCCAGCTGAATATAGCAGGGTCTTCAGTGTATTTCAGGCCGGTATATCTGTTAGTGCGTCCCAAAATAAACCTGACGTGGTTTCTGAACAATGAATCAGCAGCCGTATCGGTGTAATAACGCCCTGTTCCGACGTGGCTTTCGGGGTGAGCCCAACTGAGATACTGTCCATAACCTCCGCTCCAGCTCCATGTGTTGTTTAGGTAGAGTACAGCCATCATTTCTCTTTTTCCCAATTCTGCCATAAGCCAGTCCAATCCGTCCAACAGGTCTTGGTTATAAGTTCCAGGTGCAGTCTGTAATGTAGGCTGTACCACTCCGGAACGGACGGATTGGCCGAATGGACTGCCGTCGGCATCTGCCGAATCGTTATAAGCAGTTGACAGTGTATCCAACGGACCGTCTGCTCCGACCAGGATACGTAGGTTCGTTATTCCCAGTTCCTTCATTGCGTCCAGTTCTTTTGCCAGACGTTCCCTGTCTCCGCCTTCACCTTGTGAGCCTAATATTGCACCGTACCAGAAGTTTACTCCAACAAATCTGTAGGGTTTTCCGTTTACCACAAATTCTCCTTTGCTGACATGGGGGTATTTGTTCTCACTGCATGATGAAATCAGAATAGTTGCAGCTATCAGGATATTAAGGATTTTTTTCATAATCATTTCATAAAAATGAATTCAAGTGTTTAAATCCGGCATTGTCCTGATTGTTACTCTCCGAGGATAGATAGTGTCCCCGGCTGAAGGGATTCCGAACTGCATGTCAGTTTCACTTCACCCTGATTCAAGCCGCTTCGGATGATAAACTGGGCCAGTCCATTGAATGCCGGTATGCTGAACTCCTTGCATCCTATTTGTCCAGGATTGTCTTTTCCAAGATATGATGGGTCTCCGTTTCCTGCACCGATTATCTCGGCATCACCTTCCACAGAAAGAGTCAGTTCTGGACATGCATCGGGCACTATCCGGTTCTTTGAGTCGAGAATCTCAACGGTAATAACTGCTGCGTCATAACCGTCTGTCTTTATAGTGGAACGATCAGATTTGACATTGATCTTTGATGCCGGTTTTGTCGTCTCTATGGTCTGGGTAAGTATTTTTTTCCCATTTTTGTAGCCTGTAGCGACCACTTTACCTGGCTGATATACAGCCCTCCATTTAAGATGACCGTTGCGTGGCATATCCTGACGTCCAAGTTTCTTGCCGTTAACAGTAAGCTCCACCTGATCGCAGTTGCTGTATGCCCAAATATCAATCTCTTCACCTTCATGTCCAGACAGATTCCAATGAGGGAATATGTGAAGAGTAGGTTCATCGGTCCACCAAGACTTAAGGTACCATGCTTCGTCCTTCCAGAAGCCGCAGTAGTCCAGTATCCCGAATTCAGAATCAGTTGCGGGGTAGGATAGTGGATTGGGTTCACCACGGTAGTCAAATCCTGTCCAATAGAAAACTCCGGCCGCCCATTCATGATCAGCATAGAATTTCCATCCTCTTTCTATAACGTTCTCAACACCGTTCCGTTTGTTATCTATGTTGATTGCTTTCATTCTTCCCTTAACCTCGGGAAGGTTAAAATAGACACCACGGGTACCACAGCCTGTAGTCTCTTCTGTACCTACGATTTTCCATTCCGGATGCTGGCGGCGGCGGTTTTCCACGTCGTTCTGTGCTATATAGTTGTAGCCAACCACCTCAAGTCCTTTTATCATCTCGTATCCGCCTGCATTTGCTATTGTCGAACTGCGTGTCGGATCCATAAGTTTGGCATATTCTCTCATTGCAGCGGCTATGCGAGTGCCCTGCACCGTGTTTTCCATTCCCCATTCCTCATTTCCGTTACTCCAAAGAATGACACTAGGATGGTTCCTGTCCCGTCTGATCATACTTTCAAGTAGGCGTAGGTGCTCCCTATTAATTCCAGTCAGACGGTTCTCGTCAATGACCAGTATTCCCTCACGGTCGCATATATCAAGCAAAGCCGGTGAAATGGGGTTGTGGGATGACCTGTATGCATTGCATCCGAATTCCTTTAGTCTCCTGATACGCCATTCCATCACTGCTTCAGGGATGGCTGATCCCACTCCTGCATGGTCCTGATGCATGTTTACACCTTTTAGTTTAAGTTGTTTGCCATTCAGCAGGAATCCCTTGTCGGCATCGAACTCGACCTTACGGATTCCAGTCACGGTTTCGTAGATATCAGTAACGTGACCATCTGCACTTACCGTTGTCACAACCTTGTACAGATATGGGTCATCAGTATTCCAAAGGTGGGGATTGTCAACTCTTATTTGCTGACTGCTGTTTCCTGTCTGTTTGGGCTTAAGTGAAAGACTTGCCGGTTGAGATTTCCCTATTGTATTTCCACTTGCGTCAACCAGGCTTTGCTCTATAATGCAATCTCTTTCTGAGATTGAACTGTTACCCACCTCAGTCTCAATGTTAATGACAGCATGGGTCAGTTCAGCATCAAGGTCAGAATAGACAAAAGTGCCGAACTGCAGTACACTTACGGCAGCGCTCTTTACTAACCATACGTCACGATATATTCCGGCACCCTCATAGAACCATCCTTCTTCATAAGTGGCATCAGCACGTACGCATATCAGATTCTCTCCTCCATAATTGACATATTCGGTTACATCATAGACTTGGGTGGCATATCCACTTGGTTCAACACCCATATAGAAACCATTGAACCACACTGTGGCATTACGGAATATTCCATCAAACCTCAGTTCTATCCTTTTTCCCAAATCTGACTCGGGAATGTCAATAATCTTCCGGTACCATCCAACGCTTGTTTCAGGATATTTGTAGCCTACTGTCTTATAGCCGTGTGAGTGGCTGGCCTGTCCGGCATAAGGCAGGGTGGTGACCCAGTCATGAGGAACATTGACAATTTGCCATGAACTGTCGTTAAAGTCCTTTGAATACGGGCCTTTGTTATGTATTGAATTGGCCTTGGTCAGATAGTTGAAGTACTCTGTGCCGCTCCCGAAATCTTTTACGGGATCCGAAGCGTTTCCGAATGCAAATTTCCAGTTGCGGTCCAATCGTGTTATTTCACGGACATTCTGTGCATGAGTGCCAATTGTCAGAGTTGAAAAGAGCACAAAAACTGTGATGATATTCGTTATCTTTTTCATAAGCAATATATTTACGATGTTAGTTATTCAAATAATGCATATTATGGAACGGTGGCGGTCAGGAACGAGGCATTCCCAAAGATGTAAAGTACGTTTTCTGATGCGGGTACAAGAATCGTTTCACCTTGACGTATGCTGATGCCGTTGATGTTGGCCTCGCCCCACAGACACATGACTATTACAAAGGAGTCACTGTGAAGGTCAACCTGTAAAGCCACCTGAACAACCACACGGTGTACCACAAAGTGTGGACAGTTTATAAGTTGCGATACTGGTTTTGTTGAGTCATAACTGCTTCGGTATTCGGGCCATACCCGGTAGTCAATGGCATCACGGGCTTGTTCTATGTGCAGTTCGCGGGGTTGTCCATGGGAATCTTTCCGTCCGAAGTCGTAAACCCGGTAAGTAATGTCACTGGTCTCCTGTATCTCAGCCAGAAAGTTTCCAGCACCTATGGCGTGCAATCGTCCTGCAGGCAGGAAGAAAAGGTCTCCATCATGTGCCTCGTGTGTAGAAATGACGTCCTGCATTGGTGAGTGGCCTCCGACAGCTTCGGCAGTAGCCAGCTGTTCATATTCATCGGGTGTGATGCTTTTTTTCAGACCAGCATATATTTTAGAACCTATGTCACTTTTTATTATATACCACATTTCAGTTTTGCCGGCACAACCGTGACGATCCATAGCCAACTTGTCGTCAGGGTGAACCTGTACACTAAGATCCTGCCTTGAATCGATGAATTTTACTAAAAGCGGGAATTTGTCGCCGAACTTCTTATAAACTTTCTGGCCAACAAGCAGTCCTTTGTATTTGTCTATAAGTTCTGTGAGGGTCAATCCTACATCCACATCGTCGATGAGTCCGCGTTCAATGGCTACGCTAACATGTTCAGGTACGCCACTTACTTCCCAACTTTCCCCTATATTTGGTTGGGCAGTATAGATACCCTTGAAAGGTGCAATTTGATATCCACCCCAAAGGGTCGTCTTAAGATAGGGTTCAAACTTATATGGTTTCATATTACGTTTTTATTATTCAGCTTCCCAGCCTACAGCGGATGCTCCAAGTACTGCAGCGCTGCTTCCTTCAAGACCGCTGATCAGGAACCGCACATCTTTGAACAGTGGCAGCACATGTTCCTTGAAACTCTCCTTGACCGGATTCATGATCAGATCACCGGCTTTGGTCATTCCGCCAAAAAAGATAAATGCTTCAGGTGCTGAGAATGCTGCAAAATCAGCGCATGCCTCACCTAACAGATGGCCTGTGAACCGGTAAATCTCCAATGCCAGTGCGTCATTCTTTTCTGCAGCAACGCTAACGTCAAGTGAGGTGATTTTGTCCGGATCCATTTCACGTAGTAACGATGGGCGTGAATCAGATACCAATATTTCACGAGCGGTACGGGCCACACCAGTAGCTGAGCAGTATGTTTCCAAGCATCCCTTGCGTCCGCAGCCACAGCTTCGTCCGTCCTCACGTCGAATGACGACGTGTCCCAACTCACCTGCAAAACCATTGGAACCATATAGAAGCTTTCCGTTCACTACGATTCCGGATCCGACTCCGGTTCCAAGCGTAATAACAATGAAATCCTTCATTCCTTTGGCTACACCGTAGGTCATTTCTCCAATGGCAGCTGCATTGGCATCATTGGTGAGTGCGACAGGGATACCCAATTCTTGGCTGAACATTTCAGATAGTGGTACTATTGTATCGTGTGCCCATGGAAGGTTTGGAGCATATTCGATGGTTCCCCGGTAGTAATTGCCGTTAGGTGCACCTATTCCCATAGCCTTGATTTTCAGAATGCCTCCAACTTCTTCAATAATAGGTTTCAACGCTTCAACACATGAATGCACATACTCATTGGCACTAGCAAAACCTTCAGTCTTTATAGCTGTTGTTTTTTTGATATTGCCATCTTTATCTACAATCCCGAATACAGAATTGGTACCTCCCAAATCCAAGCCAATAACATATGGCTTAGTATTATCATTGTTCGCTTTCATAATTATTGCTGTTTTTCAGTTTTGATGCCAAAGGCACAATAAGTAAGATAACCTGCACATAGAAGCAGGACACACACACCGGCAGTTATGCTACCAGCCCAATCTGTAGCCATTCCTATGAGAGGAGTAACTGCGCCACCACCTGCTATGGCAGTAATCATCAGTCCGGATATAAGGTTCGCCTTGTCAGGCATAGCCTGAACTGCCATTGAAAAAATAATTGAGAAGATACAAGAGCATAAAAAACCAATTGCTCCGAACTGTATCAACGCTCCAGATGCTGGAAGCTTGATGAAAGCAAGTGAAATGATAACTAGTATACACGTTACAATATTCAGTCGGAAGTAGGTTATTTCCCGTATCTTAGTCATGAGAAACACCCCGAGGAAAGCTCCTATGGTACGGCAGATGAAATATACCTGAGGTGCAATTCCCGCCTCTCCCAAAGTCCATCCATATCGGGCAATCATAACCTTTGATGAAACGAAGTTGGTTCCGACATCAATTCCTACAACGAAGAAAATACCAAGAAAGAGTAACAGTATCGTACGGTTTTTCAATAAACCGAAAGTCTGTCTTATTGTTACATCATTTTCTTCAATAGGCTCTCGCTCGATAGGGGAGAGTATCAGCCATAAAGCTGAAAGTAATGTAATGACTCCCAGAACTGGAAATGCCAAATACCATTTGTCCGTATCACCATTACCGAGGATATTAACGGCAAAAAGCATTATGAATGGTCCGCAGAATGACGACACAGCCTTTACGACTTGTCCGGCAGTGAGGCTGCTGGTTAGTATCTTTTCATTGGTAACCACATTCTTGATTAAAGGATTCTCTGATACTTGTAATATGGCGTTTCCGATGCCTAAGGCAATATAACCCACAATACATGCCCATGACGTACCGACTAAAGGTACCATCATGCCTGCAATTGTTACCGCCATACCCAGCAATACAGTATTTTTACGTCCCCATCGGTTCATTTTGATGCCTATAGGTACACCAAGGAACAGGAACCAGACAAATACCATTGACGGTAGCAGTCCGGTCATCGATTGGCTCCATCCGAACGCCTCTTGGGCATAATCACTAGAAATTCCTACAATGTCGCAAAATCCCATAACAAAAAATGAGAATAGCACTGCGCCTATACAAGAAATCTGTTTTGTTTTCATTTTCTTATTTAGTTTAGGATGACCATTTTGTGTAATTCAGAAAACTGACGCTCTTTTGGAAGTAGCTGTGATACCATTGCGGCTGGAGATTACTTCCCGTCCCCACCATGTCAGCGTTTTCCAGTCATCAGGACTCACCAAGTCAAGCCATTGGTTTTCAGCATTGTTCCCAGTCCATGACCAAGGTATATAACCATATTTCAGTTTGTTGCATGTTTCAAGAATAACCTTGTGGTCGGCTTTGCACCCAAGATTGTTGTTCCCTTCGTCACTGTTATAACCAAATTCACCTACAATCAATGGCAGTTTTAGTTTACGGCAAGCCTTTAGATCCTTTTTTATTTTTTCAGGGTCATTCCAGGAACCGTACATGTGGACTGACAACAGGATATTATGAAGCGGGTCCGCCTTTATCAGGTCTTTTCCCCTTTCAATGAACGGAGTTATGTTTTGCCCCCATCCTGGAGCATCTACGACAATTGTCAAATTATAACCAGCATTTCGCATAATATTTACAGCATCAGTGTAGCTATCAAGCCAATGGTCGCTGCTAACCTGATGGTCGCCCCATTCATTAGCTATGTTCAGAAGCAAATATTTCTCGTATTGTTTAAGCATTGCAACCCTTTCCGCCTTGGAATACCATTGTGCCATAGCCACTAGGCGCTCTTTTGACGGGCTTCCTGTAACGTCATGCAACTCAACCATAGGAATCATCCGGAGTTCAATGCATCTTTTGATAATTCTTTCTAGTTCTTGGTCATTTCCTCTTGTCTGCCACACAATGCGGACAGTATTGCTTCCGATCGAACTGATTTCATCAAGAGCATCATATGCCTTCTGTCCGAACCATGCGTGTGGATTGTTAATTCCTTTTATCACAAATTTCTTACCATTGGCATCAATAAGCTTGTTGTCTCGAGTGGTGAAACTCTGTGCGTTTATGGAAATAACTGTCATAAGAATTATGGGCACTAAGGCTGACAGTCTTTTCGCTGAAATTCTGTTTAATTTCATATTATTCAATTTTTCAGGTTATGGATCTTATTTTAGATAGTTGTCAATAAACTCTAGCCGAGGATGATAATATTTTTCATCCCATTCTGCTCTGTATTGGCCAGATGGCCAAGAATGTGTGCGGTAAGGAACACATTTTATAGTTTTTTTGCCGGTAGCATTGTTGAGTGAAGACCATACGGCAGAAGGAGGACAAGTAGTGTCAATCATACCCATCTCGCAGAAAATCTCTGCTTTGGAGTACTTTATCAGCTGAGCTCCGTCAAAATAAGGAAGAACCTGATCAAGCACTTCGGCGGCTAAGTCATGATGATTCTCTATTGGCTGAGGCCAGCCACTCAGACGTCCGTCGCGTGCTCCGCCAAGATCCTGCATGGCCGGTACATTCAGTACTACAGCAGAAACCCGTTCGTCAAGTCCTGCTGCGGCTACTGCCTGTCCGCCGCCTTGACTTTCTCCTATGACAAGGATTCTTTTCCTGTCCCATTCAGGTTGTTGGGTCATATACTCAATGGCACGCAACAGCCGAAGGTACATTCCTTTAAAATAATAGGTCTCACGATCAGCTGCATTATAATCATAGTAATTTCTTAGCATTCCGTTTTCTAATCCGCGATAATATGAGGTGGTTTGACCATTCAGCATTCCATGTGCGTTCAGGTCAAGGCTAAGGGCGCCATTCGTTCCTTTGGTGGCATTTTCTACGCATTCCCCAACCTGACAGCGACACCAGTCCCCGCTTACACCTGCAGCACGGCACAGTATTATAATGGGTAGTGATTTCTTGCGTGCATTTTTGGGCTTTGCCATATATGCCCGTACAGGAGCCGGGCCAAGGCAGTTAATCTCAATGTCTTGGCATTCGTATCCATTACGGTATTGTTCAGGTACTTCAAGCTGTCTTGACGTTACCTGCATGGGCAATTTTTTTAGTTGACGTTTCTGATTATTCCAATATTCCATGAGGTCAGCCGGTTCATCATATCCGGCCTTAAAACCTTCGGGAGCCACGACGAATCCCACTCCTTCACTCTGTCCCGGCCGTCCCTGAAGTTCCACGCTCACAGCGCATGTCTCATCGTATGTATTCTCGAATAGTACCGTTCTGCCTTTGGCAGGAAGTACCTTTAACAGTCCGGTCTGATTGTTGTTGACAGAAATTTTGAGAACCATTGAATCGGACGGGGACCCGTTCATATCACAACTCACTATGACCTTTTCTCCTTTTTCGTATATAGGATTATCCTTGTTAAGAATGAGGCGATAACTCATACCGTTTCCCATCCATGGTTGCGCTGAAAGTAGGTTCAGCCCGAAAGACAGTACGGTTGACAAAACCAATGATAACAGTCTTTTCATACGCTCAGAAATAGTTGTTTCTTATTTCCTTGGCTATATACCGGCCCATTAACTGCTGACCTTCAGGCCCTGGATGCAGACCATCACGCAGATAGCGGTGGCCGTGACCATCTTCCAGTTTCTCGGTAATACCAGATTCTGAATAGCAGTCAATTAACTGCACAGATAGGGAACGGCAAATTTCCTTAAGTATTTCAATTTTCTGAAGGTTCTGCTGATTGTGTCCCGGATCTGATGTCTGTATGGGAGTGCACACAAATACGCGGCAGTCAGGAAACCTTTCTATTATTGTCTGAATGGCCCATCTTGCTCCTCCTGCCATAGTCGTCACATCCACATGGTCAAGTGATTTGTCCTTAAGCGCTTCTTGGGCAGAACCTAGTCGGCTGTCATTTGTACCCATGGAGAATACGAATACGTCAGGGGCAGGATATAAGCCGGCATCGACCTCTGCGATAAATTTCTGCACATGTACTTTTGACGTATTGTTATGCCGTTTCTGTATTTCAGCTGCGTCATTTGTAGGTAACCATCCGTCTGAAATCCCAGCAAATCCATCCTCACCATAGTTCTGTGTATCAGAATGGCATGCCCATGTGGATGAACCTACGGCTACATTATGGTGAGTGGCAAATCCCAATGTTTTTACTACCGTGGCAGACCACTGATTACCTGAAGTAATGCTGTTGCCGTCACACCCAAAATTCATCTTCGTGAAATCCGGCAAGTGAGTCTGGGCACAAAGCGTGGTTGTCAATCCTATCGCAATTGCCAATATAAAAATGTTCTTTTTCATTTTACATCTTTTATGTCATTAAGGAACAGGAAATGTTTATTGGATTTCATGATCTTAATTGGATCGTTGGGGTTGATTCTTAGTGGCTCACCTGATGGATTGTTCTGATTCCTCGTGGCGTTGCGCCAAGTTAGAGCGTATGAAGTTTCAAACTTGGTCAGGATGTTCTGAAGATCCACTGACAGGGGCCCGCATTCAGATAATGCGTGCAATTTATGTTTTTTGGCAGCAATGTCAGTCGATATTTTGAGCGCATTCTCCACATTGCGGTTGAATTGCTCGCCTTGTCCATAGAAATCAAACGTGAGCATGTCTATGTATTCGTCGCCAGGGTAGCCCGCCATGTATTCTTCGGCTGTGGAGAATTTGTCAGTATTATATGCGAACAGTATGTTGTGTAATCCCTTCGCTCTCAGGTAGTCCACAGTGTAACGCCATAATTGTGCATATTCATCATCGGTGCAGCGCGTCTTTCCCCACCAGAAGAAATTACCGGTATGCTCGTGCCATGGGCGAAATATGAAAGGTATCAGTTTACCGTTGTCATCCCTTAAACGCATGAAGAATGAGGCCAACTTGTCCAGCCAACTGTTAAACATGGCATTGTCTGGTCCTCCCGGTAACACTGAACGGACAGCATTGTTTCCATCGACAGACAGGAAACCAACATCCCATGCAGAACCGGCTCCGTTTGGTTCTTTCTTGCCTGGCCATTTAGACGATATCGGATTTACTACGTGCCAACTTATGGTTATTATCCCATTTTGTTTGTAAAACCATTTGGCACGTTCCACAATATGGTTGAAATTTACACCATCCAAACTTTTTTCTCCGCCCAACTCAAGTTCTCCCAATTCAAATCCAGTTAATGCAGGATAGTCTCCGGTTATTTCTTTGGTGTCGGATTTGCCTGGCTCGTTCCACCAGTTGTATCCGTAAAGAAGATCGTCCTGATGTCCATACATACAGCCCTTTTTCTGCAGATTTAGCAGCCGTGTAAACAATGCTTTTGCTTCGGGGGTAGCCTGCGGATCTGACGGAGACCATTGTTGAGCGTTAATTCCAATCATAACAGCCAAAGCTGCCAATGTTGTCAAATACTTCCTTTTCATACTGTATATGTTTTTTAAATCATCTTTAATTCTGGTATTTATTTCATATAAAATTTTCTGAATCGATGGTTTCAATGACGGTCCTCAGGAATTTCTCCCTGAAATACGCTTTTGGGAACTATCTCAAGATTATCCATCTGGAAAGTTGTTTTGTCATTATCCAGTACTTGTCTGATACGTAGATAATAATCCCTCTCTGGTTCAAAATAGTCTGTGACCAGGATAGAGCGAAGCATGTGCAGGTTCTCGCGCTGGACGTCCCAACCTTGATAGCTGTCAATGCCTTTCATCAGGCCACGGTTGTGCATGGCATGGTCATAGGCCTCTATTGTTTCTTCATCGCCTAGTTCGGTATCACTTATCCAGCCTACTTTAGGATTGTCACCGGTTAATCTCAGGTCAAGAGGAATGCCGCAAGGTACGTCGTTAAGGTATATTTGAGAAACCCCGCGTCCCGCCTCGGCATAGAATGAGAGACGAACTTCATACGTTGCTCCTGTGGGTACAGGTGGCAGTTTCATAGTTACATCGTAAATGCCTTCCATGACCAGTTCACCTCCATAATAACAGTTGTATGTTCCGCCAAGATTACGGAAGACGACGGGAACCTCTTCCTTATAATCAAAGTTGGCCAGGAACCCGGCCTTGAAACAGGTAGCAATTCTGGTCGAGCCTATTGGTCGCGTCCGAGCTCCGGAATTGACTATGTCTGGCGAAAGAGTACCGCTTGCAATTCTGATTCTCGTGTTCAGGGTATTCTCTCTCGTCTCTTTACTATAGGATATTATGTCGTCAATGTAGTGATACTGACCGTTTAGTGCAGTCTGGTCCATATATCCCTGTGACGGAGGTAGGACTTGTGCTCCACGAACCTGAACAGCTTTGGCAGGTCCTTTCCTGTTGATGAATGGAAAGGTGTTTCCACGATAGTGTGGAGTGCTGATTCGCATGATTGTATGCGGCGCCAGAGTCTCGTAAAAATCTTCCATATCAATTTCCGCAGGTTTTATGCAATTGCTCACTATCTGAGGATCGGTTATGTTCATATCATTATAGTTGAGTCCGAATTGCAGTATGTGATATGAGATGAATCTGTTGAGCGGATTCTTTCGGTTTGTGTAATCATCGTCATACAGAGAGGCGTCGTTAGGATATGATTGGTCATATATCTGTTTGGCGTATGCTGCAAGATCTTCAAGGTTATTGATACCGTGAGATCTATACACGCGATCCGGTTCCACGAAAGCAGTATATTTAAAATACCGTTTTGCAGGCCAGATCTTGTTCTCCCTTTCGCCGCTTGAAGTGACTTCCCTGAAATATCCGGTTGTGCATGAATCTTCTCCCGGTTCAATATATTTTGGGTCTATATGTTTGACAAGAGAGTCATTCAGACCTGTCGCAATCAGTGCCTGATAGAAAATGCTTATGGTAGAGTCTTCTTTCATGACATCAGGCAGGAATGAGTTACTGGGTTGTATTACGCGGTCAACTATGTGCATTACACCATTTTGGAGGGTATCATCCCTCTCAAGAAAAATTGCAGACCTGTTGATTTTATAAATAACCTTATTATCACCTTCGGCGGTTTCGGTAGAATCGCATGTGTATATCAGATATCTGTCAAGCATGTTAGGAAATGGCAGTGCACCTTCTACAATATCCGCCAGATAGAATGCGTCTGCTATCAAGTGTGTCCTGGCTATCGTGTCACACTCTTTAACCGTAAGATCTGATATGCTGGAAAGATTTCTCTCTTCCAAAAAAAGCTCAATAGCTTCATTGGTGGGTGCCATACATGTATACTGACCGTAAGTACGCATTTCTCCCCAAAGTCCGGCCCTTTTCAACACTTCAATGAAACTGCTGAAATAAGATTCCCTGTTACTAAGGAAGTCTGCTATAGTTTCACCTGTGAAAGTGTAATAAGTGCCCGGATGATTCTCCTTAAAGCAACCTGACACGTTCATAATGAGCAATGAAACACAGGCCGCAGCACTGATTTTTGTAAATAACCTTTTCATTTTCTACTTATTTAGATGGCACCTGAACTACAAGCCCATTTTTCTATCGATTACAAACTTAGACTTTTTAATCTTTGACAGAAGCAATATATCGGACATATCGGGATATTTTTCAGACAAATTGTCAATGTCGATGGACTCCACTGAACTGTTGTCTTTTATATGTCTTGATTTGTCTTTATTGTAGCTTGCAGTAAAGAATCATTGGCTAATTTTGCAACATAGATAAAAAAGCGCATATTTCGTGTGTTGTGCATGTTTATATTAAGATGTATGCTTGCTTTTTTGTCTTGTTTTAAATAGGAAGGCAGATTACTTAAGACCGCAATTATAATGAAGAAGTATCAATTTTTGTTTTTTTTAATTGTATTGGCTATGTGTAATACTCACCTCTATCCACAGACAATAGATGAAAGGAACCAATTCAGAAATGAAGTGGAGTCCGATTTGACAGGTAATATCCTTCCGTTCTGGATGGAGCATATGATTGACCCTGACGGAGGATTTTACGGTTCTGCCAATGTGGAAGGAAACCCCAATATTGGTTCAGACAAGGGTTCCATTTTAAATGCCAGAATCTTATGGACTTTCTCCAAAGCATTCCGTCATTACGGTTTTGATTCCTATCGGAAAACTGCAGATAGGGCTGCCGGTTATTTTATAGATCATTTTATTGATCCCAAGTACGGAGGAGTGGTTTGGAGTCTTGATTCAGAGGGGCGTGTCAAGGATTATACAAAACAGACATATGCCACAGCATTTGGGATTTATGGATTAGCGGAACATTTCCAGGCTACAGGTAACCGTCGAAGCCTTCAAGCGGCAATCGGCCTGTTCCGCACGCTTGAGGAGCATGTTCACGATCAAGGACGACAGGGTTACATTGAGGCTTTCAGCCGCGACTGGACCCCAACTAAAACATTGGGAGTGGACAGAATGGCAGGGGCTACAAAAACCATGAATACACACATTCATTTAATGGAAGCTCTGACTACTCTATATCAGGTTTGGCCGGACTCTACTTTACGCGAGAGGCTGTACGAACTGTTGGATATCCTCCAGAGAAGGTTATACAGTCCTGAAAACAAACATCTGATTCTGTTTTGTACAGATGATTGGGAACCGATAGGACATGTTGATTCATATGGTCATGACATAGAGACATCATGGCTTTTATGCGAGGCGGCTGAGGTGCTTGGTGACAATGAGTTGCTGGCCAAAATACGCAAGCAAAGCGTTGAGATGGTAGATGTGGCACTTTCCGAAGGTATGACTCCTGAAGGATTGATGAGGTATGAGAAGACTGAATCAGGAATAAGTGGTGAAAAGTCGTGGTGGCCGCAGTGCGAGACTGTCATTGGATGCATCAATGCCTGGCAGATAACCGGGGAACGTAAATATTATGATAATGCCGTCAAGACTTGGAATTATATAAAGGAACACTTTATTGATAACCGTAATGGCGGTTGGTTCAAATATTTGGACGGTCAAGGGAGACCTTTGCGTGAAGACAAGGCAAGTATGTGGAACTGCCCATATCATAACAGTCGTGTGGCATATGAACTCAATAGGCGTCTGCTTCCGGAAACTGTTCATACTGAAGTTATGGCTTGGAGCAACATTACTGGTGTTCGTGTAGATGGTGAACTCATTGATTTTGAATCTACTCTTCGGGTTGGTACTCCAGGCGGAAAAATAGAATCCACCGGCCGCGAGAAACAGAATGGTGTCCGTTATAGGCGAGAAGGTCCGACACAGTCTACTCAGATAACAATGAAGGAAGGGACTAGATTCAGCCAGACTGTCACTGATGTCGATGAAACAACCGTAAAACTTGCTTGGGAAGTAACCGGTGGTGAAAAATCGGACGGTTCTGCTTATTTTTGCATGAGTTTTGCATCAAAGCTTTATTCCGATTCTAAAATAAAAATCTCAGGTAGGAAGGTTACCGTAAAAACGACTGAGTGCTATATTGAATTGGTTTTTGACAGAAACGTCAAGAGTTTTGTCCGTGAGGAAGAAGATAACAAGGTGCTTTTTGTTACCCTGATGCCAGATCTTGCCAACGGCAGGCAGTCAGAACTCAATGCAACGATGAAAGTTGACTGTCAACGTCATCATGAAGACGTTTCAGTATCTTTGGATATAACCAATCCCGGACGGGTATTTGCAGGCTTCGGAGGTAACTTCCGTATTCAGAACTCACTTAAGGATCCAAAAGTCATAGACTACTGTCTCAACAATATGCGTGTGGCATTCGGAAGGGTTGAGATGCCGTGGTCTCAATGGGATCAGTTCCTGCAGCAGTCAGGTGGAAGTGATACAGGTAAACTGTTCGGCAAAACCGTTCCTGCTCATATACTCGAAAGCGCTGAAACGGCACAACGCCTGAAAAGAGAAGGAATTCCCGTGATTGTCAGTTGCTGGTTCCCGCCACGATGGGCATGCAATTCTACGACACGCTCTGACGGAACATCGTTCGCTTATTCTTTGAAACCCGAAATGCATGATCGCATTTACGAGTCTCTTGCCAGTTACCTGTTGTATCTGAAGAGGGAATGGGGCGTGGAAGCTGATTATTTCTCATTCAATGAATCTGACTTAGGAATAAATGTAGTCCATACGCCAGAGGAACACCGTGATTTCATCAAAGGTTTCGGTCAATATATGGCCAGTCTTGACTTTAAGACCAGAATGTTGCTTGGTGACAATTCCGATGCCACTACATTTGATTTTATCGTTCCGACACTGAATGATACATCGGCTCATAAATATGTTGGTGCTATATCTTTCCATTCGTGGAGAGGATGTGATGACGAAACCCTTGGCAAATGGGCTGCGGCAGCCAGAAAAATAAATGTTCCTCTTATAATAGGTGAAGGTAGTACCGATGCAGCAGCTCATCAGTATGCATCAATATTCAACGAGACTACATTTGCGCTGTATGAAATAAACCTCTATACCCGTATCTGTGCTATCTGTCAGCCTCTCAGTATACTGCAATGGCAGCTCACATCGGACTATTCTATACTGTGGGGAGACGGCATATACGGCTCTGAAGGACCGCTTCGTCCGACACAGAGGTTTTGGAACCTGAAACAGTTGTCCATGACCCCCGAAAACGCTTTTTCAATTCCCACGGTATGTGACAAGGACAATATCAATACCGCCGCTTTCTATAACCCCGCTACAGGACTGGCGGCCGTTCATATTGTAAATAATGCAGCTTCATGCCATGCTGTGATTTCCGGATTGCCGGAGTCGGCTTCCAAGGCGTTCGTGCGCATCACGAGTTCAGATAGTAACTCAGAATCCAGGTGTATAGAATTCCATGACGGTAAACTGAAACTGTATATGCCGGCTGATAGTTTTGTCAGCATATTTATCGAATAGGTTCCGGAAATCATTACCGGTTATACAAACAAAAAGAGGCCAGTCCTTAATTGGAATAGCCTCTTTTGTTTCTTTGTCAGAAAACTGATAGTAAGTATCACTTGTTCAAGGCGTCGGCACTTGCCATATATTTTGCAAGTTCCTGATCGCTGATGTGGAAGTCCTGGAGTTCGCCCGATATGTACTGGTCATAGGCCGACATATCTACGAATCCGTGACCGGAGAGGTTGAAGAGAATGGTTTTCTGCTCGCCTGTCTCCTTGCACTTTAGAGCCTCACGGATGGTAGCGGCAATAGCGTGGCAACTCTCGGGAGCGGGTATGATACCCTCGGTTTGTGCAAACAGCACACCCGCCTTGAATGATTCGGTCTGCTCAATATCCACAGCTTCCATATAGCCGTCCTTCATCAGCTGGCTTAGCACCACACCTGCACCGTGGTAGCGCAGACCACCGGCATGAATGGTAGCGGGCTTGAATGTGTGACCCAGGGTGTACATAGGCAGCAGCGGAGTCATACCTGACTCATCGCCAAAATCATACTCAAACTTACCGCGGGTCAGCTTGGGGCACGATGCGGGCTCGGCAGCAATGAAGCGGGTGTTCTTCTGGCCGCTGATCTTATGACGCATGAACGGCAGAGCCAGTCCGCAGAAGTTTGAACCGCCACCGAAGCATGCAATGATGATATCGGGATACTCACCGGCCAGAGCCATCTGCTTCTCAGCCTCAAGACCTATAACGGTCTGATGCAGGCATACGTGGTTGAGTACCGAACCAAGCACGTACTTGCAGCCCGGGGTGGTGACAGCCAGCTCTATAGCCTCGGATATGGCGCAACCCAGAGAGCCCTGGTCATTAGGGTTGGCGGTAAGGATGTCCTTACCTGCGCGGGTTGACATAGAGGGAGACGGGGTGATGGCGGCACCGAAAGTCTGCATGATGGAACGGCGGTAAGGCTTCTGGTTGTAGCTGGCCTTAACCATATAGACAGCGCACTCAATGCCGAACTTCTTGGCAGCATAGCTCAATGCACCGCCCCACTGGCCGGCACCGGTCTCTGTGGTAACGTTGGTTAGACCCTGCTTCTTGGCATAGTAAGCCTGTGCCAGAGCTGAGTTGAGCTTATGTGAACCTGCTGGCGATACGCTCTCATTCTTGAAATATATGTGTGCGGGAGTTCCCAGAGCTTCCTCAAAGTCATATGCACGAACCAGCGGAGTGCAGCGGTAAGCTGCGTACTGCTGGCGGATCTCTTCGGGTATCTCAATCCACTCATCGGTCTGGTTAAGTTCCTGGTCAGCACACTCCTTTACAAAAATGGGGTAGAAGTCCTCGGCCTTAAGGGGCTGATGTGTGCCGGGGTGCAGGAAAGGCATAGGTTTGTTGGGCATCACGGCCTGGATGTTGAACCATGCCTTTGGAATCTCGCTTTCGTTCAATAAAAACTTTTTCTGTTTCATAGTAGTTTTGGTTTAAGTTGTTTTATTTGTTGGTTCATTTAAAGCTTTTGCCGTTATGAAAATGATTCGGGCCTCGTCGCAGCTGCGGCAAGGCCCGATTATGTTTTGTTTACATACAGAGCGTCAACCTCCTACGACTTAATCCAGTTGTAAGAACCGCCACCACCAATATGTACTGAAATTAATCATTCTGTCAGTTTTACGTTCGTTACACCTGCAAATGTACGTTATGTTTTTGAATCTGCAACACTTTGATGATATTATTTTCATTTTGCAATAAAAACAGATAGTGTTACGGAAAAGAATTGCTAAGTTTGCATGAAAATATATAACAAACAGCATGAACATGAAACAGATAATAGCTACGGTCATGGCTTTTTCTTTTTTGGGATTCCTGTCATGCGCAGGTAAGAATGCGGACCTGGATCCAGCCTCATTCAGTGAATCTATAGAGCGTTCGTCCGACATTAGGATTATAGATGTCCGTACAGCCCAGGAATATGAAGAAGGCCATCTGGTTTGTGCGGTCAATATAGATTGGCAGTCCGATGGTTTTTTAGATAAAGTATTGGGAACTTTTGACAAGAAAGAACCCTTGCATGTATATTGCCGCAGTGGTCGCCGCAGTGCTGAGGCAGCCGATGCCTTAAGAAAGGAAGGATATGAGGTAATCAATCTGGATGGCGGCTATACTGCGTGGATTGAGGCTGGTAAGCCTGTAACTCTCTATCAGGTAATGACATTTGGTGCAGATGACGGTTCTCAGATAAACATAACTTTCATAAAGCATGCCAGTCTGTGCATACGTCACAAGGGAATATCAATCCATGTAGATCCAGTGACTGAACACGGTAAGCATACTGATTATGCTACGGAATTCCCAAAAGCCGATGCCGTTTTCGTTACGCATGAGCATGGTGACCACATGGACAATAGCGCCATCACCGCCCTTACGGATAAAAATACTGTCATTTATGTAAATGGTAAAGTTCATGACGCGATAGGCAAGGGAACAGTCATCACTAACGGTCAGAGCGTGAATCTTCCTGATGGGATTAGGGTTGATGCAGTTCCCGCATACAACACCACACCTGGAAGAGAAAACTTCCATCCCAAGGGTAATGGCAATGGTTACGTATTTAGTATCAACGGCTTGCGAGTTTATGTGGCAGGTGATACTGAGGATGTCCCGGAGATGGCTGATCTTAAAGATATTGATGTGGCTTTCCTGCCTGTGAATCAACCGTATACTATGACGGTGGATCAGTGTGTCAAGGCTGCCAAGGTCATCAAGCCCAAAGTGCTCATACCTTATCATTACAGCCAGACGGATCTTTCACCGATTCCCGGACAGCTTATCGGAATTGATGTCAGGATGGTCAAATGAAAAAAAGAAGCGCTCATTCCAGCGCTTCTTCCATTTCAATACGTGCGGTAAAACAGTTTATATCACCCACATTTCCCCTGATAAACCAGATACCTTCAGAGTTTGTTCCCATCAGTAATGATACTGTGTCACCTTCATGAATCTCATGTGCATACTGCATCTGGATGTCATGTAACCTATGCTTTGACATGTAATCCATACCAAAAAGGTCAAACACCCAACTCAGGTACATAGCGTTGTTTGCATGACGATTCACATCAATATCAGAATAAACTATACGGTGTTCACCGCGTGGTTCCATATTGATGTCATGAGGAATGGTTAATTTGATACAGTCATTTTCGAACACATCCTCATCGATGGCCATTGAGTCATTTACAAGTTTAAGATGCCTGTCAACGCCTCTTGATTCAATGTTCATAATAGTCCAGACGGTTGATGCACGTACCATCATTTCTGTGTTTTCGGATGTTACGGTGAAGTTTCGTGTGTATAGAGGTCCTGACTGTTTACGATGCCAAGTGCTGAACGTTAACTCTTCACCCCATTTTGGCATGCGGTCAATCCTGATATGCAGTCTGAGTATCGCCCAGAAAAGCTTCATTGGATTTAATGTGTTAAATCCCACACCAAGCATGGATGAACCTATGTATGCCATTTCCTGCAGATGGTTCTGTAGGCAGTGAGGTTTTATCTCAGCCCTGAAGTCAGTATCATAGCTGTCAACCTTAATCTTTCTTACACACTTTTCCATTTATTTCTGTTTGTCAACCAACATGAATGATAGCTGGCCGCTGCAGCATTGTTCTCCGCCCACTTCAGCGTATGCATCTACTGAAAGGAACGCTCCTCGGCAGTTCAGTATCCTTGAATGTACTCGGACGGTGTCTCCCGGATAGACACTCTTCTTGAAGCGAACCTTGTCCATTCCTGCGTAGAGAGCCAGCTTTCCTTTTAGTTGTTCCTGAAAAAGCAGCACGCTGCCCTGGGCCATTATTTCACATAGTATAACTCCCGGAACTATAGGGTTGCCGGGAAAGTGTCCGTGAGTAAAGTAGGGGTCATCAGGGATGGTGTATTCCGATACCACACCGTCTGGAGTCAGTTCCGATTGGTCCACAAGGAGCATAGGCTCCCTGTGGGGCATAATCTGCATCAGTCCTTCCTTATCCATTGTAACGGCGAAGAACTACTGTTGCATTATGACCGCCGAATCCCAGTGAGCATGACATAGCATACTCAGCCTGAACCTTACGGGCGGTGTTAGGAATATAATCCAGGTCACACTCAGGATCAGGCTCCTTATAGCCTATGGTGGGAGGCAGAACGCCGCTCTCCAGTGCTATGGCCGATGCAATCAGTTCCACAGCACCTGTGGCGCCCAGCATGTGGCCGTGCATGGACTTGGTGGAGCTTATCATAACCTTGCGTGCCTGTTCCTCGCCCAGTGCTATCTTGATGGCCTTGGTCTCGCAGGCATCGTTCATGTGGGTTCCGGTGCCGTGGGCGTTGATGTACAGCAGGCCGTCGTTACGGTAACCGGCCTCGGTGAGAGCTTGGCTCAGTGATGCGGCTGTAGTGGTGCCGTCGGGACGTGGTGCGGTGTAGTGGTAAGCATCGCAGGTGTTTCCGTAACCGCAAACCTCGGCAATTATGTGTGCTCCGCGCTTAACGGCATGCTCATACTCCTCAAGGATAAGTATTCCGGCACCCTCGGCCATTACGAATCCGCCGCGGCGGGCATCGAACGGCAGGCAGGCCTCCTCCGGGTTCTCGGCCGTTGTCAGAGCCTTCATGTTGGCGAATCCTCCTATAGCCAGCTCGTTGACTGCGGCTTCGGTGCCTCCGGTGATGATTGCATCGGCCATACCGTACTTGATGGCGCGGAAAGCCTCACCTACGGCGTGTGTGCTGGTGGCGCAGGCCGATACTACCGGCAGGCAGGGGCCCTGTGCGTTGAACTTGATGGCTATGTTGCCGGCACCCAGGTTACCTATCATCTCGGGGATGAACAGCGGTGATACGCGCTTGGCACCCTCATTGGCCATAACAAGAGTCTGGTCAATGAATGTCTGCATGCCACCTATACCTGAGCCTACGTAGCAGCCCAGACGGCCCGGCTCAATGTTGTCGCCGGCCTTGAGACCGCTCTGCTCCATTGCCTGGATGGCGGCGCAGATGCCAAACTGGCTGAACCTGTCACTGCGGCGGACGCTGCCCGGATCCATACCCAGCTCCATGGGCTTGAAATCCTTTACCTGACCTGCCACATGAACCGTAAGTTCACCAAAACGGTCCAGACCCTCTATCTTGCTGATACCGCAACGGCCGTTCTCCAGACTGTCCTTAAACTCACTTATATTCTTACCGATGCATGTTAAAACGCCCATGCCGGTAATAACTACTCTTTTTTCTGTCATTTTTTCTGTTCTTAATAAAAGTGCCGCAAAGGTACTCCTTAAATATTACTTGTACATGAAACGGCGGATGCTGCCTTTAGGAGTCTTCACAAAAGGCTCAAATTTGAGTTCAAAACCATCTACATGAGAGTAGGCGGGAATCTCCTGATTCAGCTTGGTAATGTTGCCGGCCATAACGGCATTCAGGGCGTCATTGTCCATTCCGCTTGCAGCAACCTCATCAACGTTGGGAACGATGAGAGCAGTGAGATGCCCCTTGCGGTCCACAATGATAGACTCCTGTACGTAGGGCAGGGCGTTCAGCACCACCTCAATCTCCTCGGGGAATATGTTCTGACCGTTGGCTGACAGCAGCATGTTCTTGCATCGGCCGGCCAGGAATACGGTGTAATCCTTATCCATGGTGCCCATATCGCCGGTGTGGAACCAGCCGTCGGCATCAATAACCTCGGCAGTAGCCTCCGGGTTCTTGTAGTAACCGGTAAACACGCAGTCACCTTTTATAATAACCTCACCGGGAATGTGTTCCGGATCACCGGAATCAATGCGGCATTCAATACCTTCAGGGACAATCTCGCCCACTGATTTCATCTTGTAGCTGCCTTTATGGCCTATGGATATGGTGGGGCAGGCCTCTGTCATACCGTAGCCGGTCACAAACGGGATCTCCAGCTTCTGGGCCATCAGGTCCTCCAGCTCGAATGCCATTGCGGCACCACCGGTTACAAGGAGTTCGATGTTCTCACCGAATCCTGACATGAATATTGTGCGTAGAGCCTTGCAGTAGTCCTGATTATTCTTGTAGTCAGCCAGTTTCTGTTTACCGGATTTGCTGTTTACAAACTCGCCTATGGTGTTGTCAAGCATCTTGACCAGGATGAGCGGAACGGCAAAGAATACGTTTGGCTTGACCTCGGCAAGAGCCGGCTTAAGATATGACGGTACAGGCGGCAGACCGAGAACATGAAGATGCATACCTAAGCACAGTGGCTCAACTGCATCATACATCATTCCGAAAATATGTGCAAACGGCAGAACGCTCAGATAGGTCTCACCTTCGCGGTATGGGAAGTGGCGCGGAATCAGATAAACATTCACGCTGAAGTTGCGTACGGTCAGCATCACTCCTTTGGGGTTGCCTGTGGAGCCCGATGTGTAGTTGATGGCACACATCTCATCGGCATCACGGTCGGTGTAGCCAAAGTCCTCAAGGCGGAAACCGGCAGGATGAGCCTGCTGCATCAGCTGCTCACGGTTCATATATAAATCGCTGAAAATGCCGCGGCTGGCTAGAAGCTCACCTGTGTGGACATCTATGACGCCTATAAGATTAGGCATCTGACTGAAGTCGAATTTGTCAAACAGGCGCTTTTCTGTGTAGAGCAGTACGCTATCGGAGTGATTAACCAGGCTCATAGTATCAGTGGGGGTATATCCGTCAAATAGCTGGACACCCACGTAACCGCCTGTCATCACCCCCATGAAGGTCTTTATCCAGCCTGCGCAACTCTTGGCGTTGAGTGCAATCTTATCACCTTTTCTAATACCTGCAGCCTTCCAGAGCAGTTGGTCGGCCTCAATCTGTGCGGCCAGCTGACCGTAAGTGGCAGAGCTGTGGTGGAAGTCATCCAGAGCGGGGTCGTTCCAGTGTTTCTTTACTGTGTTCTCGAATCTCTTGATAAAAGAAATGTCGTACATTTTTAATTTGATTTTTTCCCTGTACCGGGCATCCCGGTCATGAGAGGTTAAACAAAAATCCCTTTGCCGGGCAACCCGGCCACGGGCTTATCGGGATGCAAAGGTACTTGTCTCTCACCGGGTCACTTCTCTGAATACCCTGTTTGTGGCAGGCTTGAACTGCTTTTGTGGCAAAAAACAACCGCCATGTGGTGAAATGACGGTTTGATTTGAACAAATATCGGACAAAAAACGACCGTCATCCCATTATAGTATAGAACTGACGGTCGTCGTATGATTCCTGTGTCAGGTGAGGACGGGAAATCAGAGCGTTTCGTCAAAGAATTGTTTCATTTTTTCTGCGTAAGGAACACCGAAACGGGCGAAGGTGTTCTTGGTGCCCTGGTCCGGCTTCCAGTCGAAAAATGCATGACTTGCTCCTTCCACTATGTCAAGCTCGGCCCTCTGTCCTGCCTGCTGGAGATGCTCTACGTAAAGTTCCATAGGTGGGCGCTGTACGGTGCGGTCCTGCGTGCCGAGCACCAGATATTGAGGCGCTTTACGCTTCTTGGCCTGCGGAATGTTGCAGTCTGGAGTCACGGATTTCTGTCCCTCCTCATCAAGATCTGAAATAAAGTTTCTCAGGCTCTGTTGGTCAAATACCCCATAACTGGGAGCTGCGGCCTTGATTGACTTGGTGAGCTGCTTGCGTGCCTTCTTTGCGGACATACCCTTGGGCATGTATGTAGGTTTGAACCGGTACACTCCCGTCTTGATGCCGAAACCTCCATCGCCTATCATATCAGCCAAGTCAATCATGCATGAAGACAGATGTCCGCCAGCGCTGTCGCCTGTAACACCAATCCTTTTGGGGTTGATGCCGTACTCGGCTGCATGCTCGCGTATGTGCAGTATTGCACCGTAACAGTCCTCAATGAGCTGATTCATTGTATTGGGATTGGCATCGCCGTCACGTGTTCCTACCCAACGATAATCAATACTTGCCACAACATAACTGCCGTCCTTTATCAGTTCACGGGCAAGTCCACGCATGATGTTCTCATCGTTTGATGACCATCCGCCACCGTGTATTATCACAATGCACGGCAGGTCCTTTGCTCCGTCCGGAATGAAAACGTCGTATTTTAGTGGTTTTACTCCAGGTTGAGCATATACCACATCCTGAACGGTACGGAATCCTGTAAGACGTGACGACTCAATTATGGATGCACCGATACTCATGTTGTTGTCAACCTTGACCTGAAAATCCTGCTTCATGGACTCCTTGTAGGTGGGGTAGAACATTCCATTGTCCGTTGACAGCCAGTAACCGCTGTCAAAAGCCCAGCCTGAATCTGTAACCTTTACATTCACATTCAGTATGGTTCCGGCCTTAACCTGTCCGTCGGCAGGTATGGCTGGCGTAACCGTTACGCTTCCATGCTGTGGCTGTTCCACACGTACCCTGAAACTCTCCTGCGCTGCGGCTGAGATAGTGAAAGACAGCACTGCCAGCAATGATAATGTCCTTATGATTCTCATATTTGTATATGTTTTGTTTTAATCTGTGCAAATATCGTAAATGTCTTAACAAAAAAAACGTTCTGTACATAGAATCTGTTTTCGAATTTTTTAGACAGGTTCTTACAATCAAAAGTATTTTACCTATTTTTGTAAAACAAACTATGGATTTTAAAACTATGTTATTTATGAGAAAAGTCTTTTTGTTCGCAGCATTGGCTGCTATGGTATCTGCTCCGGTAGTATCACAGGAGCTTTCCAACTTCAATTTCGGTGGCCGTCAGCAGGTGGTCTCTCCTGAGTTGAATGGTGATAAGGTAACTTTCCGTCTGAATGCCAACTATGCTACTGTAGTGAATCTGGCTGGTAACTGGATTAACGGCAGCATTCCCATGCAGAAGGGTCAGAATGGTGTCTGGGAAGTAACGGTCGATACCCCATCGCCTGAAATCTACACATACAACTTTGTGGTTGACGGTGTTTCTGTGAATGACCCTCAGAACTATTTCGTACAGCGTGACGGAACCCGTTACCTGAACATGCTGATAGTTCCTGGAGAGCGTACTGAGAACTATTTTGAGGCAAACCAGCGTGGAACAGTCACCTATAAGTGGTATGACAGCAAGATTCTCAATATTAACCGTCGTCTTACTGTATATACTCCATACGGTTATGAAAAGAACCCCAAGAAGAAATACCCGGTTCTCTACCTGCTTCATGGAGCCGGTGGCGATGAGGAGGCCTGGACATCAATGGGCCGTACCGCACAGATTCTGGACAATCTGATAGAGAAAGGACTTGCCGAGCCCATGATTGTGGTCATGCCTAACGGTAACCCCAATCAGCAGGCAGCCCAGACTCTCGGCCTTCCCACAAGCGACCTTAATTTCCGTGACCCGTCATTGCAGAACGCATATGTCAAGAGTCTGTGTGAAGAGATTGTTCCATTCATAGAAAAGGAATTCCGTGTAAATGCCAAGCCCGAGTCACGTGCCATTGCCGGTCTTTCCATGGGTGGCGGTCATACAATCACAGCTTCCATCCTCTATCCTTCCATGTTTGACTATATCTGTCCTCTCTCAGCTGCAGGAAGTGCAACCCCTGAGCAGATAACCACACTCAAGAAGGCTGGCGTGAAACTCTATTTTCTTGCTTGCGGTACCACTGATTTTCTGTGGGACGGTGCAGTTACACTTGACAAGACTCTTACTGACTGCGGTCTGGACCACATCTTCTACAAGTCCGATGGCGGTCACGTATGGGCCAACTGGAGGCTCTATCTGAATACATTTGCTCCCATGCTATTTAAGAAATAATATAAAATTGTTCAGCATATTGAATAATTGTCATAAAGATTTGTTAGCTTTGGAGTGAAAAAAACTATTTACTGATTACATAACCTATTACATAACCTAAAAAACTAACGATTATGGCTTATAAAATTGATCAGATTGAGGGTATCGGACCCGCTTACGCAGAGAAACTGATAGCTGTCGGCATTAAGACAACTGATGATCTTCTGGAGAAATGTGCAGCCAAGAAAGGCCGTGTGGCAGTAGCAGAGCAAACCGGCATTTCTGAGAAACTTATCCTTAAGTGGACAAACCATTCAGACCTTTTCCGCATCAACGGAATAGCAGGTCAGTTTGCCGAACTGCTTGAGGCAGCAGGTGTCGACACCGTAAAGGAGTTCCGTCACAGGGTTCCCGCTAATCTCCAGCCTAAGCTGGTTCAGGTTAACGAGGCCAAGAACCTCTGCAACAGAGTTCCCTCTGTAGCCGAGATTGAAAAGATGATTGCTCAGGCCAAGGAACTCGAGCCTAAAATATCATACTGATCGGAGAATTATTACGGATTTATGAATTAGCCGGACTGTTGCTGAATGAAGCCACAGTCCGGCTGAATTTTTTGAATAGTCTTGATTATTTGTACAGGAAGCGGCGGATAGACATTTTCGGAGTCTTCTCAAACGGTACATCCCGGATTTCCACCTTGGCCAACTGGCTATAAACAGGAAGCTGCCGGTTGGAAGCCAGACGTATGTTGTCGGGGATGGAGTCCTTGGCCTCAGCATCAAGCAGCGACTTGGCTATGGCCTGTTCGTCCAGATAGACAAGAGCCACCAGCTTGCCGCCGCGATCTACAACTACGGATTCCAACACGTAGTCCTGGTTGTTCACTACAGCCTCAATCTCCTCAGGATATATGTTCTGTCCTGAAGGACCTAATATCATGTTCTTGGAACGTCCGCGGATGAATATGTTGCCTTCAGCATCCATTATGCCCAGATCACCGGTCTTGAGCCAACCGTCTTCGGTGAAAGCATTAGCTGTGGCCTCCGGGTTGTTATAGTAGCCTATCGTGATATTTTCGCCGCGTGCCTGGATTTCACCTACCACATTATGCGGATCCTCTGAGTCAATGCGCACTTCAGCCACATCCACGGGCTTGCCGCATGAACCTGGAACATACTTGGTCCAATGCTCGTAAGCCAGAAGAGGACAAGCCTCGGTCATACCGTACCCCACCAGATAGGGGAATTTTATCTTTTTCAGGATTCTCTCCACCTCAGGGTTCAGTGCGGCTCCACCCATAATGAACTCTTCCACATTACCTCCGAACGCTTGAACAAGTCCGTCCCGGACTTTGTTGTAAATCAGTTTGTTCAAACCTGGAACCTTGAGCATGAACTTTACTGCTGGCTTATCCAGGGTGGGCTTGATCTTGGATTTGTAGATCTTTTCCATAACCAGCGGAACTGTTATGAGCAGATAGGGCTTTACATCTGCGAACGCTTTCATGAGTGTAGCCGGTGTAGGTGCCTTCCCCAACCAGTATATGGATGTGCCGTTGGAGAGAGGGTAGAGGAATTCTATAACCAGTCCGTACATATGGGCCATAGGGAGCATGGATACCATCTTGTCGCCGGCAGGAACGTGACGCTGACTGTAATCCACTATTGACGAGAAATTACGGTAGGTAAGCATCACACCCTTAGGATCACCGGTGGAGCCTGAAGTGTAGTTTATCGTTGACAGGTCATCCCAGTTGTCGGTGGGAAAAATGACTTCGTCCCGTCCGAATCCGTTTGGGTATTTGTTTTCAAATAATTCGTCAAGATGCTCAAAAGCATAGGAAATCTTATCGTCATTGCAATAGAGCATCTTGAGGGTGTTGATATCGAAAGCAGCGCGGACTTTTGGCATCTTACTGATATCCATCCTGGCCCATTTGTCAGAGTCGGTGAACAACACTATGCTCTCTGAATGGTTAACAAGTCCCATTACGCTCTCTGGCTTGAAATCAGCCAGGATAGGTACTATCACCGTCTCGTAAGTGTTAACAGCCAGATAGGCGAATCCCCAGCGGGCTCCGTTCTGAGCCCATAGAGCTATGTGGTCACCTTTCTTTATTCCGGCATACTCGAATATGATATGGAAGCGGGCGATAGAGCGGGCCATCTGTGAGTAGGTGAAACTCTCTCCGCCAATGTTGTTGAGTGCTGGCTTGTCCCAGTATTTGCGTGTGGCCTCCTGAAGCCTTTCCAGATAGTGTGGATATTTTTCCATAAGTTGAATTTGTATTTCTATTTGCAAAAATATATAAAAATACCATTTTTTTCGTGGTTGAGCCGGTGAGAATGCAGGAGGAAGTAAACAGATTCTTAAATTTGCAGCCTGAATTGAAAAAGTATGGCATAAATGAAAACGAACAGAGTTGTATTGGCGTTATCCGCCATGTTGCTTGCCGGTTGCGGCACAAATAAGAACCTATACACTTTAAAAGGTGTGTTTGAGGACTGTGACGAACCTATGGTCTGGCTTGTGTGCGGTAACGACGTGATTGACTCCATGTCAGTTGATGGCGGTGCATTTTCATTCAGTGGGGAGGTGCAGAATCCCACACTGGCCTGGGTATGTACTGCTCCCAACCACCGTATGGCCGATTTCGAGTGCGAGTTCATCCTTGAGCCGGGCATACTGGTAATGAGCAAGCTCCCTGATGCTGAGCAGTATGTTGTGAAAGGCAGCAAGTCCAATGACCTGCTGTCAGCCCTTGAGCAGAGGTCCGTGGAGATGGTCAAGGAGTATGCACAGTCCCATGATATGGAGGGTATAGAGGAGGAGATGGACCGTCAGTGGAACGGACTGTTGCTTAACGGCCTCAAGGAGAATACTGACAATATGTTCGGTCTCTATTGTCTGAGGGAACTCTCATACGAGGCTCTTGAACCTCAGCAGATAATGGATTATCTTAACCGTTTTCCGGAAACAGTCAAGGAAGACCGTCTCTGGAAATCACTTGAGACCAGTACCTCCAAGCATCTAAAGACAATAGTAGGACAGCCCTTTATGGATTTCACGCAGACCGATGCCGACGGCAATCCCGTAACCGCATCCCAGGTCATGAAACAGCCCGGAAACAAGTACGTGCTCATAGATTTCTGGGCATCATGGTGCGGTCCCTGCATGAGAGAACTCCCGTTCATCAAGGAGGCTTACTCAAAATATTCCGGCAGGGGTTTCCAGATTCTCGGAGTTTCACTTGACAGAGCGAGGGAACCCTGGATTAAGGCCATGCAGGACAACAGTATGAACTGGGTCAATGTGAGTGACCTCAAGTACTGGAACAATGAGGTGGCGGTACAATATGGTATAAACTCCATCCCGAGCAACTTCCTTATTGAATGCTCAACCGGCACTATAGTGGCCGTAGGCCTGCGCGGAAGGAACCTGGAGAGTAAACTGTCCGAGCTGCTGGACTGAATCTCATGACCTTTAAATAACGAATGGGAGGATATTTCAAACAAAAATAAAAAATATGACAAGAGGATTCATCTGTGCTGTGGTATATGCACTGTTCTGCTGTATTCCTGGCAGTATTTCGGCAAGTGCTGTATCTGAAGTTGAAACAATTGATTTTATGCATGCGGATGTAGATGAATCCACTGATGCCAGAATCGATGAGGATGGTTTCACTGTCGGTCTTGGTGAGATTGAGATTATCGGTTCCCGGGTACCGCTGGCTGAGGTTCAGGCTCCGCGTATGGTTACTCTCATGACACAGGAAGACATTCAGGCTGCCTCGGTCCACAGTATAAATGACCTTTTGGAATACGCCGTAGGGGTGGATGTGCGTCAGCGCGGTGAGATGGGCGTACAGACTGACATATCCATGCGAGGCGGCAATTTTGATCAGATAACCCTGTTGCTGAACGGAGTGAACATATCTTCACCGCACACAGGACATCTTACTGCTGATTTTCCTGTCAGCGTATATGACATTGAGCGTATTGAAGTAATTGAAGGTCCTTCGGCACGAGTGTTCGGAACAAGTGCGTTTACAGGTGTGATAAACATAGTGACCCGCAAGGCAGAGGCCAACGGCGGACTGGTGCATCTGTCAGGCGGACAGTACGGCACGGCAGGAGCGGACATCAGTTTGGACATAAGCGGGAACAACAATTCCGGACAAAAACGTTTTTCACTCTCACTTGATGAGGATGGACTCAGGTTAGGCCGTAACAGTAACACATTTTCAAACAGATTCTCAGCCGGAATGAACCGCAGTGACGGTGCTACTCCTAACAGTGATTTCACTGCATGGCGCGGGTTTTGGAACTCATCCATCCGTCAGAACGGCATGAAAATTGACATGCAGGCTGGTTACAGCTATCGCAAGTTCGGAGCCAATACATTCTACGGGGCAGCCAGCACTGACCAGTGGGAGAGCAACGAGCGCATTATGGCAGCTGTCACATCGGATTTCAGGGTAGGGCAGGTTCATGTGGCTCCGTCGGTATCATGGAACCGTTGGTTTGACCACTATCAGTGGCACAAAGGAAGTCCTGCCGGCGAGAACTACCATCAGGTAGATACATGGGCAGCATCTGTCAATAGTTGGGTGGACAGCAGGTTGGGACGGACTTCTTTTGGGCTGGAAATGCGCACGGACATGATCCGTTCCACAAAACTGGGTTATCCGCTTGACGCTCATCTGTATTACTCTCTTGGAGGCATTGATGCAGTTGATTCGCTGGATTACCGTTTTGCTGCTGACAGAACTGATGTCTCAGCTTTCCTTGAGCACAACATCCTGCTTGATGACCTGACCATTTCTTTTGGCCTGCTGGCCAATATGAACACAGCACTTGATTACGGTTGGCGCCTCTATCCGGGTATTGACCTCTCTTACCGTCCTTTCAGCGGAACCACCCTGTTCGCCTCATGGAATAAGGCCCTGCGTATGCCCACATTCACGGACCTCTTCTACTCAGGCACTAACATACAGGGCACCACAAACCTCAAACCTGAAAAGACATCTGATCTTAATATTGGCCTGCGTTACCGTACAGAAGGAGTCAACCTTCAGCTGCAGGGCTTCTATAGCCGCCGTACCGATATGATTGACTGGGTGATATATGCCGATGAACCCGATGGCAAGACTTTCCGTTCAGGTAATTTTTCTGTGGATTGCAGCGGAGTGGAGTTTTCGGGCGCCCTCTATCCCGGAGAGTATGCAAGCTCCCTCTCTTTCCTGAGGAAACTCAGTGCCCAGTATGCCTATATCCATCAGGATCAGAAATATGATACCCCCGTCAAGGCCAGCAAGTATGCTATGGAGTACCTGAGGCACAAGGTAGTGCTTCAGGCCGATGCCGATGTGGTCTCAAAGCTGGGCTTGTCGGCCACATGGCGCTGGCAGGACAGAGTGGGGCAGGATAACGAGCCGTATTCTCTCCTTGACGGCCGTATAACCTGGACGGAGAACCGCTGGAACGCCTATGTTTCCTGCTCCAATATACTAAACGTGAAATACAGGGACTATTCATTCATTGAACAGCCCGGCCGCTGGCTGATGGCAGGATTGGTACTGACCATACTGTAATGCATCATTCAAAACCCTGCCGGGATTACAGGAGTTCCGCCAGTTCCAGGATGAGGCGTTCGGTGTCTTTCCAGCCCAGGCAGGGGTCGGTGATTGATTTGCCGTAGATGCACTCTCCGGGTCCCTGGGCTCCCTCCTCGATATAGGATTCTATCATGAGACCTTTCACTATCCGTTTGATGGTGTCGTTGGAACGCATGCTGTGAAGCACCTCCTTGGCAATCCGGATCTGCTCCTTGAACTTTTTGCCGGAGTTGGAATGGTTGCAATCCACTATTACGGCCGGGTTATGCAGATACTGCGACTCTTCGTACAAATCCACGAGCCGCTTGAGGTCCTCATAGTGATAGTTGGGATGGCTGGTGCCGTGATTGTCCACAAATCCCCGGAGAATGGCGTGGGTGTAAGGGTTACCGAGGCTCTCAACCTCCCAGTCACGATATATGAAAGTGTGGCTGCTTTGTGCGGCGCGGATAGAGTTCATCATGACCGAGAGGTCACCACTGGTGGGATTCTTCATTCCCACAGGGATATCAAGTCCACTTGCTGTAAGGCGGTGCTGCTGGTCCTCCACGCTACGGGCTCCTACTGCCACGTATGAAAGCAGGTCGGAGAGAAACTGGTGGTTTTCGGGATAGAGCATCTCGTCGGCACAGGAGAACCCGGTCTCGGTGAGCGCCTTGAGGTGCAGCTTGCGGATGGCTATCAGACCCTTGAGGATATCGGGGCTTGCCAGCGGATTGGGTTGATGCAGCATTCCCTTGTAGCCGGCTCCGGTTGTACGGGGCTTGTTGGTATATATTCTCGGAATGATTACAATCTTTTCCTGAACTTTGTCCTGAAGCGGGCGCAGACGGCTTATGTAATCCACCACTGCGTCCTCGCGGTCAGCCGAGCATGGACCTATCACTAGGATGAGCTTGTTCGAGACCCCGCTGAATGCATCCTTTATCTCCTTGTCGTTTCTCTTTTTTGCTTCGGTCGCCTCATCCGATACAGGGTACATCTTCTTAACCTCCTGCGGACTGAAGAGCTGGCGTTTGAATGTCATGTTCATGATAATCTCATTTTTTGTCGAAACATATACGGCGTTCTGTTGATTTTCGCATCATATCCTGCAGTAGCTGCAAGTCATCGGCCTGGACAGCATCACGTATTTTCTTGATCTGTTCTATAAAGAGGTCCATCTCTTTGAGTAGGGCCTTCTTGTTCATCAGGAAAAGCTCGCTCCACATCTTGTCGTTGATACGTGCTATGCGGGTCAAGTCACGGAAAGAGTCACCAGTGTATTGGGCCAGATGTTCGGTCTCGCGACTGTTCATTAACGCTATTGCAATGCAGTGTGTGAGCTGGCTCAGGAAACCTATCATCTCGTCATGCTCCTCAGGGCTGAGCCTTACTATACGGCCGAATCCGAGGATGCGGCCCACCTGGCTGCATGCCTCTATGGCGGCCGGAGTGTTGGAGAGGGTGGGGGTCACTATGTAGTTGGCTCCTACGAAAATGTCCGCATCCGCGTTCTTCACGCCATAGACTTCGCGTCCGGCCATAGGATGAGCACCAATGAACTCCAGGTCTGGGCGCAGCATTCCCTGTATCTCATAGACCACGGAGCACTTGATGCCTGTGACATCGGTAAGCAGGGCTCCAGGTCTTATCATGGCTTGGTTCTCTTTAATCCATGAAAGAAGTGTCTTGGGATATAGAGAAAAGACTATCAAGTCAAACTTTGATATGTATTCCCTGTCGGGACGGTTGGTCCCGCTGTCTATCAGTCCGTTCTCAAGGGCATAGTCAATTGATTCCTGTGAGCGCGTGACAGCTCCCACATAATATCCTGCCCTGCGGAAACCCTGTGCGTAGCTGCCGCCTATGAGTCCCAGACCTACAATCAGTATCTTTTCTTTTCTGTCAAACATAATCAGTTATTTCTATTCCTGTGCCCTTCAATACGTCAAAGAATGACGGGAAACTCTTGTTCACCGCCTCAGTACCCTCTATCTCGCCTCCAAATGCTGTCAGCAGTATGCTCAGGGCCATTGCTATCCTGTGGTCATTATGACCTTTAAGGGTGACCGAAGGCTTGTGGAGAGGAGAGTTCCTGATGACGACACAGTTTTCGTCCACTGTGAATTCCGCACCGAAACGGGATAGTTCCTCAAGCATATCGCCCACACGATCACTCTCCTTGATCCTGAGCCTGCGTATGCCTGTTATAACGGCTCCGTTCAGATATGCCGCCATAGCGAACAGTATGGGACCCAGGTCAATCTGGTTGGAGATGTCAATATGCGGGGTGCCGGTTCTCAGGGCGTTGAAATACTCCATGCAGAGGCGGTCACCCTGTAGTGAATCCTCCTTTAGTCCTTCAACGGTTACACTGCCCCCCATAAGGTTCAGGGCACTGAAGAACGCAGCGTTGGACCAGTCACCCTCCACGCGGGCATCGGTGGCCTTGTAGGTCTGGTTCCCGGGAATGATGATGCTACCGTCAGCTAGGGTATTGCAGTGGATTCCTGATATGGAGAGTATGCTGAGAGTCATGTCTATATACATACGGCTCTCTATTCTTCCTTCAAGCCGTAAGCTGCTCTCACCTTCGACAAGAGGCAGGGCGAATAGCAGGCCCGATATGAACTGACTGCTTATGGAGGCGTCAATAGAGAAACGTGAAGGTCTCAGCCTGCCGCTTATTTCAATTGAGTCGAGGTTTCTGATGCAGGTTATGCCCTGCTGCCGGAACAGGTCCTCATATATGCTGATTCCCCTGCTGATAAGCCTCGGGGTTCCGGTAAACCTGAAACTTCCACCTAAGGCAAGTGCCACGGGAATCATGAACCTGAGCGTGGTCCCGCTCTCATTACAAGGCATCACTACGGTCCCGGAGCCGTTACTGGTGGCGGATTGCGGTTTGAATGTCACGTTTCCGTCCTTTATGGTAAAACTGTGACCTAACGCCTTGACACATTCCAGTGTGGCCTTTATATCTTCAGATAGTTCCACATGGCTTACAGTGCATTTCTCACCCGAGAGTGCTGAGGCTAGTATTAGCCTGTGCGCGTAGCTTTTGGAGGGTGGGGCTGTTATGGTTCCCCGAGCTGTTCCCTTGTGGATATATCTTTTCATCGGTTGATGTGTGTCTCGGAGGATGAGAGCCAGTCACTTCCGTATCTGAGGGCAAGCATGTCGCTTATCACAATGGCGGTAAGGCTTGTCACCACTATGCAGATACGCCTTATTATGGCTGGGTCATGACGGCCGTGCAGCTCTAAGAGGGCATCCTGACCCGTCTCCATGTTCACGGTGCGCTGCTGCTGTGCAATGGATGGGGTGGGCTTGACTGCCAGGTTGAACAGTACAGGCATCCCATTGGATAGTCCGCCGTTTATTCCGCCATTGTTGTTGGTGATGGTCCTGACGCAGCCGTTGTCATTGTAGAACTGGTCATTGGCCTGTGAGCCGCGGTCCGATGCGAATCCGAATCCGCGTCCGAACTCTATCCCTTTCACCCCGCCTATGGCGAACATAGCTTTGCTGATTACTCCTTCCAGTGAGTCGAACCAAGGTTCGCCTATACCCGGCATAAGGCCAGTGATTGCGGTCTGTACCTTGCCGCCCACTGAGTCATTGTCTGCGCGTGCCTTGAGGATGACATCTGTCATAGCCTGTTCCACATTGTCTATTGTGGGAAATATGCGTGAATTGACCAGGTCAGGCTCAGTCGTGAAATCGGTGAACTCACGGTCCTTCACATCGCCGCACTGCAGGATATGAGTGGCTATCCTGATACCTTTTGCTTCAAGTGCAGGTATCACTACGGCACCGGCAGCCACTATAGCTGCGGTAATGCGGCCGCTGAAATGTCCGCCGCCGCGCCAGTCCTCGAAACCATGATACCTGATATGGGCGGCATAGTCGGCATGTGAGGGCCTGGCCAGCATGGCTGTCTTCTCATAATCGGCACTACGTATGTTCTCATTGGGGATGAGTATGCAGAGCGGGGCACCTGTGGTAAAGCCGTTGAACACTCCGCTCGCTATGGTGAAACGGTCCTCCTCCACGCGGGCGGTGTCAGTGGCACCCTGTGGCCTGCGTTTGGAAAGCTGCCGGCCGATGAACTGCTCATCGACCTTGATTCCGGGAGCAAGCCCGTCAAGCACCGCTCCTATCATGGGCCCGTGGGACTCACCGAAGAGAGTCAGTATGACCTGAGTTCCTATGCTGTTCTTCATAATCTTCCGTTTTTGAGACATTCAGCCAGTTCATCAGTTGTAACCTTGCGGAAACAGTAACTGCCTATGGTGTCAACATATACTACTGTAACTGTATCGCCGCTCTTTTTCTTGTCATGGAGTATCCCCGACAGCAACAGGGCGGGATCAGTGTCATCGGTGGTGGGGAGTCCGTAACGTTTGAGAAGGTTCTCTATCCTGATGCGTGCGCTGCCGCCTGACATATACATCATGCCTATGGCTACGCATTCACCGTGCAGCAGGCTGCCTTCCCTGGCTGACTCTATGGCGTGCCCCACAGTATGTCCGAAGTTCAGCACCCGTCTGAGTCCGCTTTCCTTCGGGTCCTCCTGTACTATCCGCCGTTTTATGTCAATCGCCTTGTATATGACCTGGTCAATGCATTCGTCAAGGCTGTGAGCGGACTCTATCAGCCCGAACAGCCCGCTGTCACATGTAGCTGCCATCTTGATGGCCTCTACAAGCCCCTCATGCAGCAGGCGGGAGTCAAGGGTTTCAAGAGTTTCGGGATCTATTATCACGGCGTGAGGATGGTGGAAGGCTCCTATAGGGTTCTTCACGCCTCCGAAATCCACAGCCGTCTTGCCTCCTACTGAGGAATCTACCTGTGATAGCAGTGTGGTAGGTACATTGTAGAAATCAATCCCTCTCATGTAACAGGCAGCTGCAAAACCTGCCGTATCGCCCGTCACGCCGCCGCCTACGGCAATCACGGCATCACTGCGTGTGAAACCGTTATCCAGGAGTGACTGTAGTATTGCAGTGAAAGTGTTAATGTTCTTGCTGCCTTCACCTGCCTCGAATGTGAACAGCGTCCCTTGCCTGCACTGGCTGAGTACCGCCTGAACATACTGCCTAGGTACACCGCTGTCAGTCACCACCATAATCCTGCGGTCCAGGTTTATCCGGTCACCTACATGACTCAGTGCACCGCGTTCTATAACGATGTCATAGTCAATTGTGCCGGAATGGAAATGCTGTACCATGATGCGTGGGATTGGTTTACGGGTTCAGTATGTGCCCAGCAGCTTGAGCTTGTCACATACGGTACCTAACTGGCGCAGCAGGTCATCGCCGTCCTCGGACTTGATGTTGCCCTCCAGCTCGATGTAGAAATAGTAGTTCCAGAGAAGCCCTTTCATGGGACGGCTGTGCAGGTTACTCATGTTGAATCCGTGTGAGCCTATTATGTTCAGGGTCTTGGCCAGTGCGCCGGCCTCATTGGGGACAGTGAACATAAGCACGAAGTGGTCGTACTTGCGTCCTTTCCGTATGGAGTCATTCCTCGTTCTGGAGAATGTGGCAAACCGTGTGGTGTTGTTTTCTGTGGAGTTGATATGCCTCTCTATAATATCCAGTCCGTACAGACGTGCTGTCTCCTCAGATGCAATAGCACCTAAGGTCATGTCACGGCTCTCTGCCACGAACTTGGCAGCCACTGCGGTGTTGGCGGTCTGTTGCTGTTCGAACCCGTTCTCGTGGATATATTTGGAGCACTGTGCAAGCGCGTTGGGATGACTTGCCACAGTCTTGATGCTGTGCTTGTCGGCACCTCTCAGGCCGAGCAGATTCTGGGTAACACCCAGGTCCGTCATCATGTTTATATAAAGGCTGCCAGAGAAAGCCAGATCCATTACATTGTCTATGTCACCTGCAAAACTGTTCTCTACAGGAAGTATGACAGCATCCACAAGACCATCCTCGCAGGCGTGGTATGCGCTCTCGAAATCGGGATATGGAATCAGTTCGGCAGTGGGGTAAGCCTTGCGGGCGGCTATGTAGGCAAATGCACCGGGAACGCCGTTATAGGCTATCTTCATGCCCTGCAGCAGCCGGTTCTGGTAATCCTTGGACAGGTCCATCACCTTCTTTATGAAAGGTATGTAATAATCCTGCATGGCGGGGTCATCCACAAGCAGCCGCTTCTTCTCTATTATGTCAGATTCGGTAGCCTCGTCATGTACCTGAAGTCCATTCTGCTTTTTGTATTGCGCGATAATTTCAGCCTGTGCCATCCTTTCGGTGAACAGTCTCGCCATTTCAGTGTCAATAGCACTGATTCTCTCTCTTGCCTGATCTAAGTCATTCATGTCTCTATCCGGTTTCAAGGTAAAAATGAATCTGTTTTCGTTTCAGGTTGCAAAATTACTTTTTTTCATGATAAACAGCACACTGTCAAGTCTTGAATTATGAAAAAGGATAATTGAAAAATGTGAAAAAGGGGAGGCTCCTCTTTTCCACATTTTTCACGTACCTCTTTTTTATTACTTTATTTCACGCTGAGCTCAGCCACAGTCTGTTGCGGGAGCAGCAGGGGCTTTACGGCCCACTTTGATGCCTTACCCTTGAACTGGGCTGTGGCGCGTATATCAGTAGCGCTGGCTCCAAACTTGACGGTATAGTTACCTGCAGCGGTCTGCCACTCAGAGGCCTGGTCGTTGAAACTGGCCAGTGTGTATGCATCCACAGTGAAGGTCAGTGTCTGGCTCTCGCCCGGCTGTAGCATGCGGGTCTTGCCGAATGCCTTGAGCTCGGATTCCGGCTTGACCAGTCCGCCGTCAGGAGCTGACACGTAAATCTCGACAGCCTCCTTGCCGGCCACCTTACCGGTGTTCTTGACAGTGATGGAAGCCTCGAAGCCACCGTTCTTGGCCTTCACTGACGGTTTGCTGTATGCGAAAGTTGTGTAGCTCAGTCCGTATCCGAACGGGTAAGACACCTCAACACCGGCAGTGTTGAAATAACGGTAACCCACCCATATTCCTTCGGCATAGTTGGTATAGTCTATGTCCTTTCTGCCGGGATTGCCGTTACCACCGAAACCGCCGCGTCCCTGCTGTTGCTGCTGCGTCTGGCCATTGTAAGGGAAGTTGGCCGATGACGGTATGTCAAGATATGAGAGCGGGAATGACATGGAGAGCTTACCTGAAGGGTTGGACTTGCCGGTCAGCACGTCGGCCACTGAATTACCGACTTCCTGTCCCGGAGTCCAGGCCAGCAGGATAGCGTCGGGCTGACCCTTCCATGAGGAGGTCTCTATAACACCGCCTATGTTCATCACTACGGTAACTTTCTTGCCAACCTTGTGGAACTCGTTGCAGACATTGCGGATGAGAGCACGCTCTATGTCAGTAAGCTCAAAGTCATCCACCATGCGACGGTCATCGCCTTCACCTGCGTTACGGCCAATCACGATGACAGCTGCGTCATTACGCTGTGCGCAAGCCTGTACGGCAGCCTGGTTGATGGCTACCTCGGGAAGGACTGCCTCACCGAGCATCACATTGCGGCCGCCACCCATACCCAGAGCGCTCTGGCTTGCCACATAGTCACGGTGCTTGGCGTAGAAATCGGCCAGACGTGCGTCCAGTGTGAATCCTGCACCCTCAAGACCTTCGCTGATATTGCGTATGTAGGGTTTGTTCACGTTACCGGAACCTGTTCCACCTGCAATTGACTTGTATGCGCTGAGTCCGAACAGTGCTATGTTACCCTTGTTCTCCATGGGCAGGTTGCCGTTGTTCTTGAGCAGTACCATACCCTCGGCAGCTGCCTCACGGACCATTTTCGCATGACCTTCCAGATCAGGCTTGTTGGAGAACTTGTAACCCTTGAAATTAGGAGTCTTGACAATATATTCCAGCAGACGGCGCACGTTGCGGTCCAGGTCCTTGATGTCTAAAGTACCGTTATTGACGGCATCTATTACGCGCTGTGACTCTGAACGGTCACCCGGTTCCATAAGGTCATTGCCTGCCTTTACGGCATCAACCGTTCCGGCCTTGTTGCCCCAGTCTGTCATGACTATGCCGTCGAATCCCCATTCGTCACGCAGGAAACCGGTAAGCAGGTCATGGCTCTGCTGGGTGTAACTTCCGTTCAGCTTGTTGTATGATGACATGATGGTCCAGGGCTTGGCCTCACGGATGGTTATCTCAAAGTTCTTGAGGTAAAGCTCACGCAGAGCACGCGGGTTGATGCGGGCATCGTTCTCGTTGCGGTTTATCTCCTGGTCGTTAGCTGCAAAGTGCTTGACTGATACACCCACGTCATTCTTCTGGATACCCTTCACGTAGGCGGCCGAAATCTTACCGCTCAGCAGCGGGTCCTCTGAAAAATACTCGAAGTTACGGCCGCACAGCGGATTGCGGTGCAGATTCATGCCGGGAGCCAGCAGCACATCAACTCCGTACTCATGAACCTCCTGGCCCATGGCGGTGGTAAGCTGCTCCACAAGCTCTGTGTTCCATGTGCAGGCCAGTACCGTTCCTACAGGGAAACCTGTGCAATAATAGGTCTGGCTGTCACCCTGACGGGTGGGTGAAATACGTAGTCCTGCAGGTCCGTCAGCCAGAATGGTTTTGGGTATTCCCAAGCGTGGGATGGGTTGTGTGGAACCGGCAGCACCGGGGACATTGGCTATGTCGGATGCCGTCATGGAACCTGCTGTCATGCTTCCCCATCCGCCACCTGCTATCAGAGTGGCTTTCTCCTCAAGGGTCATGGCCTTCAGGACCTCGTCAATGTTATCCGCCCTGAGCTTTGGCTGGGCAACGGCTGCGATTGAAATGGCAGCAGCCAACACCATTGTCATAGTCTTTTTTATCATGTTGTCTATTTTAGGGTTTGTCAGTGAATGCAAAGATAAATTAAAGTCATTACAAAAATATCTTTGCAAATGTTTTTCAGCGATAATGGTGAAAAATATCATATTTTTATTACCTTCGTTTCCTAAATGGGAAGCGGTAAAGATAAACATGGTTCTAATTCCGGTATTACGGGACAAGGTATGTTCAGAATCAGGATGATTCTCTTCTTATTTCTGTTATTCCTTATTCCGGTGTTATGCTGCTGCGGAAGTGACAGTGATCATTTTCTGGTCCGACAGGAACACGTTGCAAACCGGACTAACCTGAATCTTGTCGTGCTTCACTCATATGATGACATCCTTGAGGAGGGGGAATATTTCCGGAACGTCATGTCGGACCATATGAAAAGATACCACAAGGATATATCAGCCAATATACACCATATTTATTTGGATCTGGTCCATCTTGAGGACCCCGCTGTATCAGTTTTTGGCGGTGACGATCATTTCCTGGATTCCATAACCGGATTTTCTCCCGATATCCTGCTTGTCAATGACGATTTGGCGTTAGATTATCTGTTTGAGCGTTTTGACACACTGCTCAGGTGGCATCCGGTGGTATATGCCGGAGTCAGCGCACCCCGCCATTGGCAGCGTGAGGAGTTCCCTTTCATGACAGGTTGGGAGGACCCTGTGGATCTGGCCTCTAACTGTGAAATCCTTCGTAGTGTGACAGGATTTCATAACGTTACGGTGGAATTGGACCATTCTGATTTTGACGATCGCCTTCGCAGCCGTATTTACGAGAATATCTCGGATAGCACCCGATTCATAAATAATGGTGACTACCACCTGTCCCGGCTTGAAGAGAGTGTCCTGAGCACTCCGCAATATGCAGGGAAGATCGTGGTGAATTTCCTGTCCATGTCGGACAGGACCTCAAACATGATAGAGCCGGAGAATGTGACTGGACTGCCGGATGAGATGATAACCATTGATCCCATGTATGATTCGCTGCTGTGGATTCAGCAGATACAGGTCAAATATGACATATTCAGCAGTGAAAAGATTGATACGGAGAAAAACCCCCGCCTGACAGCCATCCGTGAAAGATTCAATGTGGAAGGCCGTCGTTTCAAGTCCACCGTGCGTTCTGATGTCGGGTACACCGGTCCCCAGTTTCTCGGAGGATATTTCACCGGCCTCGAGACACAGATACAGGACCAGTTGCACTATGCCATCTCTATAGCAGGAGGTGCCAATCCTCAGTTCATGCCGGTCAGAAGCCATCAGAAGGATTATTATATGGACTGGAATGCAATGTCGGCAGTGGAGCCACGTCTCAACTATAAAGATTATTATCTTTCGTACAATATTGTGAACGTGCCGTTTCGGGTAAGCCACATGTTCCTGTTCATAGTACTGGTGATGGTTCTGACGGCATTGGTACTGGCGGCTATATCGGTATTCTCTGTAAGAAGGCTTAGGAGTTTAAAGAAGGAACGTGAGTCACTTGAACGGGACATTGGCATAGAGTCGGTCAAGATGCGTCTCTCCACGGACAGCCGCAAGATCCTTTTCTTTAAGATATCAGGAGAAATGATACTGTTTGAGGACAATGTCTATTCTGATATACACCGTTCACCATACTCGTGGAGTATAAGTGATTTCACCGGAAGGGTAGATGCAGAAAGCCTTCCGTCCTATGAGATACTGACAGGAAAACATAGACCTGATGACAATAGCGGGCGCGTCCGTATCCATATGAGCGTCAAGGATTCCATAAAGCACTGGTGGGATATATTCTATTTCAGGGGCGGTGAGGAGAAGGATATGACCATCGGCATGGGGGTCAATATTGACGATATCGTAGAGAATGAGCGATATGTCCAGAATTCCATGGAGAAAGCCGATGAAGTGGCTACCAAACAGAATTTCATAGCGAATATTACTCATGACATACGTACACCGCTGAATGCCATATCAGGGTTTGCCCAACTTCTTGCGGAAGGTTGTGATGCCGAGGAGAGGGTCATGTATTCTGAGATAATATCCACCAATACCGAGCAGTTGCTTAACCTTATAGACAGTGCTGTGAACAAACCTACGGACAGTACTGACGGACTCTCGTTCAAGATAAGGCGAATTGATATATCCCGTCTGATTGATGACAGTTACCGGACCAACAGTATACTCACACCTTCGCATCTTAAGTTCTTATACGAGCCGTGGGGCAAGGATGGCATCATGGTCAAAGCGGACCCTGTCCGCACCAGCCAGGTCCTCAATAACCTGATTAACAATGCTTTCAAATATACTCCAAACGGTAGCGTCACTTTGGGATGGAAAGTGCTTGAGACAGAGCGGCAAATAGAGGTGTATGTTGTCGATACCGGCATTGGCATAAGTGAAGAGGACAGCAAGCATATAATGGACCGTTACGGTATGGCCCAAGGGAATAAGAAAGGAACCGGTCTGGGACTTGATATCTGTGCCAAGATTATAGCCGTCCAGAACGGGAGTTATGGTTTTACAAGCAAGCCGGGCGAGGGTAGCCGGTTCTGGTTCCGGCTGCCGCTTGATACTGAAGAAACAGAGTGAGATATGAAGCGTCCGGTTATATTGTCACTGCTACTTTTGCCGCTACTTATTACGGCCGGTTGTCGCCAAGGCAAAACCCGTACTGAGCCATATCATGTTCTTGTAATGCACTGTTATGACTCTCTTGACAGGAACTATCGCATTTATGACAAGGAACTCTCCCGTTCACTTAAAAGGAATGGGATAAGGGCGGAAATAAAGAACGTATACAGGGAGATGGGAGCCAGTCTGGACTACCGCAACTATTCAAGCGGGCTTGCCAAACTGAAGCAGGACGGCTGGGTTCCTGACGTAATCTGTTTTTTTGATGCAAGGACCTTGAGCCTTCATCTTGAGGGTCTTTTTTCTGAATGGCTTCCTCCGACGAACAGTGTTCCTATTGTGGCATCAGGACTCCATTCTCCCGATTACGAGCTTATAAGGCAGTACAAGAACATATATGTCCAGACTGATCTTATAGATTTCATGACCAATCTGCGACTTGCGGTGGATATGGTGAAGGACAAGCGTTACTTTAACGGCGTTTATTCAAATCTGGTGCATATTGAACTGGACTACACCAATTATGACATACGCGTAAGGAACGAACTCCTGAACAAGGTCAACGTCCCTCCGTTTGTTAATAATGCAGATTTCCATATCTCCGGAATGACATTCGATCAGATATTCAGGACTTATAAGGATTCTATATTCATTGATGTCTTTTCAAATCGCCATCCGGAGCGTAACGCATACGACGGTGATTACCTGCTCTATCATAAACGGGCGCTGCAGAACCTGCGCTCTTCCGTCGTGCTCTCGGTAAAGAAAGACATGGACAGTGACGAGATCCTCAAAAAGAGCCAGCGTCCCCAGTTTACTGCCATACGCGATGGTTTCGGTAACGGATACGGACGTCTTTTGTGCGGTTATTTCGCATCATATAAGACGGTGGCACATGACCAGGCCGATTTCGTGGCAAGAGTACTCAAGGGCGAGCAGGTGGCATCGATGTCGTTTGCAAAACATGAGCCGGACTATTATATGGACTGGGATGCCATGAAGCAACTGGGCATGAAGAGTCGCGAGTTCCGTAACGGAAAGAACATGACCGGTCACTCCTTCAATATCGTGAATGCGCCATTCCGTATTATGCATCCTATCCTGTTTTTCCTGATGGTGGCGGTCGTTATAGCGGCGGTGGCGGCAATAGTTCTCTTTATTAACTATAAGCTGTTCAGGAGCAAGAAGATATACAACCGTTTTCTGGCCGAGCAGCTTGACGGACACCGGAACCTCTTCAACCTGATGTTTGATGAGTCATCGGCCATAATAGTGAATGACGTGAATGACATAGCCTCGCTTGAGGACCGCATCCATCCTGAAGACCGGAATATTTCCCTGGATATAATAAGGGGACTGGCTGAAGGAGAGAAGGTCATTGACAAGGAATTGCGCATAAGTATCAATTCCGGCAATGACTATCATTGGTGGAGATTCCTTTCGGCCGGAGAGGGTGATAACCCGTCCGTAGGGGGTATGAAAGGCGTGCTCATTGATGTGGATGATTCAGTTGACAACAACAATATTATCCAGGAAACCAGAGTCCTTGCCCAGGAACTGGCCAACAAGGAGACCTTTCTCAAGAACATAAGCCACGAGATAAGGACTCCACTCAACAGCATAGTGGGATTCTCACAGCTTCTCGGTGCTGATGACGGCTCCATGTCTGAGGAGGACAAGGGCAGGATTGGCGGTTTTATCAGGGAGAACACATTAGTTCTTTCTGACATGATTGAAGATATACTCCAATACTCAAGGTTAGAAAGTGGCAGGATAGATATAGACATGGTGGAGACGGAAATAGCACCCCTCATGGAGAGCATATTCTCCAACTGGCAGGAAAGGGTTCCCGAGGGAATAGATTTTCATCTGAATGCCGGCTTCAGGAATATATTTGCCATGCTTGACCCGGTAAGGGTTTCTACCATAATAGGACATTACATAAGGAATGCAATCCGGTACACCTCTTCCGGATCCATAATAGTGGGATGGAACTACAACATATCGGACGGAATGGTCTCACTCTATGTACAGGATACCGGCATAGGCATAAGCGAGAACAAGCAGAAACTTGTCTATAACCTGTTCTGGAAAGATGACCAGTACCAGAACGGAGTAGGGATAGGTCTCAGCATATCAAAACTTTATACTGAGAAGATGAATGGGTTTGTCCGCCTGCAGAGTACTGAAGGGGTGGGGAGCAGTTTCAGCTCGGTATTCAAGGCATATATCAGAAAGGATACGCAGAATAGATGAAATACAGACTATTGTTTATTTTCCTGACAGCTTTTATGTGCGTTCAGGCATCGGGGCAGATCAGGAACCGTTTAGGGGTGGATGATGCAATTTTTCTCCGGTATGCCAACGGACGCATGCAGCAGTACAATCCTCAGAACATTCTGGTGGCTGATTCCCTTTACCGCCACGGGGTTTACAAGAATGATGCGAACATTAAGATGCTTGCTCTCTCTCTTGAGCTGCCCGTCAGATATTCAATCAGGGACAGTCTCAGGGTTGAGGAGATTGTCAAGGAACTTAAGACACTATCCAATACAAATCGTAAGATAAATGATTTCTATTATCTTACCATGTATGACTATTGTAATCTGCTCATAATGGACGGCCGCATTTCCGATGCCATGCTGGAGGCCCGTGACATGTCCACCCGTGCTTCGGAAAAAAAGAGCCCGTCCGGTCAGATGTATGCCTATCGGATTATAGGAATCATCCAGTCCTACCGTACCAACTCGGTCCTTGCTGTCAGGAACTTTGAACGGGCTGCAGATTTCTGTATTCAAGCCAAGGAGGAGCAGGAACTGCCTAACATATATATATTCATGGCACAGGAACTGATCCGGATGGGCCGTTACCGGGAAGCTGGCGATTACTGTTCCCTTGCTGAGGAATACCAGGATTTCTATCCGGCCTTAAGAGTCAAGACGGCCATGACAAGAGCCTATCTTTACGATGCCGAAGGGGACAAGGCGGCCTTTGAAGAGAGTTACAGGAAACTTGTTTCAAATCCGCTCTACCGTGTTCAGACAGACTCCGATACCCGTATATTGATGGAGATTTGCCGTCTGCGCTCTGAGGGACGCTATCCATCGGCTTTGATAAGTGCGGATTCGCTTATTTCAGCCAAGAAAAGGTTTGAACAGAAACATGCCCTCTTGGCGCTTATTGACAACTGGGAAGGTGCGTATGATCAGCTGCTTCAGCTCATGAATACTAAGGATTCCATATACATTGTAGTACAGAATGAAGACATGGCCATTCTTGATGCCGAGCTTAACAATGCACAACTAAGATATGAGACTGCCCGCATGAAGGCCAGACAGGAGATTGGTATCCTGCTCGGAATGATATTCCTGTTCGTGCTGGTGTCGGTCGCTATCATGGTTTCACAGTGGAATCTTAATATGAACCTTGACAATCTGCGCAGCAGGAACTTGAATTCGCTCGCATCGCGCGATGCATACCGCCGTGCCTTGGATGCCAAGGAAAAAGAGAATGAAATGAGAACCAGAATATTGCAAAACAATACCCGGATATGAACAAATCAAGTTCCAGTTTTTTCACCAAAAACAAATATGTATTTTGGGCTTTCCTGATTTTTGCCGTCGGAGGTGTACTGACCCTTCTCTGTCTGATTCAGAAAATACCGCTGATGTTTGGAGTAGCGGGAGTAGGAATACTTACAGGCGGCCTGTTCTATTTCTGTCTGCGTTTCGTTACGGAACACTCTTACAAGGAGTATTTTGAGGACAGTTACAATATAGAACATGAGACTATTGAGGAGGAAATAAAGAAATCGGCCACTTATCATCTCTATCAGGAGGCCGTCCTGAAACGCTACGAGTCAGCTTGTCGTGATCTCGGACTGACTGATGAACAACGTTCTCTGCTACTTATGCTTCTCATTGAGGAGAAGAATAAGGTGGAGACTGACTTGGCTGAGAACGGCATCAGTATCTGAAGGGCGTTTTTTTACTGTTACTGTTTTCCGGCAAGTTCCAGTTGGGTTGAAACGCAGCTTAGTATTTTTTCCAGGATAATAGGCTTGGTTATAAAATCATTGGCTCCAAGATTGAATCCCTTGACTATATCCTCGTTAGAGTTTAGGGCTGACAGCACTATTACTCTGATATTCTCTGTGTCTGCATTGGTCTTTAGTGCTTCAAGAACCTGATACCCGTCCATAACGGGCATCATTATGTCCAACAGGACAAGGTCCGGTTTCATGTCGGCAATCGTATCTAACGCCTCCTGGCCGTTGGCTGCAGTCTTGATTGTTACGTTCAGTTTTGTCAGAATCTTACGTATCAGCAGCAGATTCATTGGTATGTCATCCACTGCAAGAACAGTATAGCCTGAAAAGTCTTTGTATTGCATATAATCAACCTTTTATTTTATTTATTTTTATGAGCTGTGTCGTTATTGATTCCAGAAGGTTCTGCATAATGACCGGCTTCTGAATGAAATCAGCAGCTCCGGCAGACTTGGTCTTGTCAACATCGTCCTGATTAGTGTAGGCGGATATCACTATAATTGGAATGGCTGCGGTATCGGGGCTTGATTTTAGCCTGTCTATTACTTCATAGCCGTCTATAACAGGCATTCTGAGGTCAAGCAGGATGATGTCAGGTTTCTCCGTCACTGTTTTCTCAATGGCTTCCTGCCCGCCCAGAGCCGGTATGATTGTAGCATGAGTCTTTTCCAGAATCTTTGTAAGCAGGTAAATATTAACCATGACGTCATCAACCGCCATAATCCTGCATCCTGAATAATCGGGAAATATATCTGTTGCCATATCGCTATGTGTTGTTTTTATCTGTTTTCTCTATTTTTTTTTGGCCGGAATGCTCTTTATACCATGCTTTGGGAGTCATACCTGTTATTTTACTGAATATGCTGTTGAATGAGGAAGCATTCGGAAAACCGCAGGCCTGTGCTACTTCTGTCTGGTTGGCATTACCGTGATGAAGAAGGTACTGCTCGGCATAGTCAACTCTCAGAGTGTTCACATAGTCCGAGAATGACATGTTGAAAGTGTTATTGACCAGTCTTGATATGTAGGTCCTGTTTGTCTTGAGAACAGAGGCTACATCGGTCACTTTCAGACCTTGTCTCAGGAAGAAAAGTTCGTTTTTCATGAGTGCCTCGAACCGGCTGCGCAGTGAATCTTCTTCATAAAACACATCATTGTCTTTATTTGCAGTTTCTGTTTCTGATGATGTAGTCGTCGGATCACTTTTCATTTCGGTAAGTCCTGCGGATTCCGTTTCCTGATGCATGATGGGAGAGTATGTCACATCAGTATTCGGCTCAGGTATGACAGACTGGGGAGTCATGACGGAATAACCTTCAGGAAAGTCATCGTTGTCAGGGGTAATACTTACCTCTTCAAAAAGAAACCTCCTGGACAGAAGGATCAGGAAGAATGACAGCAGCAGGCTGAAAGCCAGCCCGGCTATATACTCAAGTGTGGAAGCGGGCGCTTTGTGGAAGAACAGGCGTGCCAGATACATGGTGCAGCACATAATCAGGATCCATGTGAGTTGAGCGTTATCCTTATCCCTGCGTTTGAATAATGTACGGATAACGAAAAACACCAGTTGCATGGCTATGATTACTCTGGGGAGGATTACAGAGATGATATAAGACAGCTTGAATCCAATGTGCATATCTGCAAAAGAAGTCACTTCCTGTATGTACAGACCATTGTAACGCAGGTTTGTGAACTGGATGAAATCCTCCTTGCCTATTAGAATAACGAGCAGGAGTTGTATGAGAGCCAAAAAGATTGAGAACGGAATCCACATGTTTATGTGGTTCCGTTCAGGTTTGCCGTATATCTGGTTCCTATCAGTAATCGATATGGCCCATGGTATGAGAAGTGGTGCAATGGCCAGTTCCGCTATGCCTATTACTATGTGAAACAGGTCATCGGGAGGATTGCATGACAGGACTGCGTCAATGCCGGTCAGAATGAAAAGCAGAGTGAGATAGAATCTCTTTTTCCCCGGGCTTTCCATTCTGTCGTTGCCACCGGATAATGCCAGAGTAACCAGGCAGATTATAAAAGGTATGTAGTATATAAACCTCCAATCCATAAGTCAGAAGTCATCTTCCTTTACATATATTTTCGATTCCCATTGCGTATTGCCTGAGGTAAATGAGTCTTCCCAATCATCCACCGTGGCGGTAAACTCTATTTCCTTATAAATGGCATTCAGATTCAGTCCGAGATGGAAAATGTACTGTTTGCCGAATTCATACTCATTGCCGGGAAGAACTCCGTAGATAGGGAATTTCTGGACCTCATTCTTAAGGCCACTGTAGCGTACCCCGTAATAGGTGAAAGGTTCCACATCGAATATTACCTCAATGTACTGTTTTCCCATTTTTATTTCCTCAGGAATCGAATAGAACCGGTTGCTCTGTCCAAAATTCGAAACCAGTACATCCTTTCCTACGTACATTTCATTCTCTGTTCCCACACCAACCTGGCAGTCGCCTTCATATACTACAAGATCCTTGTGCATGGACTGATGTTTCCAAACTCCGTTACCTGTTCCTATCGTGTCCACGAAAATACCTTCTGTAGCTATGCCGTGGGCAATAAGTTTCCTTATGCGTATGTGTCCCTTGAGACTGTCGTTCTCCGTAATATCCGAAACGGCAAATCCGATGTTGTTTGTTATATGACGGAAGACAAGAGGTACCACATCCATATAGGATATGCGGCGGTTGACAGTCTGGGATACAAGAGGTCCGGCTTCGGTGTCCTCGTTTTTGTATGGAATCACGTATGAACGGTTCTCGTCTATCATCTGAACTTCGTCCACATGGGGATAATATGCGCTCAGGAGTATCCTCGTGTCAAGACTCCATGCCATCGAGTTGAAATCGAGCGATCTGGAACCTCCGCGCTCATATACAGGCAGGTTGTCTATGAGCAAGGAGTAGTTGTTGGCATCCACTCCCACTATTCCGAACGGCCTGGAAGGGTCAAGTTTAGCTTCTGAGTTTGAGGAAGTGGTGTAACTGCCTCCTCCTTCAATCTCACTACGGGTCTTGACCTCGCCGTCCTGTGTAATTACATAACTGAAGTTCAGGCTCCCGGATTTATCTTCAAAAACCGGTCCTGTTTCATTGTCTGATACACAGGATGCCAGAATCGCCGTGAGTAGCAGCAACGGAAGAATCTGGGGCAGTCTCGGAGTGTTCATATCATTTGCTTTTTTATGTTATTTCCGCTACAAAGATAATGCTTTTTTTACAAATACAAATTTTTTCGCAATTATTTTTGGGAAATTGTCAATTTTAAAAGAATTTGGAATTGTCAAATCCAAAACTATCTATAATGGCAACGAAAGCAGGAACCTTGCTCCGTCAGTATATGAAACGTCAAGAAGTACCTCTCCTCCCAATGTCCCGGCCAGAAGTTTGCATATCGGTAGTCCAAGACCGTTGCCTTGCTTGAAAGAATCAAGTTTTGTGAAACGCTCAAAAATCTCATCAGCTTTCTCGGGCGGAACGCCTGGGCCGCTGTCAGTTACTGATATAGTCATCCTGTCGGGTTCTTCGGAAAGGGAGCATCGGATTGTTATATCGCCCTTGTCTGTAAACTTACAGGCGTTTGTAAGGAGGTTGAATAGAATCTGGACAACACGGTTGCGGTCTGAATGAATGGTGAAACTGTCATCAAAATCAGATTCGAATTTCAGTGTTACACCTTTTTTTATATAGCTCTTTACGCTATCCATAACATCACGACACGTACCGTTACACTGGAAATCGGAAATGTCGGTCTTCAGCTTGCCGCTCTCTATATCGGCCAGATTCAGAATGTCATTTACGAGTGATGTGAGAATCTCCGTATTGTTCTTTATCAGTCCGCTGTATTCAGCCTTCTCCTCATTGGTCAGCATCTCAGAATATGCAGGGTCGGAAAGAAGCTGTGAAAAACCTACTATTGCATTCAGTGGCGTCCTGATTTCATGACTTATATTCTGGATGAATACGGACTGTATCCTTTCTGACCTTTCGGCCCGCTCACGGGCTTTTACTGCCAGACTGTTAGCTGATTGGAGCAGCCTGTTCTGTTCCCGGTTTTTCCGGGAGTCCCTGATGCTCTTTATCAGGGAACCTGTAAGAATGGAAATAATGACAACCGATGACAGAAGAACCAGAATTATCATCCTGCGGCGGAACAGGGCAAGTTCCCTTTCATTTGAGGCCGCCAATTCCGCGTTTTCTGATTTGAGTTTTTCATTTCCAAGACGGGTTGACATCTCGTTAAGTTCTTCATCTATTGCCTCTCCGTATAAATCCATGGTTATGTAGTGCAGGGTATCTGATTCAGCCAATGCACCCTTGTAGTCCTGCATATACTCCCTTATCATTCGTGTCAGAATGAAAACGGACTGTGACTTACCCTTGGATTTCGCCGCTTTTACAGCTGATTCGTACCGGCCGTTGTAGGCTTCCCATAGTGGCTGGTATGACAACGTCGAGGTGCGGGCACTGAATCCCATCCTGTTCTGATAATCCATTATTTCATGGTAAGTGGCGGCAAACTCATTGTAACGTCTGAGTCCGAATAGGGATACAGCTTTGTTGTCCAGGAGTTGTATTACGATATTAGGGTCGTTGTCCTCTATGGAAAGTCCCTTTTCAGCATGTTTCAGGGCATTTTCAAAATCCATGTTCTTAAGACAGACAAGACTTGCCATATTGTAAGCCGATGTCGCGCTTTGCGACGGAACTTTTTCCTCGTACAGTTCCGCGGCTTTCAGATAATACTCGTAAGCCTTGGAGTAATTGACTCTCTGCTGGTATAGTTTCCCGTTCTGCATCAGGCTCAGCGCCTGTCCGTAATAGTCATTTTCAGAGAGGGCTTCATTATACATAATCTCAATCATGTCCTTTGCCTCAAGCAGACGCCTCGTAGAGAGGAAATTGACTATTTCCTGGCTGTATGCAAAGTAATAATATTGCGTGAAACCGGTCCTGCGAGCCGTTTCCCTCAGCACATTGCCCTCTGCTGCCAGTTTTTCATCATCTTTGACACTGAGAAAATAGTTGATCCTGATTACATGCGCCAGACACTCTGATTTTCCGTCCTTCAGCATAACAGCCTGTTCCAGCAGGGTATCTGCTATGGTAAGGCATTCACTGGAAGAGCGTTTCCGGTAAGCCCTTTCAAAAATGCTGTAAAGGTCATCCCTGATTCCATATCGGTTATTATAGGTCAGGGTATCGTCCGGTATGTTATCCTGATTTCCATGCTGCGCTAGGATTGCCGTCGGATGACAAACCAAAAGCATAACAATGAGAAGAGATGTACTGAGTGGAGTCAGTTTCATTTTCTTTTATTTTTCCGGTGTAAAACTGATTCCGGACCAACGGTCCAAAGGTAATGTTTTTTTATTGTAATACAAATCCGACTGTTAATAACTTGTTTGTCCAAACCTGTAGAATAATAACGGACTGATGTATTTTTGTACTTGAAACAAACCTAACATAAAACTTATATTAAGAAATATGAACTCAGGAAACGTACGTCCGGCCTCAATGGAGCGTATCTCAACTCCGGCTTTGGCCAGAGAATTCATTGACGGACAGATTAAGGAGCTGCGTGCTCAAATTGGAGACAAGAAGGTATTGCTGGCACTTTCAGGCGGTGTTGATTCATCTGTTGTCGCTGCCTTGCTCATCAAGGCTGTCGGCAAGCAGTTGGTTTCAGTGCATGTGAACCACGGACTGCTGCGTAAGGGTGAGCCTGAACAGGTGGTGCGCGTGTTCCGTGATGAGCTTAACGCCAATCTGGTATATGTCGATGCTACAGACCGTTTCCTGGACAAGCTGGCAGGAATTGCTGATCCTGAGCAGAAGCGCAAGATTATAGGTGCAGAGTTTATCCGCGTGTTTGAGGAGGAGGCACGCAAGCAGGAGGGAATCAGCTTCCTGGCTCAAGGTACCATCTATCCTGATATCGTTGAGTCAGGTCCGGTTAAGTCTCACCATAACGTAGGCGGTCTTCCCGATGACCTTCAGTTTGAGCTGGTTGAGCCTATCAAACTGCTCTTCAAGGATGAAGTCCGCGTTGTAGGTAAGGAACTCGGTCTGCCGGACAATATGGTGTACCGTCAGCCGTTCCCCGGTCCGGGTCTGGGCGTGCGCTGTACCGGAGCAATCACACGTGACCGTCTGGAGGCACTGCGTGAGAGCGATGCCATCCTGCGTGAGGAATTCGCCAATAACGGCCTGGAGGGTAAGGTATGGCAGTACTTTACTATTGTTCCGGACTATAAGTCAACGGGTGTAAAGGATAACAAGCGCTCCTGGGATTGGCCGGTTATCATCCGTGCGGTGAATACCCGCGATGCTATGACAGCCACCATTGAGGAAATACCCTACAAGCTGCTGCACCACATCACCCAGCGCATTATTACTGAGGTTCCGGGAGTAAACCGCGTCCTCTATGACCTTACTCCGAAACCCACCGGCACAATAGAGTGGGAGTAATACAAGACAGCCTTTAAACTGGAACGCTATCGAGGTGCGTCTGTCCGCCTTGTTTGCGACATAGACTAAAAATAGTACAAAAGGGTACAGACCCCAATTGTATCATTTATTGAAGAGCCCGGTGACATGCATCGGGCTCTTTTCTTGTTGTCTCGGGAAAAAACCAGGTGGGTTTTTTAAAAATCCCAGGTGGGAAATTTTTTCAGGCCAGAACCTGAGACTCTTTTTTTCCTTTTGTAATTATAAGTGAGTGAGTATTGACTCTGTAATTTTTATGGAGTAATTTTGTGGGCAAAATCAGCTGGGTATGACTTTACGTGAGTTGAAGATTGGTGAGAGTGCTGTGGTTGCGGCAGTTGGGGGCGAGGGTGCCTTGCGCCAGCATTTTCTTGATATGGGACTGCTGCCGGGTGTTGAGGTTAAGCTGCTTAAGTTTGCCCCGATGGGGGATCCCATGGAGCTTCTGGTTCGTGGATATACACTCTCTCTTCGTCTTGAAGAGGCTGCTCATATAGAAATGTACAAAAGGGGACAGGCCCCAATTGTACAGCCTGCGTCAATATCGGACTCGGATTTCGGTTATAATCTGGCACTTCATGAGCATAACTCTCATCCCGGATTGGGTGAGGCCGGTAAATATCACGATCCTACTCATGAGAATGCGGTTCCCAAAGGTACGGTGCTGAAGTTTGCTTTGGCAGGTCAGCAGAACTGCGGAAAGACAACGCTTTTCAACCAACTGACGGGTTCCAATCAGCACGTGGGAAACTTTCCGGGCGTAACTGTGGACCGCAAGGACGGGCAGATAAAAGGACATCCGGATACGCTGGTTACGGATCTGCCGGGCATATATTCGCTGTCGCCGTACACTCAGGAGGAGACAGTTTCGCGCCGGTTCATACTGGAGGAGAAACCTAACTGTATCATTAATATTGTCGATGCCACCAATATTGAACGTAATCTTTATCTGACGGTTCAGCTCATGGAACTGGGCATTCCCATGGTGTTGGCTCTCAATATGATGGATGAACTGACCGGTAACGGGGGATCTGTTCGTGTCAATGAGATGGAACGTATATTGGGCATTCCGGTCATACCCATATCGGCCGCTAAGAGCGAGGGTATTCAAGAACTTGTAGAACATGCCATTCATGTTGCTGAGTTCCAGGAGAAACCTGCACGCACTGATTTCTGCACAAAGGATGATCATGGCGGCGCAGTTCACCGATGCCTGCACAGCATAATGCATCTGATTGAGGATCATACCGAGCGGGTAGGCATTCCCCGACGTTTTGCAGCGGGAAAGCTGGTGGAGGGTGACCAGACTGTGCTTGATGCTCTTGATCTTTCCGGTAACGAGAAGGAGATGATGGAGCACATTATCCTGCAGATGGAGGAGGAGCGGGGCATGGACCGATCAGCCGCCATGGCCGATATGCGTTTCTCATTTATAGAGCGCCTGTGCTCCCAGACGGTTGTAAAACCCCGCAAGAGCCGTGAGTACATCCGAAGCAAGCGTATTGACAGGATTCTGACCGGTCGCTGGACAGCAATACCTATTTTCCTGATAGTCATGTGCCTTGTGATATGGCTGTCTATAGATGTGATAGGTGCACCGCTACAGGATTGGCTGGATCAGGGTATTCAGTGGCTTGCCGGTATATGTGTGGCTGGTCTAAATAAGGCTGATGTCAGCCCCGCAATAGTCTCTCTTGTTGAGGACGGCATTTTTGGCGGCGTGGGCAGCGTGCTGAGCTTTGTACCTATTATAATTATCCTGTTCTTTTTCCTGAGTCTGATTGAGGACAGCGGTTACATGGCCCGCATAGCCTTTGTGACCGATAAGCTGCTACGCAAACTGGGTCTTTCCGGACGTTCCATAGTACCGTTGCTCATAGGTTTCGGCTGTTCGGTACCGGCTGTGATGGCCACCAGGACGCTGCCTTCGGCCCGTGACCGCAAGCTGACCATCCTGCTTACTCCCTTCATGAGCTGCAGCGCCAAGATTCCCATCTACGGATTCTTTACCAATGCGTTCTTCCCGGGACACGGCGGCCTGATTCTAGCCGGGCTGTACCTGCTTTCCATACTTGTGGGCATACTTGTGGCGCTGGTTACCAAGCTGTTCCGCAAGAACTACGTGGCTGCACCTTTCGTGATGGAACTGCCCAATTACCGTATGCCGGGCATGAAGAATGTGAGTCATCTGCTCTGGGACAAGACCAAGGATTTCTGCCAGCGTGCGTTTACTGTGATTTTTGTGGCCACCATCATTATCTGGCTGCTGCAGACGTTTGATTTCCGATTCAACATGGTCCAGGACGGCGAGGGCTCGATGATGGCCTGGGTGGCCGGTGTGCTGGAACCGCTGTTCCGCCCGCTGGGCTTGGGTGACTGGCGCATAGTGACATCATTTGTGAGCGGATTCCTGGCCAAGGAAAGCGTGGTTGCCACGATGGAGGTGCTGGGCGTAACCGAGTCGCTGACCGTAGTCACCGCTGTTCCGATGCTGATATTCAGCCTATTGTACACGCCCTGCGTTGCCGCAATCAGCAGCATCCGCCGCGAGCTTGGTGACCGCTGGGCCATCTACGTAGTAATATTCCAGTGCGCCATTGCCTGGGTAGTTGCCTGGCTTGGCTACTTAATTGCATCGGCCGTATTATGAACGCTGCGACCATAATATCAATCATAATAATAGCGCTACTTGTTATAGCAGCGCTATTCTCCGTTCATCGCAACCGCCGCAAAGGCAAATCCTGCTGCGGTTGTCCTGTTTCCGGATTCTGCAAAAAAGAAGGAAAACCTTAAGACCTCAGCTCATGAAGGCCTCCACATCATCGGGATGATAGGGGATGATGTCAGCGCCCAGCACACGGCAGCCGGTAGAGGTGATGAGGATGTCATCCTCAATGCGGATGCCACCAAAGTCGCGGTATTTTTCTATTGCATCGTAGTTGAGGAAGTCCATGTGCATCTTTTCGGATTTCCATTTGTCGATGAGGGCGGGGATGAAGTAGATGCCGGGCTCATCGGTCATTACGAAACCGGGCTGGAGACGGCGGCCACACCTTAAACAGTTGGTTCCGAATTGTGTAGAAGGTCTTACCTCATCGTCAAAGCCTACGTAGATCTGGCCCAGGCCCTCCATATCGTGCACGTCCATTCCCATCATGTGGCCCAGACCGTGCTGCAGGAACATGGCGTGTGCACCAGCCTGAACAGCCTCCTCAGTATCACCCTTCATGAGACCGAGCTCCTTTAGACGGTCAGTCATTAGGCGGCATACATCCAGGTGCATATCCATCCATTTGTAATCCGGGCGGGCCTTTTCAATCACTAAGTCATGACAGGCCTCCACTATTGAGTAAATTTCGCGCTGTTTTGATGTAAACTTACCGTTTATAGGAAGAGTCCGGGTGTTGTCGCTGCAGTAGTTGTTTACAGTCTCAGCTCCGGCATCGACCAGAAGCAGGCGGCCGGATTCCAGATGCTTGAGTGACGGGTCACCGTGGAATATCTCGCCGTGCATGGATACTATGCTGTTGAATGAAACCTTGGCACCCTGACTCATGGCTATACCCTCCATCAGGCCCCCGATTGATTTTTCGGTAACACCAGGCTTGCAGGCCTTCATGGCACCGGTATGCATTCGGTAACCTATAGCCATTGCACGCTCTATCTCAGTTATCTCCGCATCGGACTTGACGGAACGCATGCTGACGACAGCCTTGATGAGTTTGACAGATGCTGCGGCACGGGTCTCGAGAGGGTGTATGCCGAGCATATCAGACAACAGGATCATGTGGTCATGACGGTAGGGCGGCAGGAAATGGATCTCACGGCCCTGTTTGCGGGCAGCTGCTGCCATTTCAGCCAACTTGCAGAATGGGGCGCTGTTACTTATGCCGCATTCGGCAGCCAAATCAGCCACTGACGGGACGAATCCGGTCCAGATGATGTCCTCAATGTCTATGTCATCGCCCAATAACCACTCCTGACCGCTGTCGGCATCTATTACAGCAGCCAGTGAATCGCGGTCTTGTCCGGTGTAGTATAGGAATGAGCTGTCCTGTCGGAATGTGTAGCCATTGGCAGGATAGTTGCACGGGGCGTTGTTGTTACCCAAAAGAATGATGAGTCCGCTGCCTACTTTCTCCCTGAGAACGGTGCGGCGTTTAGAATAGGTGATTGAGTCAAAAAGCATAATTCTCGTATATTCAGATATGTGCTTCTGCAAAAATAGTATAAAACAGTGTGTAAACAAATACCCGTCAGCGTTTAACTTTTCGGTTTTTTAGGAATCATAATAATGGACGTTAATATAATAAGGTGACATGAAGAGATTTACAGTCATATTTGCTTTAGCTTCCCTTGGGATGGCAGGAGTCTCCGCCCAGGGTCTTAAGGTAGAGAGCGAAACTCTCAACTACAGTCTCTATGTGGGTCCCCTCAAGGGTGGTGAGGCCAAACTCGTCTCCAGGAAAGTGAACTATCAGGGTGAGGAGACTGTCAGGATGGACCTGATAGCTAACACTACAAAGGTGGCCGATAAGATATACAGCCTTCACGATACACTGACCACATTTCTCCGTGTAGCTGATTCCCGTCCCGTACGTTTCCAGAAGCATTGTTATGAGGGCGATGACATAGTCCGCGAGAAGGCCGATTTCAATGTTCTTTCTGACGGAACCTATAGTGTCGCCATGCGCAAGGACTATAAGGACGGACGTGTTAAGGAACGTACTGAAACCAGTCGGGAACCTGTATATGATATGGTGAGCATCGTAGCTTTCGCCCGTTCCATCAACCCCTCATCACTCAGGGTGGGGCAGCGTCTCGGTTTCAAACTGGCCAGTTCGGCTGAAATCAAGGACGAATGTCTTGTCTATCATGGCAAGGAACAGGTCAAGATTTCAGGAAATAAATACAACTGCATGATATTCAGACTTGTGGAACCTGTCATAGAGAATGGCAAGAGCAAGGATAATGACGTGCTTACCATCTACGTGAATGATGATCCGTCACGTACCATAATACAGATGGACATCAAGTTCAAGGTGGGTGCGGCTAAGGTTAAAATCAATCCCTGATCCGGTATTCAGTGAAACTGACCCTGAACAACGCACGTTTCTGAACAACAGCAAATAAACTTTTGCAGCTGAAAACAGTCATACTAATCAGGAATCTGTTTATATTTGTTCCTTGAAACTTGAACATAATCAAATAGATATTAACAACCTTAATACTTAACTAAAACGATGAACAAGAGAATTCTTTCAGCAGCATTCATGGCAGTGCTCTGTGTTTCAGCTTTTGCCGCAAAGAAAGACAAGAAAAGTGAGCCTGAACTGCTTCTTGGTGTAAAGTCAGGTGTATTAACCATGTCCAATGAAATGGGTAATTTCCGTAACGGCGGAGGAAACTTCGGTGGAGGAAACTTCGGTGGTGGAAACTTCGGTGGTGGCGGCTTTGGCGGCGGTGCTGCAATGGGCCAGGGCGGACGTGGCGGTCAGGGAGCACCCGGAGGTCAGAGAGGTCAGGGTGGCGAAGGCGGACAGAGAGGCCAGCGCCAGATGAATTTTGACCCGAGCCAGATTGTTACCAAGATATATTTTGATGATTACGGAAAGAAAACCGTGACTGTAACCTCACGTGGTGAGGCGGGAACATCGCGTTCTCTCGTTATTGACGATGAGACATATAACATAAATGATGAAGAGAAGTCAGCCACCAAGATGCCTCAGTTCGGTCGTCGTGGAGGCGGAAACGCACAACGTGGCGGTGGAATGGGTATGGGATTCGCCATGGGTGGTTCCAGTGTCGTTACTCCCATGTTTGACTGGGAGAACCTCGATGCCAAGACCATTAAGAAGAACAAGATAAAGGAGCTGGGTGAAGAAGAAGTAGCCGGAGTGAAATGCAAGAAGTATTCATTCAAGGTTTCCAATCAAGGCTATACTACAGAGCAGACAGTGTGGATATACAAGAATATCACCATGAAGAGTGAGACTGAATCAGACTGGGGAACCATGGGACAGTCGGTTTCCAAATTTGAAGAGACCGATGTCGATCAGGCCCTGTTCCAGCTTCCTGCCGATTACAAGGTTGAAGAGATGCAGATGGGCGGCTTCGGTGGCGGAGGTGGCTTCGGTGGAGGTGCCGGTGGCTTCGGTGGCGGTGCCGGTGGCTTTGGCGGTGGTGCCGGTGGCTTCGGTGGCGGAGGCGGCTTCGGTGGCGGTGCCGGTGGCTTTGGCGGTGGATTCTGAATGGAACTCAAGAATATTCTGACGGCGCTTTCATGCGCAACCATCGGGGTTATTCTAACTTCTGCTGATATTTACAGAGACCCTTCACAACCTGCTGAAAAACGTGCTGCCGATCTTGTCGGCAGACTCTCTCTTGAGCAGAAGGTGTCACTCATGCAGAACTCATCACCCGCCATTCCTGAGTTCGGAATCAAGGCTTACGACTGGTGGAACGAAGCCCTTCATGGGGTGGGACGTGCCGGACTGGCCACAGTCTTCCCGCAGGCCATAGGTATGGCTGCATCGTTTGATGATGTTCTGCTGCTGGATGTATTCTCTGCAGTCAGTGACGAGGCACGTGCCAAATCCGCACAGTTCGGAAATAACGGTGAGCTCAGACGCTATCAGGGTCTGACGTTCTGGACTCCTAATGTCAACATCTTCCGTGATCCCCGTTGGGGACGTGGACAGGAGACATATGGCGAGGATCCATATCTAACTTCGCGCATGGGTGTTTCGGTGGTAAAGGGCCTGCAGGGCCCAAGCGACATATCCAAGTATGATAAGCTCCATGCCTGTGCCAAGCACTTTGCCGTTCACAGTGGTCCTGAATGGAACCGCCATGAGTTCAATGCCGAGAATATTGAACCGCGTGACCTGCGCGAGACTTACCTGCCGGCTTTCAAGGCTCTGGTTCAGGAGGCCGGAGTCAAGGAGGTGATGTGCGCCTATAACCGGTATGAAGACGATCCGTGCTGCGGAAGCAACCGCCTGTTGCAGCAGATCCTGCGTGACGAGTGGGGCTTCAAGGGCATTGTATTGTCTGACTGCTGGGCTATCAACGATTTTTATACCAAGGGTCATCACGAGACTGAACCCGATGCCAAACATGCCACCGCAAAGGCCGTTCTGACCGGAACTGACCTGGAGTGCGGCAGTTCATACGGGGCACTTGTACAGGCTGTGAAGGACGGACTCATCAAGGAGTCCGATATTGACGTTTCGGTCACAAGGCTTCTCACCGCACGTTTCGAGTTGGGAGAGATGGATGAGGATGTTGAATGGAACAGAATCCCATACAGCGTTGTCGATAGCAGGGAACACAGGGAATTGGCTCTCAGGATGGCTCAGGAGAGCATGGTTCTGCTTAAGAACAACGGCTTGTTGCCTTTGAAGCGCGGGACCAGGGTGGTTGTCATGGGACCTAACGCCAACGATTCTGTCATGCAGTGGGGTAACTACAACGGCACACCGTCCCACACCGTGACTCTGCTTGAAGCAATCCGCAGGATGGGTGGACAGGTGGAATATCTTAAAGGTTGTGACTATGCTTCGAACATGCTATCCCTTGTCAGTCTTTTCAGTCAGTGCAGTGCAAGTGGTCTTCAGGGCTTTGATGCCAAGTACTGGAACAACGCCCGTGGAATGGGTGAGCCTGACGTGCTCCGTCACAACACTACACCTCTTCGTTTTGCTACAGCAGGCGCCACTGTCTTCGCCCCTAACGTGAATCTTGAGGACTTTGCTGCTGAATACAATTCGGTTTTCCATGCCAATAAAGATGGTGATGTAGCTTTCTACATGCAGAATCAGGGCAATGCCATGATTTATGTTAACGGGAAACTGGTGGCTGTCGGTCGTAACGGTGATATTGCCAAGAAGGTATATACCCTTGATGCAAAGGCCGGTGAGGACTATGAAATCAGGATAACCTTCAACTGCCGCAAGGGGGAGGCCTCACTCTCATTTGACCTGGGGTATGAGGAGGAGATAAGCATTGAAAAAACCGTCGCTGTCACTGCTGATGCCGATGTGATTATTTTTGCAGGTGGTATCTCACCTTCGCTTGAAGGCGAGGAGATGCCGGTCAGCATTCCCGGATTCAAGGGAGGTGACCGTACCGCAATAGAGCTTCCCGCAGCCCAGATTGAACTGATACAGGCTCTCAAGAAGGCCGGACGTAAGATAGTGTTTGTGAATTTCTCAGGTTCGGCAATCGGACTTGCTGAAACAGAGCCTTCATGTGATGCTATCCTTCAGGCATGGTATCCCGGTCAGGATGGAGGTACAGCCATTGCATCAGTCCTTTATGGTGAGTATAATCCTGCAGGTCGTCTGCCTGTGACATTCTACAGGAGCACCAGTCAGCTCCCGGATTTTGAGGATTACTCCATGAAGGGACGCACTTACCGTTACATGACTGAGAAACCTCTATATCCTTTTGGATACGGATTGAGCTACTCTTCATTCAGCTACGGCAAGGGAAGGCTTTCCGCCAGGTCAGTCAGTTCTGATAACGGTATCATTCTTACCGTTCCTGTAACCAACAACGGCTCCATGGACGGACAGGAGGTGGTGCAGGTCTATCTGTGCCGTCCTTCCGACAAGGAAGGACCATCACATGCACTGCGTGCCTTCAAGCGTGTGGATGTCCCCAAGGGTGCAACCGTGAATGTGGAGTTTGAACTCACTCCCAATCAGTTTGAATGGTTCGATGACCGGCATGACCAGATGCGCCTCATCCCCGGCAAGTATGAACTGCTCTACGGCGGATCATCTGATATGGATGGGCTGAACAAGCTGAAAGTTACCGTCAGGTAATTCTACTCTATTATTTCCAACTGTCTGAGTAGAGCCTCAGGCTGTGGGTCATGTCCCCGGAACTCACGGTATAGTACAGCCGGATCAACGCTCCCTCCCTGTTCAAGCAGGTGACGGAACTTTCCGGCTGTTTCCTTGTCGAAAATACCCTTCTCCTTGAAAAGGGAGAATCCGTCAGCGGCAAGCACTTCGGACCATTTGTATGAGTAGTAGCCAGCCGCATATCCACCACTGAAAATATGTGAGAATGAGGTGGATATGATGCAGTCATCGACAGGAGGCAGTACATCCGTATTCTTCAGGGCATCCTTCTCGAAACGTATGACCGTCTCGCTTACCGGAGCGGTAAGCGTGTGCCATGACATATCGAGCACTCCAAACTGAATCTGACGCATGTGATAGTATGCCGACATATAGTTCATGGAGGCTTTGATCTTGCTGATCATCTCGTCCGGTATGGGCTCGCCGGTCTTGTAATGACGCGCGAATGTGGTCAGATACTCCTTCTCGTAACCCCAGTTCTCCATTATCTGTGAAGGCAGTTCCACAAAGTCATGATCCACGTTGGTGCCGGTCTGTGAGGGATAGCGGCCCTTGGCCATTATCCCGTGCAGTGAATGTCCGAATTCATGCAGCATAGTGGTGAACTCGTCATGGGTGAGTAGCGAGGGGCTGTCGGCCGTAGGCTTGGTGAAGTTCGTCACAAGACTTATGAATGGACGTTCTTCCACACCGTTCTCAATTTTCAGTCCACGGAATTCTGTCATCCAGGCTCCGCTGCGCTTGCTGGCGCGTGGGAAGAAATCGGCATAGAAGAGTGCCAGGTGTGAGCCATCGGCATCGGTCACCTTATATACCTTGACATCTGGGTGATAGACAGGTACGTCAATAGGTTTGAAGCTGATTCCGTACAGACGGTTGGCCAGACTGAAAATGGCATCGATGCAGTCCTCCAGACGGAAATATGGCTTCATCTCCTCTACGCTCAGGTCATATTTCTCCACTCGCAGTTTCTCTGCCCAGTAGCTGAAATCCCAAGGCATTATCCTGTCGCCTTCAAATCCCTTGCTTCTGGCATAACGGTTCAGATCCTCCAGCTCTTCTGTCGCTACCGGTTTAGCCGGTTCAGACAACTTGCCAATGAAATCCCATACCGCAGCGCCGTTCCTGACCATACGTTCCTCAGTCTGGTAGTCGGCAAAATCCTTATATCCCAAAAGGGCCGCTTTCCTGTATCGCAGGTCCACAATCTTCTTTATTGTCTCGCAGTTGTCCCATTCATCGCCGTAAGCGCGGGTGTTGTAAGCCTTGTAGTATTTCTCGCGAAGGTCTCTGCGGTCACTGTATTTCATGAATCCGCCGTAGCTTGGTGCAGACAGGTCGAACAGCCATCCGTCAACACCCTTTTCCTTGGCGGCCAGGGCGGCCATCTCCCTTACAAAACCGGGAAGTCCGGCCAGTTCGGCCTCATCATGAAGGACCATGCTGAAGGCATTGGTGGAAGAGAGCTGGTTCTTCTGGAACTGCAGGGTGAGCAGGGAGAGCTCTTCCTCGATGGCGGCGTATGTCTTCTTGTCCTCCACGCTGAGGTTGGCTCCGCTGCGCTCGAATGATTTGTATGTGTCAGTCAGAAGTTTTAACTGAGCTGGGTCCAGATTAAGTGAACCCCTCTGTTCATATACCTTCCTGACTCGTTCAAACAGCTTTTCATTAAGGCTGACGTACATGGAGTATTCGGTCATCATGGGCGATATCTCTTCAGCTATCTGCTGGAGGGTGTCGTTGGCATCGGCCTCAAGCAGATTGTAAAATATGCCGCTAACCTTATTAACCGCACTTCCTGCATAGTCCAGAGCCTCAATGGTGTTACTGAACGAAGGTTCTTCGCGGTTGTTTACTATGGCGTCTATTTCGGCCTTTCCTTCCTTTACTGCCTGTTTGAACGCCGGGATGTAATGTTCTTCGGAGATCTTGTCAAATTGCGGTGCCCCGTAAGGTAGCGGGGACGGGGTGAGTAATGGATTGTTCTGCATAGTGCACGCTGTCAACAGCGTCATGACTGACGCTATACAAATGAATAATTTTTTCATTAATATAAAGGTGTATTGTTTTTGCAAATTTACAAAAACATACTATCTTTACCGCAATTATTATGTAATCAAATGAGAGTTCGCGTCATATTATCTTTGCTGACAGTTGTTTTCTGCCTACCATCAGCGCGGGCTCAGGATATCAGTTACAATGCCGTTTACCGGGTTGACGGAGAGACTTCCCCGGGAGAGACATACCGTTCACACGTAAACATTGAATCCATGGATATGGACGAGAGTGCTGTCCTGGCTGAGAAAAAAGCCAAGCTCATTCTAACTTCCGTCCGTGTGAACAAGACCGGAGGCGTATTGTCATTGGCGCAGCTTCGTGATCAGTATGGGGTGAATTCGGCTGTGCTCGCTACAGACGGAAGCAATGTCCTTATGGAAAACCCTACGGTAAATGTCCACGTTTCAATGTCCGATGCTGTAACCTCACAAGGTCCCGGAACATCAGTAATTGTCAAAGGAGGCCAGATCAATATCACCCGTGACATGTCAAGCGGCCTAAAGGCGATGAAGGGTGGATTGCTGACAGCCGAGAAAGTAACTGTCTCCACACTGGGAAACCACAGTCCCGCTGTCTCTGCAATCTTACCTGGCAGCAGGGTCGTAGTTAGCGGGTTGAAGGGCAGCACCAATGGAGTCAGTTCACCTCTTTTCCATGCGTCGGGTGAGCTCTCCGCTTCAGGATGCCTCATGGAATCCGGAGCATCCCAGATTTCCACTGTGGAGGGCATTGGCAGTCTCTCTTTGGAGAATTGTGAATTCGGGGGAGCCAACTACTGCGGATTCCTGGTGTATTCATCGGAAGCAAGGAGTGGTCAGGCAGAGTCAGGTATCGCTCTTACGGGATGTAAGATCACAATCAAAGGCGGTCCTTTCATTTACGCCACAAACACGGATGTACATGTCCGTATGGAAAAGAATACCATTTCCAACAGCTCCCGGATACTTTTGTGTGCCCAGAAAGATGACTGGGGAAAAGAAGGTGAGAACGGAGCCAGGGTGACAATTGATGCCGTAAAACAGAAACTGGATGGTGACATTCTGATTGACGGTATAAGTGCAGTAAGGATAAACCTCGGTAAGGGAAGCCTGTTGAACGGCTCTGTCAATCCGGAGGCTAATCCTGGTGCCGAGGCCCGGCTTTTTATCTCAAAGGGCGCCTCATGGAATCCTAAAGATAACTCGTATATCACATCGGTTGAGTTTGAAGAACCGGTCGAAAAAGGTGTAAAGCGTATAAAGAGCAGGAATGATATTGTCTATGATTCCGGTGATCCGGCCAACAGCAAGCTTGAGGGCAAGCAATACAAACTGGGCGGAGGCGGTTTGCTCAGACCAATGTAAGTTGATTATTCAGAATGGAAAAAAAGTATAATTTGCCTGTCAGGGCACTGAATGGTGTCATTTTACCTGTTATTATTGTAATGTCGTTGTTTGTTTCCTGTTTTTGGGAACATCACCATCATACCCAGGAAGAATCCAGAACCGTTCTTATCTATATGGCAGCCGACAACAACCTTTCCAGGTTCGTCAACATGAATATCAGCCAGATGAGATATGTGGCCAGATCATTTCCCGAAAACTCCAATCTTATCGTGTATGTGGATAAACAGGAGATTCCGCCCATGTTACTGCATGTAACCTATAACTCCATTGATACCGTCAGTGTATATAAGGAGTTGAATTCAGCTGATCCTTCCACTCTCAGAATGGTTATAGACGAGGTCAAGACCCGTTGGGAGGCCGAAAATTACGGACTGGTGCTGTGGTCGCATGGGATGGGATGGGTTCCTACTTCACAGCTGCATAATGTGGCCAGCGTCATGGGGTATGCCCCGTCACGTGATTCAGGGAGGGACAAAATGCCTCTGTATGAGAAACATCCGGAAGTAAGGGATATGTTCGCACCTGAAACCAAGGGTTTTGGTTATGAAAGGTATCCTGATCAGGATTCCCCATACTCAAGCATGGATGTTAAAGAGTTGACTGATGCCATTCCGGATGACCTTTTCGAGTTTATCATTTTCGACACTTGTTATATGGGATGCGTGGAGCTTGCTTACGCCTTTAGGAACAAGGCCGATTGGTTTGTCTCTTCATCCTGTGAGATACTTGGTCAGGGATTCCCGTACCATGAACTTACCGTAGATATAATGAAGGCCGACATGTTGTCCGTCTGCAGGAAATATTTCGAGCATTATGACAGTGAAATAGGATTTGACCGCCTGGGAACCATATCGCTTGTGGATTGCAGTGTCCTGGATGAACTGGCAGACTGTTTCAGTAAGATAGTTACGCAGATAGATGACTATTCATCGCTTGAGGAGGACTCCATCCAGTATCTGGACCGTTTCTGGCCAAGTCATGTATTCTTTGATATGGTTGACCTGGTGGAACATGTCTGCACTGACAGGGAACTGCTTGATGAATTCAGAATATTGACAAAGAAATGTATCCCATATTCCGCAAGTACGCCATATATTTTTGAGGGAGAACTGTATGAGATACCTATAGAAAAGTTTTGCGGTCTGAGCATGTATTATCCGTTCGGGAATAATGAGGACCTGAAGAGCGAGTACCGCAAGCTGGAATGGAGTACAAGAACCGGTTATACAGATTATGTTCAAATCATACGAGGAGATTAACGAAAAGATCCGTAAAGGCAAGGCTGTCGTCCTGACGGCCGAAGAGGTGTCCGGTATGGCCCGGACCATGAAACCCAAAGAGATTCTTGAGAAAGTAGATGTAGTGACGACAGCCACGTTCGGGGCCATGTGTTCCAGCGGAGCCTTCCTGAATTTCGGACACGCAGATCCACCCATCCGGATGGAGAGGATTGAGATCAACGGAGTGCCTGTAAGCGGAGGTCTGGCTGCCGTAGATACGTTTATAGGTGCTACTGACTGCAATCCGCAGAACCCCACATACGGCGGAGCACACATAATCCAGGAGCTGATTGAAGGCCGGGAACTCACCCTTGAGGCTTGGGGCAAGGGTACTGACTGCTATCCACGCAAGCACATAAAGACCCGGATAAGCCTTAAGACCATTAATGAGGCTATCCTTATGAATCCCCGTAACGCATATCAGAACTATAATGTGGCGGTAAACACTACGGACCGCACACTATACACCTATATGGGCACCCTGCTGCCTCACATGAAGAATGCCTCATACAGTTCAGCAGGTGAGCTCTCACCGCTGCTGAATGACCCTGAGTGCCGTACCATCGGTCTGGGAACCCGCATCTTCCTTTGCGGTACCCAGGGTTATGTGGTATGGAACGGCACCCAGTTCAACTGTTCCAAGCCGCTCAATGAATACGGTGTTCCCATGGGTAATGCCCGCACACTCGCGCTTATGGGTGAGATGCGTGAAATGTCGTCAGAGTTCCTGCGTGGAGCCTATTTTGAGAAATATGGTGTGACTATGTATGTGGGTGTGGGTGTCCCCATACCTCTGCTTGATGAGGACCTGGCTCACAGAGTCAGTATCAGGAACAGCCAGATAGATACCTTCATTGAGGATTACGGCTGCAAGGGTGAACTTATAGGCAAGGTCAACTACGAGCAGCTGCGTTCCGGTGAGATAGAGTTCATGGGCAAGAGGATACATACCGCTCCGCTGTCAAGCCTGTTCAAGGCACGTCAGATTGCTGCTATCCTTAAGGACTGGATTATGAAAGGACAGTTCGAGCTGACAGCTCCGGTACGTCCCATGCCTAAAGGAACATCACTCCGGGGCCTTAAGGAGATTAATCAGTAAATCATAAGGTCATGACAAAGAAAATAGTCGTATCATTTCCCGATGGCGAGGCAAGCCGCCCGCTTATCTATGAGCTGATTAAGAAATATGACATCATGGTCAGCATCATCAAGGCCGACATTGACGGAGGACGTCGCGGCAAGCTGGTGCTTGAACTTGACTCTGACTCGGACCATATAGCTCAGGCCATTGATTTCATGGTTAAGAGCGGAGTGGATGTCAGTCCGCTTGAGACCAAGATCAGTTTTGACAATACCAGATGCATAAGTTGCGGGGCATGTACCTCAGCCTGTCCGTCAGGGGCTCTCTCCATAAGCGGACCGGATTGGAAACTCAGTTTCCAGCCTGATAAGTGTGTGGTCTGCAAACTCTGTATCACATCATGCCCGCTGAAACTCTTTAAGATTGAATTCGCTGACTGAATCATAATGGAATATAAGGAGCGCAGTTACCGCAGCCGTTTTTCGGATAATGGCCGACGCTGGTTCTGTGTCAGGTTCCTGGAATCGGATTTATGGATAGGAGTCGATAACGGCTCCTATCATACATCTATGGAGCAGGAGGCTTACACCGCTCTTGTGGAACTGCGCCGTTCCATGGATGCCTATCTGATTTCAGACCCTTCTTATAAAAGCGCGCTTGTCCCTTATGATGCAGGCGTTGAGGCTCCTTCCATACTCAAGTATATGTCCAGGGTCAGCCACAAGACCGGAATAGGACCTATGAGCGCCGTTGCAGGTGCTGTCGCCCTTTATATGGCGGATTACATCATGGAACGTTTCACGGCGGCTGAAGTGATTGTGGAAAACGGAGGTGACATATACGCTACCGTGAGGGAGGATATGGATATAGCGGTCTTTGCCGGAGGGTCCCCGCTTTCGGAAAGGGTGGGGCTGCACATCCCCTCATCGGCATTCCCTCTTGGGATATGCACCTCCAGCGGAACTGTAGGACCGTCGCTCAGCCTTGGCTGTGCTGATGCCGTCATGATTGTGTGCCGGGATGTCCTGCTGGCTGACAGTTACGCTACCGCTATGGCTAACCGTATCCGTACTACCGATGACCTTAAGCCGGTAATAGACTACATCCGTACCGTACCTGATATCCTTGGTGCCCTTGCTGTCAAGGATGACCGCATGGCGGTATGCGGGCAGTTTGAGTTGAGATTATTCAGAAATCTGTTCTGAAGTGATGTATGAGATGTGGAGGATAGATATGCTGACTGTAAACTCTGTCATGGAAAAATGTGGATACTCTCTTACGGACTGTTCTCTTTTCACATCTCCTTTTTTTACATATCGGTTTATTTTATGTAAGTTTGCAGTTGAGACTAACAATTCTACCAAATAAAAGTTATGAGAAAAACCCTAATCATGTTTGGCGCTGTGGCGCTGATGGCTCTTACGGCAAGGGCTGCCGATAACAAAGGCATTTCGTTTAATGAACTGTCATCAGAGAGATTCACCCTGATTGAGAACGGGAAACCGGTACAGATCCTGGTTGATGAGGCCGATAAGACCGGTGTTCTGATAGCTCTCAAGGCTCTTCAGCAGGACTTCAAGGCTGTATCAGGACAGGAGGCATCCATTATCTATGAACCCGGACAGGGCAAGCCGGTCATAGTGGGAACTATTGACAGCAAGTACATAGCACAGATAATCAAGGCCAAGAAGATTGACAAGAAGGAACTTCAGGGAAAGCGTGAGAAATATATCATGACTGTCATGGAAAACCCCATCAAGGGGGTTGATGAGGCTCTCGTGATAGCCGGCAGTGATATGCGCGGCGCTATTTACGGAATATATGAGCTCTCTGAGCAGATAGGTGTATCGCCCTGGTATTATTGGGCTGACGTGCCTGTCTTGCACCAGGACAACGTTTCATTGGCCAAGGGCACTTACACAGCCGGTGAGCCTGCCGTCACCTATCGCGGCATATTCCTGAATGATGAGGCCCCGTGCCTTACCACATGGGTCAAGAACACCTTCGGTACTGACAACGGCGGACATGAGTTTTATGCCAAATGCTTTGAGCTTATACTGCGACTGCGCGGTAACTTCATGTGGCCGGCCATGTGGGGCTGGGCATTCTATGCCGATGATCCCCTAAACTCCAAGACTGCCGATGACATGGGTGTGATAATGGGAACTTCTCATCATGAGCCTATGGCCCGTAACCATCAGGAATGGGCGCGTAACCCGCGTGCCTACGGCGGCCAGTGGGACTACAACACCAACAAGCAGGAGCTGCAGCGTTTCTTCCGTGAGGGTGTGGAGCGTGCCAAGGATACTGAGGACCTTATAACCATCGGTATGCGAGGTGACGGCGATGCGGAGCTTCGCGGCTCTGATGAGGATAACATGAAGATGCTGGAGGGCCTGTTTGCTGACCAGCGCCAGATAATCAAGGAGGTGACAGGCAAACCTGCCGAGAAGCGTCCGCAGGTGTGGGCTCTGTATAAAGAGGTACAGACCTATTACAACAAGGGTCTGCGCGTGCCTGATGATGTGATTATCCTGCTGTCCGATGACAACTGGGGTGATATCCGCCGTCTGCCCAATGCCGAGGAGCGTAATCGCAAAGGCGGGTGGGGTATGTACTACCATGTGGATTATGTGGGGGCACCGCGTAACTCCAAGTGGCTCAACATAACTCCCATTCAGCATCTGTGGGAGCAGATGCAGCTCACATATGACTACGGTGTTGACAAGATCTGGGTGCTGAACGTGGGTGACCTCAAGCCTATGGAGTATCCCATCACGTTATTCCTTGATATGGCTTGGAATCCCACATCATTCACTGCGGAGAATCTGCTTGAGCATACATACGAGTTCTGCCTGGAGTTCTTCGGTGAGGAGGAGGCCGAGGAGGCTGCCCGCATCCTGAACCTTTGCTGCAAGTACAACGGCCGTATCAGTGCCGAGATGCTTGACGCACGTCAGTACTATACTCTTGAAACCGGTGAGTTCGAGCAGGTGTGCAATGACTACGCCCGTCTTGAGGCTGAGGCTCTGCGCCAGTATCTCAAACTCAAACCCGAGTACCGTGATGCCTACCAGCAGATAATCCTCTTCCCGGTGCAGGCCATGGGTAATATCTATGACATGTACTACAGCCAGGCCATGAACCAGAAACTGGCCCGTAACAACGATCCTGCCGCCAACTACTGGGCTGAGCGTTGTGAGCGTGACTTCCAGCGTGATGCCGAGCTATGCGCATATTACAACAAGGAGATGGCCGGAGGCAAGTGGAACGGCATGATGATTCAGAAACATATCGGTTACACGTCATGGAACGATAACTTCCGTGCCGATACCCAGCCTCGCGTGACCCGTGTGGAGAAGGGTGACAAGGAGGGTGGATATGTCTATACCCAGAAGAACGGTGTAGTAGCTATGGAGGCGGAGCGTTTCTACAGTCAGAAAGGTGTCACCACCGGTTCCGCCAAATGGACCGTTATTCCTTATATGGGCCGTACGCTCTCAGGTGTGGCTCTGATGCCTTACAGCCAGCCTACTGACGGTGCCAGCATGACCTACAAGTTCAATCTGACGGACGACGTGGATAATCTCTCGGCTGTGATTGCCGTGAATGCCACGCTTACGTTCTATCGTCTGGAGGGGCACCGTTATATGGTAAGCCTGGACGGCGGCGATGAGGTTGAGGTTGTGTTCAACGAGCGTCTGAATGAGGATCAGCGCAATATCTACTCAGTCTATTATCCCACTGTGGCCACACGCGTCAAGGATGACCGCGTGCAGCTGGGTAGTGCCGCCAAGGGTGAGCACACGCTGACCGTCAGGCCGATAGAGCCGGGTACGGTGTTTGAAAAGATCGTGATGGATTGCGGCGGTTACATAAAGAGCTTCCTGTTCATGCCGGAATCACCTTATGTGAGAGAGGATTGAGCCTGTTGGAATAAATAGCGCGAGGGACACTCCGTAAAAGGCAGTGTCCCTCGCACTTTATTATATTACATTATATTACTCAGAACCGGAGGTTTACTGTTGCGGCCAGTCCTATGTTCCTGTCTCTGTCTATGAGGGTAGTGGGGCCGAACTCAAACTGGATGTGTTTGGCAGCCTCTTTGAACTCCAGCTCCCGGTTGTAAGTGTCGGCTATCCATCGCATCCTGTGCCGGGCAGCTGACTTGTTTACGGTGCCCAGGCAGAAAAACGTGCTTGCCGTCAGACCTGCAGCACCTGCTATGGTATATAGCTTTGGCGATATTTTCTCATCCTCATCATATTTGGTGGCCGCCACAATGGTAAGCACTATGGACGGAAGGTAGAGCAGTATTCCTACAGTCTCCTGCTTGTCACCTTTCATGAACTGCTTGTGAGCACTCTCGTAGGTGCTGTAAAGCTCTTCATTCAGGATCTCCTGCAGTTCCTCCTCACGGATAGGGTTGTTGGCGAATCTTCCCTCTGTGAAATAGAGGCTGCCGCCCGTTACCTTGAGTGGGATGGAGTCATTGGGGACGTTGTTGTATGCACCGAATCCCCCGAATCCGCCGCCTCCACGGCCTCCGCCACCCTGGAAGCCTCCGCCTCCACGACCACCGCCGCCTCCGAATCCGCCTCCTCCACCGAATCCGCCTCCTCCACCGCGTTGGGCAAAGGTAACACCGGAAACCAGAAGGATGAACAACAGTGTTATGACTCTCTTGAATGTCAGGTTAGGCATAGCGATTGGTGGGTTTGGGTTTATATACTTTGATTAGACATTAAAAAACAGGTTTGGTTTAATTCCCCCAGTTCTTATCGAGGAAAGCTATACGGTCAGCAAACCATTTCTTAAGAGTGGCAATTTCCTCCTCATAGCTTGATACACGGTATGCCGCAAACATTCCTATTGCATCAGCTCCGCCAAATCCGCCCATCATTCCGCCTACTCCGAATCCTCCTCCGAATCCTCTTCCTAATCCGTTGTTGCGGCCAGTCTGGCCCTGATTGCGTGATTGAGGTACCAGCAGGTCAGAGTATTTGGTGTATTGACGTTCCTTGGCTTCAGCCAGCAGGCTGGCGTGCTCCTCAATGTATCTGTTAATGTTGTCCAGGCTCAGAATGTCCTTGCGCAGTTCTTTCCAGCGGGTTTTGACCTTCTGCATGAATGCGGGATCCTCAGTCAGACGTTTCCAAAGGGCAGGGGTGGGGTTGGTCTCACCGCCTTCATACACCCATGCATCTATCTTATTGGCATTGCAGAAATTACAGTTCCCGTATGCCAGATTGTAGTCCCATACTGTTCCAGCATGGAGCTTGCCTCCGGTACCATCCTCATTCTGTTTGGTCTTATAGAAATAGGCGCTCCGCTTCAGACCGTCGGCATTCAGACTGAGCTCCGTGTGGATGAAATAATCCACGAATGATGATACGCTTATATACTTGGCGTAACCGTTCTCAGGATCGGCAAACCCGTCACTCTGTATAACCTTCTCTACGTTCCTGATATAGTTGCTTATGTACTCCTGCTGTTCAGGGGTTATCTTATCCGGCTTGGGGTAATAGTATGTCCATGTCACAGTGTTGAAACCTCCCATGCCTCCACCGAATCCACCGAATCCACCGAATCCTCCACCCATACCTGTGATACCGGTAATACCGGGCACATCCGATGTGAAGTACGGTTCGTCCTCTTCCGGCGGATCTATACGGACTATATAACCTCCGGTCAGCTCGATACCGCTGTTGTCATTTGGTTTGAGCTTTGCTATGTCGAGACGGTTCTTACCCTGCTTGATCTTTTCACACAGGATATATACTCCTATGTAGTGACCGTTCATCACAACCTCGCAGTAGCGGTAATGAGGTGCCCAATGACCCATCTCGTTCCATAGGTCGAAAGCGAACGGATCACGCATCATGGATATGTCATTATAAGGAGCCAGCAGTACCCAGTCGTTATCGGCAGACATTCCGAGTATCTCCACATCAAGGTCTTTGCCGTCATCGTCCTTGGTCTCAAACGTGAACCGTTTCTGCTCAAAGTAAAGCGATGAGTTGCCGCGCAGCTTTATGCCAATTCTGCCGTTATAACCATTGGGCTTGTCTGTCAGATTGTTACGCTTGCCTTTACCGTTGTCGATGATCTTCATCCGGGCATCCAGCTTACCGTCGTTTGTAACAGGCTTGCCTTCAGTATCTATTATTACCACAGGCAGGTCAGATGATGTGAACTCCACATCATTGCCCTGTGAGCCGTCATACTGTACTGTTCCGCCCATCATTCCGAATCCTCCGCCACCTGGAAACCCTCCTCCGGGAAACTGTCCTCCTCCGGGGAAACCGCCCTGTCCGGGCCAGCCTTCCCGGCTGCCGGACTGGTCATCAGGTGAAGTCATTATGGGGAAACGTCCTCCGAACCCTCCGAACCCTCCGAATCCACCTCCGGGAAAACCTCCTCCCGGGAATCCTCCACCGGGAAACTGAGCATACACAAATGACGGCAGCATTGCCACTGCCGTCATTAAAACCGCTTTCTTTACTCTTTTTGTTGACATATCTGTTTTATACTGTCAACCCTGCCCGTTATTTTGCAGGGTTGCCTTTCTTCTCAAACAGTTTGAGGTCTATGCAGTCACCCATCTGTACGTAACCGTCGGCATTGGGGTGGAGATAGTCATTCTCAAACAGATATTTTGGATTGAGCTGGGCGGGGTCATCGGGATTACCCATAGCGGCGTCAAAGTCAATAACTCCGTCAAAATAACCGCTTGTGCGGATCCACTGGTTGAGTTGCTGGCGTCCTGCCTCATGATTCTCGCTGTAGTAGCCGTTTCCCTTGAACTGCATGACCGGAGCACCATATACGTAAATGCCGCGCTCGTGAGCCTCACTTATTATCTGTTTGTAAACCTCTATTATCTGTTTGGCCTTTTCGGTTGCATCACCACGTCCTCCAAGGTCATTTACACCTTCGAACAGAATGATATACTTGACTCCTTCCTGCTGGAAGAGGTCACGCGGATAACGGCTGCGGCCGGTGGGACCCAGTCCTCCGTTGAGGATGCAGTTGCCTCCCAGTCCCATGTTGAGGACTGATACTCGACGCGTCTTCTTGTTGGCCAGCAGGCGGCGGGACAGGTTGTCGGTCCATCGGTTCTGCATGTTGGTGGTGGAGCCGCGTCCGTCAGTGATGGAGTTACCCAGCACGACTACGGCGCGGGCTTTCTTCTCGGCCTTTACCTCAATGGCGTTGATGATATACCAGTGTGCGGTTGACACGGCGTTGCTGAAATCCGATGTCTGTCCAGCGGCTATGTATGAATCTGTACGTGAACCAGGATGTCCGGTCACGCTGGTGGAGGAGGCCTCGCCCAAGTGCATCGTTATGGCCACGTTCTCTCGCTCTCCCATAGGGAATGTCACCTCATCGGAAGTTACCAGCTCACCAGGCTGTATGGTCACTGACCTGCTGCCTGAGAATGTGAGGTTAACCTCAGTCCCCGGCTTTATTTCACAGCTGCTGCCGGCTGTGGCCGCAATAGCTATCTCGGCAGCGTTGATGGTGACGGGGCCACGGCTGAACTCATTCGAGAACTTTACCCTGACGGTCTTGCCGCTTATGGAGGTCTGTACTATCTGCCTTATGGAGTTGTCCTGAAGACCGGGTGGGGGTGGGCAGTTGTGCGGTTCCACCACCTGTTCGGCAGTTGCCCAGGTTGCCACCCAATGCTTGGCTGCATTTACAGGCCCCGCTACTGCGAGAGCCATCACTAGAGAGAGATAAAAACCTTTTGTTTTCATAAGTCTGTATGGTTTGTTTAATTAGGGGATTACCGGAGTGTCCGGGATACTGATCCTATAATGCAAAGTTAAAATAATTCCCTTTTCAAACTACCATTCTGATGAAATTATATCTGTTCTCTCCATTCGTTAAATCCGGAACCCTAGTCTTTTTTTATTGTTCCATTCATTTTTTTAAGTCATGGAATATTTTGTTTGGAACATAATTTAATATGATATAATTTTGCTCCCTGCGGAATACTGTGCCGTTGCCCTTCAAGAACCTGTTTAAGCTGCTTTAAATATGAAAAGACTATTAGCTTTCATGGTAATGTCCCATTTGCTCATGTTCCATGGGCTTATGGCACAACGTTCGTTCAGCTATACGGTTGACCAGCTTTCGGACAATAGGATACACGCCATCTGTCAGGATTCAATAGGTTTTGTCTGGATAGGGACTGAGAACGGACTGAACAAGTTTGACGGATACCGTTTCTATCAGTATTTTCCCGATGAATCTGATTCCCTGTCACTCATAAGCAACTATGTGCGCAGTCTCTGTCGGGACCGTGGCGGACGTCTCTGGATAGGCCTTAACAGGGGAATCCAGTACATGAATCCCGGTGAGAACATATTTCACAAGGTTGAGTTTCCTGGGGACAACCGCCCGTACGTACAGCAGATAACCCAGTTCATGGATGGACGTATATGGATTGCAACCTTGGGATCGGGTATCTTTGTCATAGATCCTCTGAATCCTGACAAGGCAGAGTATCTGACATCCGTAAATTCGGTGACTGAGACTAACGGCGTCTTTCGTGCCATTCTTGAGGATGAGCAGGGTGTAGTGTGGTTAGCCTCTTCCCAGGGTCTATGGCGTTATGAACCTGCCTCTGAGAGTATGACACTGTTCATGCCTGACATCATAAACGGAGATGTGGTGGGACTTAACATGGACAGCAAAGGTGATATTTTCATAACAACCAGGCGTGACGTCTATCTCTGGCACTCATCCGGGAGTAGTGTTGAAAAGATAAGTCCCTCCGAGGGCATAAGGGAGATAACCCACTCATTCATGGATCCTGATGATGAATTCATGATATCCATCCGCGGAAACGGCCTGCTTGTCTATGACAGGAATGCGCACAGGATGCACCGTATGCCGCGTGAAACGGCTGAACGTGTACTGGACCGGCTGGATGTAAGTGCCATGTATATGGACAAGTCCGGCAACCGTTGGGTGGGATGTTTCCTCTCTCAACTCATGCTCTTTGCCAACGATGATGACCGCAGTACGGTCAAATACTGGCATTTCTCGGATTACCGGGAGGCGGTTTCCGGAACCGTTACCTCCCTAGTGTCCGATGATGACGGCAATCTGTGGATAGGTTATAACAATAACGGTCTGACTGAAATGTCCCCTGACGGGAATATGATCCTCAAGGGTGATCCTACCTCATATGCCAACTCACTTTTCATGGACAGCCATAAGCGTATATGGGTGGGGCAGTACAGCGGCGGTCTATATCTGCTTAACCGGAAGACAGGTGAGCTGGAAAATAAGGTGCGTAATGAGATTACCTCCGTTTCCGCTATAGCTGAAGACCATCAGGGACGTATCTATTTTGCCGAGCCTGGCGACGGCTTCAGCCAGCTTGATCCTCAGGATATGAAGGTGAGCCATTACTCCTCGATTGCCAGACACTCCAACGGTCAGTGGTTGAGCAACGAATGGATATACTCCATGTCGGTTGACGGACAGAATCGCCTCTGGCTGGGTCATGACAACGGTGCGGACTGTTTTGACATTGATCAGGGAAACTTTATGAGGTTGACCTCTCTCAAGAATGCAATAGGTTCCTCAAGTTGCAGGGCCATTCTCTCTGACTCCAACGGGCTGATTTGGTTCGGAACCAGCAACGGTCTGTTCCTTTATGACCCTGAATTGGGCAGCACCAGACGTTTCGGACAGGAAGATGGCTTGATTAGCAATGACATACGCGGTATAATGGAGGATAATACCGGAAGCATCTGGGTGAGCACCCGTTCCGGTTATAACATGATAGATCCCGGTACTTACCGTCTGAGCCTTTATCTTTCTGATGAGTCCTTGTATAACAACGTGTCTATCTTCGATGTAAAGTCCGGTATCATATACTCCGGCGGCAATTACGGAATCTGTCTGTTCAAACCTGAGAATATAGTAAGCAGGTCAGTCCTCAACGGTGTGCTTGTTACCGGTCTCTATCTCAATGAACGCCGTGTAACAGCCCAGAACCTCTCGGGCAAGCGTCAGATCTCAGGAAAACCGCTCGTCATGACGGACAGGATAAACCTTGCATATAAGGACAACTCTTTCACCATGGAGCTGAGTACTCTTAATTACGGTTTCGAGAACGGAATCTCATACGAGTACACCTTGGACGAGAAGGGACGTGACGGTTGGTCAAGTACACCGGCCGGTGTGAACAGGATCAGTTTCTACAAGCTCGGTTACGGCAAGAAAACTCTTCATGTCAGGGCGCGTCTCAACGATACCGTATCGGAGGTAAGGAAATATATGATCCGTATAGCCCCGCCCTGGTACGCCACACCGTTCGCTTATGCGTTCTACTTCATCATAGTGGCGGTGCTTGCTACAGTCATATATCTGGTTTACAGGGATAGGAGAGCCAAGAAGGAGAACGAGACAAAACTGGATTCATTCATCAATGTGGCCCATGAGATATGTGCTCCCATGACGATGGTAATCTCACCCTTGGAGGAGATGCTGGAGGATGAGACCATATCGGAGGAAAATATGTCACAGCTACGTCTTATCCACAAGAATTCCACCAGGATACTGTCGCTCGTGAACCAGTTGCTTGACATAAGGAAATATGATGAGGGCAGCATGCAGCTGCGTTTTGCTGAAACGGACCTGGTCAATTTCCTCATGGGACCGTTTGACCTTTACACCCAATCGGCTGAACACAGGGGGATAACATATACGTTCCGTCACGTTATGCCTGAACTGAATGTCTGGATAGACCGTGACAGTATAGACAAGGTCATGATGAACCTGCTCTCCAATGCCTTCAAATACACTTCCGATGAGGGTACTATTGATGTCAGCCTGGATGTGGGGACTGATGACAACGAGAGCGGACCTCTGCACAACTATGTAAGGATTTCCGTCACCGATACGGGTATAGGTCTAGATACTGCCGATACGGAACATCTTTTCGACCGTTTCTACAGGGCTCGCAATGATAAGACGTCGGCCACATCAGGGATGGGTATAGGGTTAAACTACAGCAGCATACTGATTAGGATGCACCATGGTGACATCAAGGCGTGCAACAGGGATGACGGGATAAAGGGAAGTGTGTTCTCTTTCCGTCTGCCACTTGGCAACGGACATCTGAAACCTGAGGAGATGGTGCATACGGAGGAGTTGAAGAGAACCAGCCTGGAACAGGAACGTACGATACTTGACGGGCATGAATCCACATCCAGGCATCCCTCATACGGTTCCGTGAAGGTTCTCGTTGCCGATGATGACGATACCATGCTTAACTATATCAATGACAGTCTGAAACATCAATACCGGATAATCACCTGTCACAATGGTCAGGAGGCTCTTAAGATAGCCATTTCACAGAAACCGGACATAATCGTATCCGATGTGGTCATGCCTGAGATGGACGGAATACAGCTTGTCAAGACCCTTAAGAGCAACTCTTTGGTAAGCCATATCCCTGTCATACTGCTTTCCGGAAAGAACAAACTGCAGGACAGGATGGCCGGGATGGAGACAGGGGCTGATTACTATCTGCCCAAACCGTTCTATATGCGTGAACTCAAGACCATAGTGGCAAACCTGCTCAACAACCGTCTTATTATAAAGGGAAAGTATTCCGGTAAGCAGGAACAGAAGGACAAGGTCACCCCGGTAGAGTTCATGTCGAGCGATGAGCTCTTCATGAAACGTGTCATGGAGATTGTGAACAGCAATATAGCCAACAGTGACTTCGATGTGGAGCAGATGGTGGAGAAGATAGGTATTAGCCGCACACATCTTCATCGCCAGCTCAAGCGTCTGACAGGATTCTCTGCCACCAAGTTCGTGCAGAACATAAGAATGCAGCAGGCTCTTAAGCTGCTCAAGGAGAAGAAGATGAATGTGACTCAGATTGCCTATTCAGTGGGATTCTCCTCACAGACCTATTTCTCCACCACTTTCAAGCAGTACTATGGAGTCAGTCCTCTGGAGTATATCAGGCAGATCGAGGAGGAAGAGGGGAAGAATACCGATTGAGAGCTTTCAGTCCTCAAGCCGGTGCAGCAGTTCTATCTCATCCGCCCAGAGGCTTTCGTCAGGAGTCTCCAGTATGAAAGGTATGTCATCAAGAGCATGATCCTGCATTATCTTGCGGAAAAAATCCAGACCGAGGAACCCTTTGCCGATGGAGTCGTGGCGGTCCACTCGTGACCCCAGTTCTTTCTTGCTGTCGTTCAGGTGGATGGCGCGGAGATAACTCATGCCTATCTCTTTGTCGAAATCCTCCCACACGCTTTCATAGTCGTTCTTGATGTCGTAGCCGGCTGTGTAGGTGTGGCATGTGTCAATGCAAACTCCCACGCGGCTCTTGTCGTTCACACCGTCTATTATACGCCTTATCTGCCAGAACGCGAATCCTATGTTGGATCCCTGGCCAGCGGTATTCTCTATCACTGCCGTCACACTTGAGGTCCGTTCGAGAGCCATGTTAATGCTCTCCGCTATACGGTCCATGCACACCTCGGGGGTAATCTGCCTGAGGTGGCTTCCTGGGTGGAAATTGAGCATGGTCAGGCCGAGCTGTTCACATCGGTGCATCTCGTCTATGAATGACTGGCGGGATTTTTCAAGTCCTTCGGTATCGGGACTGCCCAGATTTATCAGATAACTGTCATGGGGCAGTATATAACGGTTCCCTATACCGCTTTCCGCCACCTTCTCCCTGAACTGTTCTATTTCATTCTGCTGTAGGGGTGTGCTGAACCACTGCCTTTGGTTTTTCGTGAACAGTGCAAATGCAGAGGCACCTACAGCCATCGCATTGACAGGTGCGTTCTGCACGCCTCCCGATGCCGATACATGAGGACCTATCTTTTTCATAATCTTTTATTGTTTATCCGAGGTCCACTACAGTGATGCCGTGACCTCCGAACTGGATATGCTCATCGTGATAATCCATCACTGCCGGGACTGTGTGCAGATACTGGCGGATCAGGTTACGAAGAATGCCGTTGCCTGTGCCGTGCAGTATGCGTACACGGCTCATCCCTATCAGGGTGGCATCATCAATGAAATGCATGACGGTCTGTATGGCTTCTTCACCTCTCATTCCACGTACATCAAGATCCGGCTTGAAGGCCAGTTTCCGGTTGTATATATCCTCCCGGGTCTGTCTGCTCACATAGGTTGCCGTACGTACATCCTGTGCCTTTACAGGCTGTGCAGGCTCCAGACGGCTGGACTTCACTACGGTGGTTATCTGTCCGAACGCGACCGTTATGTCATTCCTGTTCACGCTAATAACCTCACCTACGGAGGTTTGGCCTTTCAGCCTTACCGTGTCGCCTGGTGAGTAGGACTGAAGGACGGAATGTCCTTTGTCCTGGCTTTCTTTCGGGCCGTTCGTGCTGTTCGTGTTTTTTTCCTGTTTTCGCTTAGCCCTGCGTTCCTGACTCTGACGTATGCGCTCCATCTTTCGCTGGATCTTCTGCTCCTCCTCGCTGTCGGCCTGATGGCTTTCGATTGTGTCCTTGAATTCTGTCAGTTCCCTGCGGGCCAGACGGGTCAGTTCCTTGTCGGCCTGAGCCTCCTTTATGGTACGTATGGTGTTCTCAATCATGGCGTTGGAATCCTGAATCAGCTGGTCAGCCTTCTCCTTGGCTTCACGGATGATTGACTTGCGCTCTTTTTGGATCGATTCCAGTTCCTGGCGATGCTGTTCTATCTGCTGGTCGAGCTGTTTCTCCAGTTGATGGACATTCTGCCGCTTGTTCTCCCAGTAGCGTTTGTCACGGACAATGTCCTGAAGGTATTTGTCGGCATTTATATAGTCACGTCCTACAATCCGGGAGGCATCATCTATCACATCTTCAGGCAGTCCTATCTTACGGGCTATCTCCACTGCAAACGAGCTGCCGGGATTGCCGGTCTGCAGGATATACAGAGGCTGCATAAGATGGCGATCGTAAAGCATAGCTCCGTTCCTTATCCCATCGTTACTGTCGGCATAGTGCTTCAGGTTCTGGTAATGGGTGGTTATGACCCCGAACACGTGGTTCCTGTTGAAACGCATCAGCACGGCCTCGGCAATAGCCCCTCCTATGTTAGGCTCAGTACCGCTGCCAAATTCGTCAATGAGTATAAGGCTGCGGTTGTCGGCATATTTCATCATGTTCTTCATGTTGAGCAGATGGCTGGAGTAGGTGGAGAGGTCATCGTCAATGCTCTGCTCGTCACCTATGTCAATGAAGATGCTCTTGAATATGCCTGCATGGCTGTTGGGACGCATGGGTACCGGGATGCCGCATTGCAGCATATATTGTAAAAGACCCACTGTCTTGAGGCAGACGGACTTGCCTCCGGCGTTAGGACCGGATATGAGCAGTATGCTGTTCTTTGAGTCAAGTTCTATGTCCAGAGGTACGGCTGTCCCTCCGTGGCGGGAGAGTGACTGCTTGAGGAGCGGATGCACAGCCTGCACCCAGTCAACCACTGTCTTGCGTTCAAGAACAGGCTTGCACGCCTCAAAGTCAATGGCCATTCGTGCCTTGGCACGGATAAAATCAATCTCTGCCATGAAGGAGTATGATTCCAGGATGGAAGGTATATCAGGGCGGATTGAGTCGGTAAAGGCAGTCAGTATCCTTACCACTTCACGCTTTTCATCAGCCTCGAGTGCCCGTATGCGATTGTTGGCCTCCACCACCTCCTCAGGCTCTATGAACACCGTTTTTCCGGATGCTGACTCATCATGAACTATACCTCGAATCTTGCGTTTCAGGCCGGGAGCCACGGGAAGCACCAAACGACCGTCACGCATTGTGGGAGCGGCATCCTTATCCACCAGACCATCGGCCTGAGCCTGCTTGAGTATGCCGTTCAGGATACGTGAAATGCTGAATGAGGTGTTGGCCAGATCCATGCGTATGCGGTACAGATCGGGCGAAGCGTTGTCCTTGAGCTTGCCGAATTTGGTCAGGATACGGTTTATTCCCTGTGTTATGACAGGGAAGAGAGCCACACTTGAGGCCAGTTCAGTGAGGTTAGGGTAGAGACCCTGGTTCTCCTCACGGTTGAGGAACTCCACAATGCCGCTTATGGTCTCCAGTGATTTCCATAGTCCAAGCAGTTCTGTCTCGTCCAGCCATGTTCCTATCACCTTTATTCTGGCCAGAGCCTCCGTGAGGTCGTGGTAGTTCTGGTCCGGGAATGATTTTCCACCGGTTATGATGCTCATGAACTCCATCGTCTGGTCCAGAGCTTTGCTGACGGTCTGGTAATCGGTCTGGAAATGCATCTCTTTCACAAGACGCATTCCGAGCGGGCAGATGCAACGGTCGGCAAGCATCTGCCTTATCTCAACAAAACCTGTCTTCTGTTCAAAACTGTCCGGATAGATCATTTCAGTTCATTATATAAATGTCATTCCGCCAATATCCTGATGTTCGAAGTGCCGGTTCGGTTGGTCAGCCAGTGCCTGATAAGGTCAATGTCCGGTTCGGAACCCTCCTGGAACGAGAGCGTACATATATAGACGGTGTCAGTAGGAGTACCTTCCGCGTTGTAAGAGACGTGACGTGAGAGCGACATTTCATTCAGTTCCGGAACGAATATACCTAACTCGCGTGTCATATTACTTACAGCCAGAGTGTCAGCCATGCGTATGGAGGATAGCTGTTCCTGCAGGTGTGAAATCTGACGGTTCTTCTCATTAAGCATCTCAGAGTAGTTGCTCTGAAGAGCTGAAATGGCTATACCTCCGCCCTCCTGATTGGACTGACGCACCAGCAGGTCAGCCTTGGGCAGATGATACACGCTTGACATTTGGCTCCGAATGTTGTTTATCACGTTCTCCGATAGCGGCTCACCGAACAGACGCACCTCAATCACAGACTGCTTGCGACGGCCTGGATTATATTCAGCCGATGACTCCACCACGAATGTGTTGTCATAGTTGAATGCCTCATCCACAAAATGCCTGTAGTTGGCATCGAATGACGAACGTTGTATGATAGAGACCGCAATGATGATGCTTGGCAGGGTGACCAGAATGATAATCAACACCATAGCTCTCTTGAGTTTCTTTAGTTTCTGCGGTTCAAGTTCACCTATCATCTTGAATTTCATGACTCTGGTAACGATGAATGATGCCAGTGCTATGAATATGGAGTTTATGGTGAAGAGATACAGCGCTCCCAGCATGAAACGGAACTGGAATGTGGCCAGCCCGTAACCTACCGTGCAGAGTGGGGGCATAAGTGCTGTGGCGATAGCCACTCCGGGTATTACGGTGCCGGTGCGGTCCTTACGTGTCTGCGCCACCATACCGGCCAGACCACCGAACAGTGCAATCAGAATGTCATATGTGGTGGGTTGTGTCCTGGCCAGCAGTTCGCTCTGTGTAGAGCTTATGAGTGGGAGTGTGAAAAATATGGCCGATGTGATCAAGCTCACCACAATCATTATCAGGAAGTTCCTGAGTGACTCCTTCAGCAGCGTGAAATCATATACACCCATGGAGTAGCCCATTCCTATGATAGGACCCATAAGCGGGGAGATGAGCATGGCACCTATTATTACAGCTGTAGAGTTGGTGTTCAAACCGAGTGAAGCAATGAATATGGCAAATATAAGAACCCAGAGATTAGTACCCCTGATCATTATCCCCTTATGTATATTTGAGTTGACCTCCTCCTGTGATGCGGCATCGGCTCCCAGGGCAAATCTGTGCAACACCCGGTTCTTCAAGAATCCTTGAATAGTTTCCTTGCTCATTGTTTCATATATATTTTGTGCAAAGTAATCAAAAAATGTGGGATACTGTTTGTAGTTTCCAAAAAAAATATTCACCTTTGCACCGCTCTAACGGAAACAGACATCCGTCTGGGGTTTGGAAGGATGGCAGAGTGGTCGAATGCGGCGGTCTTGAAAACCGTTGACCTTCACGGGTCCGGGGGTTCGAATCCCTCTTCTTCCGCAAAAATAAGGGTCGCTAAACGCGGCCCTTATTTTTATTCCAGAAGAGGATTTCGTACAATTGGGGCCTGACCCCAATTGTATCATTTTGAGATGTTGATCTTGTAGTACTTGGTCTGCTTGCTGGTGGTACCGGGGTAGAGGTACTCGGCAGTTATGAGGGCTGTTCCCTCATCGCCCTTGATCTGATCTACCCAGAACTGCATGGTTGACCAGAGGCATTCCACGGAAATCTTGGATTTCTGGCCGGGTTCCAGCTTGTAGTCCATCTCATAGTGGCTGTTGTCCACATAGCCGTTGTTGTCGTTGGAGTGAACGGGTTCTGTGGGAAGCTCAATCTCCTTTCCTCCTATCTTCACGGTGAGGTAGGGAGGTATCGGGCGCTTGAGCGACTGTACGGTGGTGCTGAATCCGCAGCCATAGAACTGGCCAATGGCACCGTCAATAGCAGCATCGAACACCAGATAGATGGCATGCTTGCCTTCCACGTCATCTACGAATTCCGATACGTCCACTGTGTATTTCTCCACAGCGTCAACGGGTGAGTTGGCGGGAATCTTTATCTTGCCTATCTCCTTACCCTTCCATACATCATTGGCCCAGGGACCGTCCATCATCACTTTGATGTTGATACCACCTTCACCGGCAGTCCTCTTGAACCATACGTTGAATGAAGAGTGCATCTTGGATGTGGTGCCGTCAAATGCCTTAACGCCCTTGCTGTCTTTCTTCAGACCACCCAGACCGAAATATTTGTAACCGATTATGTCACCTGCATCCACATTGCAAACCTGCTCGTTGTTCCAGATGTCCCAGTTGTCCTGCAGGGAATTGCGGTTCTGACGTCCGTCCTTGTTGGTGAACACGCACGCATAACCCGCTGAATAGTAGGCGTACGGGGGAAGACCGTAGATATTGAATCCCTCGGATGTAACCTCAGCACCTGAGTAGCAGTCGCCGTTTGAAGCCTTAGCCTCCCATATCTCATTAGGAGCATATGGGTCATAGCCGTGCAGGACAACCTTACCTCCCTGTGACACGGGCTTCTCATCCCACTCAATCTTAACGGGAGCTACCATAGCCTGACGGGCGTTGCCGTTGCCTCTCGGGGGACGATGGTAGAATATGTACCACTGGTCACCTATCTGCTGGATGCTACCATGGGTGTTGTGGGCGAAGTTGCTGGTCATGAGCTTGGTACCATCCTCGTTCAGGGTGACGCCACGGGAATCTACAGCCACTCCACCGCTCTTCCACGGGCCCAGAGGAGTATCGGCATAGCAATAACGCAGTGCTGAGTTGGTTGAACCAAGTCCGTAATCAGGACCGGAATAGCCGGAGAATATCATCACGTACTTGTTACCTACCTGACGGATGGATGAAGCTTCAAAGAAATTGAACTGACCGGGATCCTGACCCTCCACAAGTGCGGTATAGACTGTACCCTCGCGGTCACGTACGCGGCCGTAGCTTGAACTGGCAGGGAGGAACGGTGAGATTCGTTCGGTACCGGGACGTACGGAGTACATGGTGCTCTGGTCAAGTTGAGCGGCTGTAGAGCCTTGGAAACCCCAGTAACCGTATGCACGGAAACCTATGGCATAATCCGGATCGTTCTTGTCTGTTATCTTCTCAATGAATACAGAGGGGTCAAAACCTATGCAGCTTCCCTGAATGGCTGCTCCGTTCTCATCGAGGTTGAGCGGAGTGAAGGGGCCGTCGGGGCGGTCACCCTTGCAGACCATTGCCTCACGGCGCGGGCCACGGCTATGGGGATACAGATAATAGACTTTCTTGTCCTTGCCTTTTTCGTCCTTCTCAATAACCTCCACAAGGTCAGGGGCATACATCACGTCCCAGCGACCGTTGGTGGCCTGATAGGTGAATATAGGGCCCTCATCACGCCATTCGTTGAGGTCCTCGATAGGAGCAGACCATACGCGGATATCAGGTCCGCAGTAGCGGTTGGCGCTTACGTCATGTGAACCTATGATGTATGCACGGTAGTGGCCGGGACGGTCAGGATCCTCAAACACCTTGGGTTCGCCGTCAGGCACATGTTCCCAGAGCGGCAGGTAGGGGTTGCCGCGTCCGCCATAATTATGGACAAAACGCTGTGAAGCTTTAACCTGGCCCTCCTGGACCTTCTTCGCAGCGAAACTGTTCTGTGTGGACAGAACCAAAGCGCATGCAAGAATAAGCATCACGCTTCTGAAAAGTCTGTTGACATTCATTTTTGATTATAATTGGTTTTAGGTTTGAATAGCGTTTAATTCAGATTACAAAAATAGTCAAAAGTTAATTTATTCCAACAAAAAAAGAATAAACTGTTCATAATACCGGATAACCGGTAATTACGGGATGAGGTCAAGCAGAAGTGGAAAATCCTGTTCAGATATTCCCTTTTCCATAAGGACAGGACGGTCTGCGTTGAACTCGGATTCGAAACGCTCGCGCCCCAGTATGCGTGCGCTACGGCTGTAGAGGGCCACAGCCCGTTGGACATCTCCGTCCGTGAGACATACATGGGCAGCATTCAGGCAGTCCTCACCGCTCGGGGAACCAGCCAGAATCTTTTCGTAATACTCAAGGGAACGGTCCTTCCGGTCAGCCAGGAAAGCGCACCATGCAATTGCCCGCCATGCCTTGACATAATCCGGCTTCAGGTAATCCACCTTGAAGAAGCGAGTCAGAGCCTCGTCATAGCGTTTCAGGTCAACCAGACAATCACCTATCTGGATTTGCAGCGAAAGATTGTCCGCATCCAGCTTTTCTGCTTGAAGGAGCAGTTCCAACGCCTCCTTAGGATGTGCCGTCAGGCGCTGGCATTGGGCCGTATGACGCAGTGTCCATGGGTTGTCGGGCTGCAGTATGTCGGCACGGTTATATGCTTCGAGAGCCTCTTCATACCGCTGTTCACGCTGCAGGGCATATCCCATCTGCTGGTAGAAACGGTAATCAGTGGAATAGGGGTGGATATTCCTCTCCATGAGCCTGAAAGCGGTGACAGCCTCACTGAAATATCCCTTCCGCATGAGCCATGAGGCAATCTCGTGTTCTGAATCATCACTTTCAAGAAGTATGGATAACGGGTTATCCGTAAGCATGTTGATATTATCGTCAAAGGGGTTTCGGAACTCGTGGCGCCGGCTGAACAGATTGAAGAACCGGTATAGGTCCTGAGCATACTGCCTGGCAGCATAGTTCTCCCTGACATCAGCGGAGACAGTGCCACTCTGAATCTCCCGTACCTCCTCCTCGAACTGTCCGTCCATCTGGCCCATTATCATGTCACGCTGGGCTTCAGGAATCTGTGAGAATGTGAGTGCGAAAGAATATTTGTCCGAGTTGCAGAACACGCCGGTTGTGAGCATGGAACGGCCTATTGTAGAGTTCATGAAATTCTCCCCGAGACTCTGCTTCACATCTGGCTGGTCCAGACTGAACACCCTGAACCAGTTGTGGATGCTGCGGAAGAAAGGATAGCTCTTGAGTCCTGAAAATGTGCTCATATATACATCGGCCCCCTCCATCTGAAGCTCTGTCATCTGCATCAGTTTGTCCTTGATCTCCGGTTTCTCTATCCACTCGTTCCAGTCCGGGCTGACATCGTCACGTTCCAGCTCTTCTCGCATCAGGTCCCCGAGCTTGGGGTTGCGCAGCATGGTGGGGATGATCTCCTCGCGCATACGGCGGTCTATCTCCTTGGTCTCGCGGCAGAGCAGCAGCGCCATCTGCACCTTGAGCATGCGCTCCCGGATTCCGGGAACATCGGAGAGCAGGGTAATGCGGTCCGTCACTTCAGGGAAATAGGGGAGGATATCAGCGTAACCGGCCATCGTAACAGCCAGACCGGTCAGTGCGCGTATTGAAACCGGCATGTCAGGGTTCTCCGATGCCTGACAGAGAAACAGGCACTTCAACGGGTCGAACCGTTCCATAAGTGACAGTGTTACAGCGCTCACAGCAATCAGTGAATCATCCTCGGCAACAGCTGTGGAGTTTATGAGATCCATCAGTGAAGCGGAATCACCGCTGCTCCATGCCCCATTAGTCCAAATCAGGTCAAACAGTATTCCCAGTACCCGCTCGTGGGCTGCGATGTCATGATTGTCCGCGAATGACTCCAGTGAGAGTCTCAGCCCTTCCATATTCTCGGTCCTGGACAACTGCGAGCGCAGATGCTGGTAGTACAGAAGCATGGATTCCGGTTGCAGACGTGCTTGCAGCACATCATCGTTAAGGAGCAGGGCGCGGCGTACAAGCTGGCGATATACCTCATTCCTGTGCTCGTCCGGTGACCCCTGACTGTAATACTGCAGCATGTAACGGTAAGAGCGGTCAATATCCTCGAACCTGGACATTACAGACCAGTCAGTCACACCGGCCATCTGAACCTGAACCAGTTCAAGCGCCTCCTTAAGACGGTTCTGTAACAACAGCCCCTTTATGCGCTGTGCACGTTTTTTCAAATCCTCATCCGCTGTCATCTTACGTTGGAAAAAAAAAGAAACCGCAGGATCAGCACCTGCGGTTTCAAATATACGAATATTTTGCGGATTACCTCCGTTTATACAATCGATTATCCCTTGATGGCAGCTATACCGGGCAGAACTTTACCCTCGATAGCCTCCAGCAGGGCACCGCCACCGGTTGATACGTATGATACCTTATCGGCAAACCCAAACTGCTTAACGGCGCTTACTGAGTCACCGCCGCCTACGAGTGAGAAAGCACCGTTCTTGGCAGTTGCGTTGGCAACTGCGGTAGCGATAGCCTTCGTACCGGCCTGGAAATTGCTGAACTCGAATACGCCGGCAGGACCGTTCCACAGGATGGTCTTGGATGACTCTATGACACCAGCCATAGCCTTGGCTGAAGCAGGACCTATATCCATACCTTCCCAACCGTCTGGTACGTTGTTGTTGTCAACAACCTGAGTGTTAGCGTTGTTGTCAAACTTATCGGCAGCGAGGCAGTCAACGGGCAGGACAATGTTTACGCCCAGTTCCTTGGCCTTGGCCAGAACAGCCAGAGCTACGTCAACCTGATCGGGCTCACAGAGTGAGTTACCCACCTTACCGCCCTTGGCCAGAACGAAAGTATAGGCCATACCGCCTATGATAACCAGATTGTCAACCTTCTGGAGCAGGTTCTCGATGATAGTTATCTTGGAAGATACCTTTGAACCACCGATGATGGCGGTTACAGGCTTAACCGAGTTGTTGAGCACCTTCTCAACAGCCACAACCTCCTTCTCCATCAGATAGCCGAACATCTTGTGGTCAGCATCGAAATAGTCAGCCATAACGGCTGTGGTGGCGTGCTTGCGGTGAGCGGTACCGAATGCGTCGTT
>DBYG01000044.1:115418-135784 GCA_002310175.1 Bacteroidales bacterium UBA1192
AGCTCCTTCTTGGCAGCATCGTATGCGGGATCCTCCTTCTCTATGCCACGGGGCTTGCCCTCCTCCTCGGCATAGAAACGCACGTTCTCAAGCAGCAGAGCCTCACCATCCTTGAGAGCGGCAACCTGCTCCTGAGCCTTTGCGCAATCCTCGGCAAACTTCACGTCAACACCAAGGCACTCTGAAACGTGCTTGAGGATGTGTTTCAGTGAATACTTGGGATCCGGGTTCTTCTTGGGACGGCCCATGTGTGAAGCGATGATGAGACGACCGCCATCAGCGATGATCTTCTTCAAGGTAGGCATAGCAGCCACGATACGGGTATCGTCTGTTATGTTGAAGTTCTCATCAACAGGAACGTTGAAATCTACGCGCACGAAAGTCTTCTTTCCGGCAAAGTTGAATTTGTCAATTGTCATAATATCTGTCTGTTAATGGTTATTTGTCATTCTGTGACGCAAATTTACTCATTTTTACGTCAAGTTATCCATGTTATTTCTCTCTATTCTGAAAAAACTTGGAATGGGGCGGCAGGTCCTGGGTAAGCCAGACATTACCGCCTATTATCGTGTCATGTCCTATAGTCACGCGGCCAAGTACCGATGTATTGGAATAGATGACCACATTATCTTCAATGACAGGATGGCGAGGTATGTTTATCGGGTTGCCGTTCTCATCAAACTTAAAGCTCTTGGCGCCAAGCGTAACTCCCTGATAGAGCTGTACATGATTACCTATTATTGCAGTTTCCCCTATAACCACTCCGGTGCCGTGGTCTATGCTGAAATACTCGCCTATGCTGGCTCCGGGATGAATGTCTATACCGGTGAGTGAATGGGCCAGCTCCGTTATCACACGGGGCAGGATAGGGACACCGAGTTCAAGCAGACGGTGTGCCATCCGGTAGTGAATCATTGCCACCAGGGATGGATAGCACAAAATCACCTCCTCATGGCTTACCGCAGCGGGGTCACCGTCAAAGATAGCCTTGACATCGGTTCCGAGCAGACGGCGCAGCTCCGGTATGCTCTCTATGAACTGTTGGGCGGTCTCCTCAGCGCAACATGGCATGACTTTATTGAAAATCTTGCTTATATAGGCAATCTGATGTGACAGAATGGTGTAAAGCCTGCTCAATGAGGTGGAAAGGTCCAGTGCTCCAAAAAAATTGCCGAAAACCACGTGACGGAACAGCTTGACCGCCTCCTTTATTTCAGCCCGGTCGATGGAACGCTCTTCTACCTGAGGTATGTATCTGTCAGCTTTACGTAATGATTTCTGAACGTCTCTGATGCTTTCAAAAATGTCTTTCTTTTCCATAGAACCGTAATAAGAGGATGCAAAAATAGGTATTTATTTAATATAACAGAGTTTGCTGATATGGTATGAACAAACATCATTCAGACAGCATTCCCCACATTTCGGGGAGCGGGCGGTACATACATACCTGCCGTGTAGTATGAGCCAGTGGTGTGCTCTTGAGAGCAGTTTCTCAGGGAAATACTTCACGAGCTCCTTTTCCACACTCAGCGGAGTGGTGCAGCGTTCAGGTGCCAGTCCTATGCGGTGACTCACCCGGAACACGTGGGTATCCACGGGCATGGCATTTGCTCCGAACGCCACAGCCAGCATCACGTTGGCTGTCTTGCGGCCTACACCAGGGAGAGTCACCATGCTCTCCATATCCTGCGGTACCTGACCTCCGAACTCCCGGCACACCATGCGGGCCATTCCGGCCAGATGGCCGGCCTTGGAGTTGGGATAGGAAACGCTTTTGATATAGGGTAAGATCTGCTCAGGGGTGGCGGTAGCCATATCCTGAACCGTGGGGAACGCCTCAAACAGTGCGGGGGTGACCATATTGACCCGTTTGTCAGTACATTGCGCGGAGAGCATCACCGCCACAAGCAACTCATACGGAGATGAAAAATGCAGCTCGGTTCCTGCCTCAGGATATGCCTGAGACAGCCTCTCGCTGCATTTGTCATATAGTTCCCTCTTTCTCATAGAGGAATATCCTAATCTTAATCAGTTGGCCGCTTCAAACTCGCGCAGGAAGCGGACATCGTTCTCGGAGAACATCCTCAGGTCCTTGACCTGATATTTGAGGTTGGTTATGCGCTCGATACCCATACCGAGTGCGAAACCTGAGTATTCCTTGCTGTTTATGCCGTTCAGCTCCAGTACGTTTGGATCTACCATGCCGCAGCCCAGAATCTCCACCCATCCGGTACCCTTGCAGAATGCACAACCCTTGCCGCCGCAAATGTTGCAGCTTATGTCCATCTCGGCCGAAGGCTCTGTGAACGGGAAATAGCTGGGGCGCAGACGTATCCTGGTGTCAGGCCCGAACATCTGCTGAGCGAAATAGAGCAGCACCTGCTTGAGGTCAGAGAAACTCACGTTCCTGTCCACGTACAGGGCTTCAACCTGATGGAAGAAACAGTGTGCGCGGTAGCTGATGGCCTCGTTCCTGTACACACGGCCCGGGCATATTATACGGATGGGAGGCTCCGAGACCTCCATCACGCGGCTCTGGACGGATGATGTGTGGGTGCGGAGGATGATATCGGGATGTGCCTCCACAAAGAATGTGTCCTGCATGTCACGGGCGGGATGGTCCTCAGCAAAGTTCATGGATGAGAACACATGCCAGTCATCCTCCACCTCAGGGCCGTCGGCCAGGACGAATCCCAGACGTGAGAAAATCTCTATTATCTCATTCTTGACAATGGTGAGCGGATGACGTGTGCCCAGCGGAACGGGGTAGGCGGTGCGGGTCATGTCCGGTTTCTCGGACTCGGCCTTCTGTGCCTCGAAATTCTCCTTGAGGGCGTTTATCCTGTCCTGTGCCATCTGCTTGAGCACGTTCAGACGCTGGCCAACCTCACGTTTCTGCTCAGCCGGCACGTTACGGAAATCGGCCATGAGGTCATTTATGGCACCTTTCTTGCTCAGATATTTAATACGCAGTGATTCAAGCTCTTCGGCCGATGCAGCCTTAAGCTCTTTTATCTCACTGATGAGCTGTTCAATTTTCTCAATCATTGCGGATACTCTTTTTCAAAGGCGCAAAATTAGCAAAAAACAAGCGGAACAACAATTAGAATGAGTATTTTTGCAGTCATGACTATCAGAGAAAACTGTTCACTTGCGGGCAGGAACACTTTCGGCATGGATGTCAAGGCTGACCGCCTGATTGAATTTTCCTCCACGGAGGAGCTCAAGAGCATCCTGCCGGGTCTGGAAAGGCCTGTCCTGATGATAGGTGGCGGCAGTAACCTGCTGTTCACATCGGATTACCGGGGTACTGTGCTGCATTCAGCCATCACGCATATAGACGTCTTAGGTGAGACTGAGGATTGTCTCCATGTACGTGTGGGATCCGGTGTCATTTGGGATGATTTCGTGGCCTGGTGTGCCGTCAACGGTTTATGGGGCGTGGAGAACCTGTCCGCCATTCCGGGTGAGGTGGGCGCCAGTGCGGTACAGAACATCGGTGCTTACGGTGTGGAGGCCAAGGATGTGATTGATACCGTGCAGACTGTCTGTCTGGATGACTGCAGTGAGCGCGATTTCAGCCATCAGGAGTGCCGGTACGCATACCGTCAGAGTGTCTTCAAGAATGAGCTTAAGGGGCAGTACGCGGTCACATACGTTATTTTCATACTATCCAAGGTTCCCCGGCCCAGGCTGGGTTACGGGTCACTGGAGCAGGAGGTGGAGCGTATGGGAGGTCCCACTCTGGGGAACATACGCAAGGCTGTCATTGGCATACGTGAATCCAAACTTCCTGACCCTAAGGTGCTGGGCAATGCAGGCAGTTTCTTCATGAACCCGGTCATCACTGAACAGGAGTTCAGGGTATTGAGGGAGAGTTATCCCAATGTGCCTTCATATCCTGCTCCGGGCGGCAATGTTAAGGTGCCGGCAGGATGGCTCATTGAGCAGGCGGGCTGGAAAGGGCGTTCGCTGGGTCCTGCCGCTGTCTATGAGAGACAGGCTCTGGTGCTGGTGAACACGGGCGGTGCCACGGGTGCGGACATTATCCGTCTTGCTGACACCATTATAAGAGAGGTAAAGGAAAAATTCGGAATCACACTCTCCACAGAGGTTAACTATATCTGAAAAAAGGAACAGGTTTGATATGAAACTGACTTTCTTGGGAACGGGAACATCCATAGGGGTGCCGGAGATGTGCTGCCACTGCCAGACCTGCCGCTCGGCAGACCCTCATGACAAGCGTCTGCGCACGTCGGCATGGGTTGAAAGTGACACTTCTTCAGTCGTTATTGACTGCGGTCCGGATTTCCGTCAGCAAACTTTAAGAGCCGGTATTGAACGTATTGATGCAGTGCTTCTTACACATGAACATTATGACCATGTGGGAGGCTTGGATGACCTGCGTCCGTACTGTACGGACCGTGTCATTCCCGTCTATGCCGAGCGGAATGTGATACAGCATGTCATGGAGCGGATGCCGTACTGTTTCGGCAGTGAAAAGAAACCTCGCACTCCTACCATGGAACTGCGTGAGATTCATCCCGGGGAACGCTTCACCGTGGGTGACATAGATATTCTTCCCATCCGCGTGTGGCACGGCCTGATGCCTATCGTGGGTTTCCGCATAGGAAAACTCACTTACATCACTGACATGAAGAGTATGGATGAGGAGACTTTTGACCTTATTCGCGGTACCGAGACTCTTGTGGTCAACGCCCTGCACACCAAGGAGCACCCCACGCACCAGAACGTCCGTCAGGCGGTCCTGTTCGCTGAAAGAGTGGGGGCGAGGGAGACCTGGTTCATCCACATGAGTCACCGTGCCGGCCTCCATGAGGTCATGAACGCCAAGTTCCCTCCCAGTGTCCGTTTTGCTTATGACGGACTTTCCATTACTTTACCTTGAGCTGGAGCTCGTCAAGCTGGATCTGGTCCAGGGGACCGGGGGCGTCAAGCATCACGTCGCGGCCGGAGTTGTTCTTGGGGAACGCTATGCAGTCACGGATACTGTCCAGACCGGCAAAAATACTTACTAAACGGTCCAGACCGAAAGCCAGACCTCCGTGGGGAGGTGCACCGTACTTGAAGGCATTCATCAGGAATCCGAACTTGGCCTGAGCCTGCTCGGGGGTGAATCCCAGGATCCTGAATATAGTGGCCTGCAGCTTGCTGTCATGGATACGGATGGAGCCGCCGCCCACCTCTATGCCGTTGATGACCATGTCATACGCGTTGGCACGCACACTTGCCGGATCGGTGTCCAGCATAGGAATATCCTCCGGCTTGGGGCTGGTGAACGGGTGGTGCATGGCCATCAGACGGTTCTCCTCATCGCTCCACTCGTACATCGGGAAGTCAATCACCCAGAGACATTTGAACATATCCTTTCTGCGAAGACCCAGCTCATCGGCCATCTTAAGACGTAATTCGGAAAGCTGTTTGCGGGTCTTCATGGCATCATCGCCGCTCAGGATGAGGATCAGGTCACCAGCTTCGGCATTCATGGCAGCCTTCAGTTGCTGCAGGACCTCCTGACTGTAGAACTTGTCAACCGATGACTTGACGGAGCCGTCGGCCTCAACCCGGGCATAGACCATACCCTTGGCACCTATCTGCGGGCGCTTCACGTATTCGGTCAGGGCATCAATCTGCTTGCGGGAGTATGTGGCGGCACCCTTTGCGCATATACCGCCTATGTATGCGGCGCTGTCGAAAACACCGAAACCGTGTCCCTTCAGCACATCCATCAGCTCCACAAAACGCATGTCAAACCTCAGGTCCGGTTTGTCACTGCCGTAGTACTTCATGGCATCCTGCCAGGTCATGCGCTGGAAAGGCTCCGTGAAATCAATGTTCAGGATACTCTTGAACAGATGCTTGGCCATAGCCTCGAAAATCTGCAGGATATCCTCCTGCTCCACGAATGANNATCTCACAGTCAATCTGTGTGAACTCGGGCTGACGGTCAGCACGCAGGTCCTCGTCACGGAAACACTTGGCTATCTGGAAGTAACGGTCAAACCCTGAAACCATAAGCAGCTGCTTCAGTATCTGCGGACTCTGTGGCAGTGCATAGAACTGGCCGGGGTTCATGCGTGAAGGCACCACAAAGTCACGTGCACCCTCAGGCGTGGAGTTGATCAGGATGGGTGTCTCCACCTCCATGAATCCCAGGTCATCCAGGAACTTGCGGATCTCCATCACCATCTTGTGCCTGAGTTCCAGATTCCCGCGTACGCACGGACGGCGCAGGTCCAGATAACGGTATTTCATGCGCAGGTCATCACCTCCGTCAGTATCATCCTCAATGGTGAACGGGGGAGTGTCGGCAGCATTGATCACATTCAGCTCACTTACCAGAATCTCTATGTCACCGGTGGGAATCTTAGTGTTCTTGTTGGAACGCTCGCTCACACGTCCGGTGGCCTGTATCACGTACTCTCGTCCCAGACGGGAGGCTTTCTCGCACAGTGCGGAATCGGTAGAGTCATCAAACACCAGCTGGGTTATGCCGTACCGGTCACGGAGGTCCACAAAGACCATCCCACCCATTCTCCTTACTCTCTGGACCCATCCTGCCAGTGTCACGGTCATGCCGGCATCGGAAAGACGGAGTTCTCCACAAGTCTTACTTCTAAACATATCCTGTTATTATATCAGTTCTGTAAAATGACCTGCAAATTTACTTTTTTGTTTGCACCTGACACCTATATGGCATAAAATTATTTAACTTTGGCGCTTAATCCGCTTATTAAAAAAGAGAGAACAAGTTAATTGAACCAACTGACATGAAAAAGAGACTGTTCAGACTATCCCTCCTTATGATGGCAGCCGTGCTCATACTGATGGCGGGCTGTTCCATAAATGATTACGATGAGGAGATGCTCATAGGCCGATGGTATGCCACGGATGGCTACTACTACGTTTTCCACAGTGACCATACCGGTGAGTCCTATAATGACGAGGGCAGCCTGAATTTCACATGGAACCTGAGCTCGGATGAGCTGGAGCTGCGTTTCACGGGCAGCGGCCAGGCCGGGAAGACGGCTTATCTCACATTCGTGATTGACAAGCTGACTGACAGTAAGATGGAGGCGTATGACATGAACGACCCCGATGAGGAGACCATCTATTTTACCAAGAAGTGACATTATTCCGTTAGTTTAGTGATGAATCCCAAGCTTAAAAAGACACTCAATATAACCGGCATAACGCTGGCGTCGCTCATAGGACTGGTCCTGATAGCGTTTGCGCTCGTGTGCTGGACCGTGTTCACCCCTTCACGTCTTACCAGGACGGCACGCAAGGTCATCGATGCATACGCACCCTGCAGGATTGACCTTCAGAAGGCAGACCTCACGCTGGTGCGTACCTTCCCCTATGTGGGACTGAGGCTCAACGGGGTGCTGGTTCATGACCAGATGCCCGCATCAGCATCGGACACACTGCTGTTCGTGGATGATTTCACGGCCACCGTCAACCTCAGGGCTTATCTCAAACAGAAGAGGATAATACTGACCAACCTGCTGATTGACAACGTACAGGCCAATCTCTTTACTGATGCCCAGGGGCACAGCAACCTGGATTTCCTGACAGAGAATTCCACTGAGAAACCTGAGGAGGAGAGCGGGATGGACATCTACGCTGACCTGCAGAAGATAGCCCTTACGCATGTGGGAGCCCGCTATACTGACCTCTCCAGCGGTACACGTGCCATGATAAGCAACATGGCGCTGGACCTGAAGGGATTGCTCACAACCGATACCATTGATGCCGACGTGTCGCTTACCACCGCGCTCCTCAATGCGTCGATACTGAATGACTCCACGGATTTCAAGGCCAATCTGGATAACCTGAAGGCTGACGGACGGCTGTCCAAATACGGGAATGACATAACGGGACGCCTTAATGCGGGACTGGCCTCCACATACGCACAGGCCGGAACCATGAACGCCTCGCTCAATGACCTGAAGCTGCTGCTGGACCGTATCTCCCTCAAGCTTACCGATGAGGGATTGGGAGGCCTGCGGACAGCCGTCAAGCTTGATGCCGAGGACCTGAAGTTCGTTCTGGATGACATGTCCACCACCACCGGACGCATCGCCCTCAATGCCGATGAGGCCATGATGGAGGGTGACAGCATACATGTGAGCGGATTCACCTTCCAGTCACGGGACATAGACCTGCTCATGAAAGACTCCCTAGGGTACCTGACCAAGGCTGACCTGGAGTCACTCCTGCTTAATATAGACGGAGGCCTCAAGACTGACCTCTCAAGGGTGAACACCGGACTCTCTGCCGATATGACCGGTGCACAGATCACCATTGACGGGGAATCCCCCATGAAGGCAAGCGCAGGCTCCTTCCTTTTCAGAGCTGACGGTCTCATATCAGGTGATGACGTGACCCTTACTTCAGACGTGAGCACTCCGGCCCTCTACCTTACCATGGGCGGTGACAGCTATATACCGGGATGGCCGCTCAGCCTGACCATACCGCTGCGTACCAACCGTAACATAGACCGCTTCCATATAGGTGAGGGGGCTGTGGCAACCGTCAACGGTGAGCGTATCAGCTTCCATGCCGACGGTACTTTGGGAGGAGCATCCATCGTGAAGGCCGATGCCGGCATCCGTACTCAGGAGTCGGATATAGACAAGCTCATCTCCATGATTCCGGACAAGTTCCGCAGCTCGCTGGACGGGATAGACGTACACGGCATACTGGGCCTGGACCTGAACATGAAGGCCGATGTGCGTGAGAGCGGCACCAATGTGGAGAGTGCCGTGGCCAGGATTGCCCTGCGTAACCTGGATGCATCGCTGAATGACTCCATTGACGCACGTTCCAGCCGTCTGATGGCCAACATACAGTATCCCAGCCCGATAGCCACTGACCATGGCCGCGAGAGTGCCGACGTGCAGGTCAAGGCCGATGACCTGACTGTGCATCTGCTGGACTCAACCGTAATAGACGCCAGCTTCCGTGACCTGGGGCTTAGCGCATCGCTGGTGGGACTTACAGACACCATAACTGAGATGAACGCCAGGGCGGACATAAACGTGGGCCGGCTGGAGGCATCCATGGATACCGTTAGCGGCATCCTTGAGAACGCTGAGATAAGCGCCACACTGGCTCCTGCCGACGGTACCACAGCCATGATGCTGACCGCCGCGTTTGACAGGCTGGGAGCGGCCATGGGAGACATGATGGACGCCTCATTGGGCAAGAGCAATCTGCTGGCCATGGCGCAGTATGATGAGAGCAAGGAGGATCTGCTGCTCAAGTGGAACCCGCGTATCAAACTCACCCTGGAGGACGGTCTGGTCAACATGAATGAGATGCTGGAAGAGCCCGTCAGGCTTCCGCAGTTTGACGTGGATTTCTCACTGGGCCGCTTCAACATAAACGAGAGCCATGTGGTGTTGGGTGAATCGGACATCACGGTTTGGGGTGACATATATAATATAGGTGAGTACATTGAGAACACCGGCTTGCTTACCGGTGAGCTGAATCTGGAATCGGATCATGTCAATGTAACCCAGCTCATGGGTTGGTTCAGCGGAATGGGTGATGAGGAGGCTCAGGCTGCCGCTGAGAAGGCTGCCGCTGACGCGGAGGCCGGTAAGGATACCATCTCCGGACCGTTCCTGGTGCCCAAGGGAATAGACTTCACGCTTTATACCAACTTCTCTGAGATTGACTACTTCGGACATATGTTCACCAATGTGGGCGGTGACGTGACAGTCAAGGACGGCGTGGCCGTGCTGCAGGAGCTGGGATTCTCGTCGGATGCCGCTGAGATGCAGCTTACAGCCATATACAAGTCACCCTCGGAGGATGACCTGTTCATGGAGCTGGACTTCCATCTGCTCAACATAGAGATTGACGAGCTGATAGAGCTTATACCTTCAGTGGACTCCATCATGCCCATGCTCAAGTCATTTGACGGCCGTGCACAGTTCCATCTGGCTGTGGAGACAGGCCTCAAGGCTGACTATTATCCCAAGATGTCCACTCTTATAGGAGCTGCAGCCATTGAGGGACAGAACCTCAAGGTTATTGACAATGAAGTGTTTGACGGCATCAAGCGCAAGCTGCTCATGAGTAAGGATGCCACCGGGATAATAGACAGTCTGGACGTGGAGGTACAGGTGCTGCGTAACAAGGTGGACGTCTATCCCTTCCGAATAAAGATGGACAGGTATCAGGCCGTGATAGGCGGACGGCACAATATCAACAAGGATCTGGATTGCGGCTACCACATCTCACTCACGGACAGCCCGCTGCCGTTCAGGCTCGGTGTGGATATAACAGGCCCCATAACCGGTATTGCAGAGAGTCCGCTCAAGCATATCAGTCTGGTACGTCCCAAGTATAAAAAACTTTACAAACCCGAGAAACGCGGAGACACTGAGGAGAAAGTCCTGAAGATGAAACAGGATATCCTGGAGACCCTCCGTTCCAACGTGCGATGATGGCTTCCGGAAACCTTAACCCGGCCGACGAGGAGGTGCGCTGGTACGCCATGCGGGCTTTCTGGAACAAGACCCATTCCCTGATGCGTGAGGCGCAGGAGGCGGGGTTCCGCACCTATTATGCAGTACGTACGGTGGACAGCGTGGAGAGCGGACAGCTGGAGTACAGGGAGGAACCTTACATTCCTGCGCTGTTCTTCGTGCAGTGCACCATGAGCTGGCTGAGGGAGTTCCGTTACAGGCATTACAGTGAAATAAGGATATATACTGACAAGCCCGGAGGAACCCCTGCACCCATACGTGATGAGGAGATGGATATGTTCATACTGGTGACATCGGCCCACAGTGACGGCAATGTGGAATATCTGGGTGAGCCCAAGCCGCAGTACGTCCAGGGGGACCTGGTCCGTGTGACGGAAGGCCTCTACAAGGGTGCCCAGGGAGTAGTAAAACGCATCCGCAAGGACCGCAAGCTCATAGTAGCCATTACCGGAGTAGCCATGGTGGCCATCTCTCGCATCCCCATGTGCTATCTGGAGAAGATAGAGTAAAGTGAAAATATGTTGCTGAATATAATTTGTTTTTTTAATGTTTTCTAACTACTTTTGTACTCGTCAACGTCTCGGCTGATGACGGGAACTAAAAGTAGTTTTTATGGGTTTAATTGATTTTATCAAGTCAAATCGTATCAGCAAGTTGCTCTCCAGGTACCTGAGTACCAGAGTGGTTTTCATGCTTGATCTGTTCCTTTCCACATTATCGTCATTCATCGTAATCCTTCTTGCCGGAAAGAGTCTGGAATCCGTGGACGGATCCATCTTTCCCATCCTGCTTTGGTGCTGCGGGGCATTGGTCTTTTACGCAGTAGGTTCACATGTTACCCATAGCTACAGGATTATCATCAGGCACTCCACCCTTAATGACATGGGTAAGATATTCATCTCCGTGCTCATCAAGGAACTGCTGTTCGTGGTGTTCTGCATTATCCTGCGGGACGGATACGGCATTTTCGTCAATTTCCTTATCATAATATCGGACCTGCTGGTTACATTCATCGTACTGCTGGCTGTGAGAATATTGATGATAGCCGTCTATGATTACATCCGTGACCATTCGGATGAGCGTCAGAACAGCATGAAGATACTGGTGTACGGAACATCGGACAAGTCCATAGCCACACTTACGCGCCTGGACAATTCACCCCATTACAAGGTGGTGGGATTCATCGGGACGGATATAGCAGAGCGTGATGTCCGCATTTCGGATTACAGGATATATCATTTTGATGACCAGCAGTCCTTTAATGACACTGTGATCAAGCTGGGGCTGGGAGGTATCCTGTTCACCTCCGAGACCGATGCCCAGAACGAGCAGGACGGGCTTATACAGATGGCCTCGGAAACCAGTGTTAAGATACTCATGGTCCCCAGCATCGATGAGGTGAACGGGAGTAACCTCCTGCATTACCGCGTACGCCAGGTGAAGATAGAGGACCTGCTGGGACGTCCTGAGATTGAAATATCGCTGAAAGAGATAAAGGAGAATTTCCGTGACCGCGTCATAATGGTTACCGGAGCTGCCGGTTCCATAGGTTCCGAGCTCTGCCGTCAGCTTGCCGGCTACGGGCTTAAGCAGTTGGTGCTTTTTGACAATGCCGAGACACCCATGCACAATATCCGCCTGGAACTGGAGGATACCTTCAAGGGGCTTAATTTCGTGCCGGTGATAGGCGATGTCCGTAACACCAAGCGTCTGGATTTCGTCTTCCGCAAATACCGTCCCTCAGTAGTGTTCCACGCTGCCGCCTACAAGCATGTGCCGCTAATGGAGGAGAATCCGTGTGAGGCGGTCATGGTAAACGTGGTAGGATCTAAGAAAGTGGCTGACAAGTGCCTGGAATACGGTGTGGACATGATGGTCATGATCAGTACTGACAAGGCCGTGAATCCAACCAACATCATGGGCTGCTCCAAACGTCTGGCGGAGATCTACGTGCAGTCCTTAGGACTGGCTCTCAGTGAGGGCAAGGTGAAGGGACACACCAAGTTCGTCACCACCAGATTCGGCAATGTATTGGGCTCCAACGGCTCCGTCATCCCGCGTTTCCACGCTCAGATTGAACGCGGAGGTCCGGTAACAGTGACTGACCCGCGCATAAACCGCTATTTCATGACCATCCCCGAGGCTTGCCGTCTGGTCATGGAGGCAGCCACAATATCGAAAGGAAACCAGATTGTGGTGTTTGATATGGGCAAACCTGTCAAGATTGTGGACTTGGCCCGCCGCATGATAGAGTTGTCCGGGTTCGTGCCTGACAAGGACATCAAGATTGTATTTACAGGCTTGCGTCCGGGAGAGAAACTGTATGAGGAGGTACTCTCCACAACTGAGAACACTGATCCCACCAGCCATGACCGTATCCGTGTGGCCCGTGTCCGCCAGTATGATTATGATGAGGCCAACGCCGTAATGGACCAGCTCAAGATCTATGCCCGTGAGGTGGAGATTCCTGACATGGTCAAACTCATGAAACAGACCGTTCCCGAGTTCATATCAAACAATTCACGGTTTGAAGTTTATGACCAGCCCAAGTCTTAAAATGATACCTCCTGTGTACCATTATGCAGATGGTCACAGGAGGTAATTAGTCCCGTTGAGGGGACTCTTCTTTTCAAGCATCAGATTTTATTGTATTAACCGCAGCAAATGTATTATGGTTGTCCGTGACGGGCAAATCATAATACGTTTATTGTGGTAAAATGATAAAATTTGGTCTCTTTTTTGAACTTTTTTCATAAAATAGTCCGGATTTGACATTATCATGACGTAAAAAAAAGGGGAGAACCGTCCTCCCCGAAATAACAAATACCAATATAATGTTAAAATTTTTTATTCATGAAACAGAAAAAACTATTAATCGCACAGATCCTGTGCCTGTTTATGGCTGCTTGCAGCAGTAAAGTTGAAAACCGTGAGTGCACAACCGGAACGGTTCGTGTCCATATCAACGACTTCACAGTAACCTATGACGATTTTGAACACCCCACCCGGGCCGCTCAGGACATCGCTGAATACAACAATATAAAGTCGATCATACTGGCATTCTACAATGGCGGTACGGAGGTCTATAAGGAGACCCAACTGCGTGATGATGTCAGCACCTATAAGACCTTCGGTGAATTTGAGTTCCCGTTGCCTATGGGCGTTTACACCATGGTGGTGCTGGGGTACAATAAGGATGTGGGGGATGAACTGGTGCTGTCCAGTCCCACGCAGGCCGAATACACCGAGGGACGTATCCGCGAGACATTCGTCCATACTCAGGAGGTTAATGTCAACAGTACCAACCCCATGGATATAAGCGCCACCCTGAACAGGATAATAGCCAAACTGCAGGTGGCATCCACTGACGGCCGTGCATCAAATGCCACAAACGTACGCATGACAATGTCAGCCGGCGGAAAGGCTTTTAACCCCACCACAGGTCTGGCCACCGTCAACACCGGATTCAGCAACATTGTAGGAATAAGCGTTGCCGCAGGCTCCAGATCCTCATCAATCAGTTACATTCTTCTCGATACTGACGAGCAGACAATGGACGTAACCATCGAGACCCTGGACGCCAACGGCAACACACTGTTCAGCAAGCATGTTGAGAATGTTCAGTTCAAGCGCAACCGGGTGACTAAACTGACAGGGAATATGTACACCAGTGAAAGCGTGGGCAGTTCCTTTCAATTAGAGACCGAATGGTTACCGGATCATATCCATAACTTCTGAACGGCCAAACAATAAAAAAGGTGAAAAAGAGGACGGTTCTCTTTTTCACCATTTTTTATTGTGCAATTGGGGTCAGGCCCCAATTGCACATTTTGGTACAATTGAGGACAGGCTAATTTGTCTGTCCCCTTTTGTACTTTTTTGTTGATAAGTTGGTGGGGGTGGAAATTTGGGTAATAATTATATTATTAGTAATTTTACGCTGGCATGTTATTTCTTATGAAATAGTTAATGCTGTGTTCTGCGGACCGGCTCTTGGATAGGAGGTTGGACGTATCGGGCAGGGGTATTTGCCCGAGTGAGAACGCTGCTTTTTCCGGATTGCCCTGATGTTGTAAGGAGGACGGTTCCTGAGGCTGACGGTTGGGTCCGGGGAGGGCTTGAATTTTCTGCGCATTTCTATGGATGACGCACTATCATTATATTAACCCCATGTATGAAAAACTCTAGTATAAATAACAGAATAGAATACAATGAGAAAAGTAACAGCAATAAGAAGACTAAGGTCATTGAAAGGACCGTTGAGCACTTATGGCGTGACTCAGCTGGGGCTTTTCGGGTCCACTGTTCGCGGAGAGAATACCCGTGGCAGTGATATAGATATCCTTTTGGATTTTGCTTCCGATAAGGAAACATACCAGAACTTCCTTGATGCATGCCAGATGCTTCAGGACAGTTTTAAGCGTGACAAGATTGATGTGGTAACCAAGAACGGTCTTAGCCCATACATTGGTGCAACCATTCTTAATGAGGTGGAATATGTGTAAGACGTACATTCCATATCTGCAGCACATACTTGATGAGTGCCTCTATGTCAACTCTGTCATAACAGAGAATATGACCTTAGATGGCTTCTTGGCTGATGAAACCTTGAAACGTGCAGTAACTCGAAGTCTCTCCATAATAGGTGAGGCAACAAAGAAGATTCCAGGCGATATCAAATATGAGTGGAGTTCTATTTCATGGAAACAAATGGCAGGAATGAGAGATCGCCTGGTTCATGACTATATGGGTGTAAACTACCATATAGTTTGGGATGTAGCCAAGAATATTATACCTCAATTGACTGATCAGATTCATGAGGTGATTGATAGTTCAAAGAAAGGCTAATTAAGAAGGTTAAGGAAATAGACGAAGCTCTTTGTGAACTTAGGGTATTAAAAATGAACCTGCCTTATCCGGAACATTATTTCATGATAGAGCAAGGAAAGAAAGAGCTGCCTCAGCAATATACAATGCTGGCATTGCTGTTTGGGTTGTTTGGATTTGAGTGGATTGATTAATACAATAAGCAATACAATGTATACATTGATATATCATAACGAAGCCTGCGCCAATCATAGCAAACCGGATCCACAGATTGAGGCGTGGCCCAATTTGATATTGAATCGTAGCACAGAGAGCACTGCAAGTGGCAAATTGTCAGTTATCTTGTAATACAGACAGACGTACGGAGTAAATAATTATAAAGGCCCGATAAGCGGTCCCGATAAGCGAGCAAACGGTAGCGTCGCCAGCCGCAGCGAGGCCCCAGGCCGAGTAAACAATTAAGGAAGCAGAATAGTGCAGGCTAAGATAGCTCAAGGATAATTTACCAGAAGTTGGCATAAGTGGGAATGATAAGTAGATACATAAATTTTATAAGTGAAATAGCGTAATCTTATTTATATGGCTGAGTCATCATATATACAAGGTTCTTTATTTGAAGATGGATTCCTACGTCGTTCTATAAAAAATGGCATTACAACAAATCCGGAAACAGCTTTAACCGAATTGGTTGCCAACGCATGGGATGCAGGAGCGACAGAGGTGGATATAACCATTCCTTCTTCAGTTGGGAACATGTTGATAGTAAGTGATAATGGAGAAGGAATGACAAGAGAAGAATTCCTTAATCGTTGGATGACACTTAGCTATAATAGAGCTGCCCATCAGAATAATCGAATATTAGATCCCTCAAATGGGAGATTGTTACGCTTGACTTATGGCCGCAATGGCGAGGGCCGTCATGGCCTATTGTGTTTTGGAGACCTTTACACTGTTAGAACATGGAAAGACGGAACAGAATGGACGTTTGTTGTCTCCGCTCGCGAGAAGAAAGAAGCTCTTGCTATATTGAGCGAAAAAAGCATCGCTAGACAGGGACAAGGAACAGAGTTGTCTGTATCAGTTGAGAATAATTTGCCCGATTCAGAAAGAATCAGTCAAGTTATTTCATCTAGATTCATCTATGATCCGCAATTTATTATTAGGATAAATGGAAGTGTCTTGCAGATTACTGAGTTGGAAGGTCTCATTGATACGCAAATGCTTGTCAGCGAAGACGGGATAGAGATGACCGCCAGTCTTGTCCGAACAAAGAATTCTGCAAAGCGGGGAGGGTATCAAGGAATAGCCTTTTGGCAGGCGGGCAGATTAGTCGGCTCTCCATCATGGAGGCTTGGTGATGTGTATGAGATAGATGGTCGCACAGTCACAGCAAGGAGATATAATGTGATTGTGCAGAGTAATGGTTTTGCGGATTTAATCCATCCAGATTGGAGTGGATTTGTCCGTAATGATAAAACTGATAATGTTTATAAAGTGGTCTCTGTATATATTGAGAATGTCTTTTCTAGAATTACAAAAGAGACAATCAATGAAACCAAGCATGATATTGAGAAAGACCTAAAAAATGAATATAGAGAAGCATCACCTTTGGCCAGAATACAGGCTGATGAGACCATTGAGGCTATTTTGAAAGATTCACCCACTACTACTAAGGATACAATAAAAACAGCTGTAAAAGCAGTCCTAAACCTTCAGGCGACTAGTGAAGGTGAGGAATTGTTACGAAGGCTTTCTACGATGTCAGTGACCGATATAACTGAATTAAACAAGATTCTCTCACGGTGGAATGTAAAAGATGCGATGAAGGTTCTTGATGTGATTGACAGACGACTTACTGTAATTGAACTGATAAAGAAATTGTCTGAGGATCCAAATACCGACGAACTTCATCTCCTTCATCCTCTGATTACCGAAAGTCGTTGGGTGTTTGGACCGGAATTTGACTCTGCTGAATATACCGCGAACCAACAAGTTAGGACAATAACAAAGAAGTTATTCCATCATGAAGCCTTTGATACCTCTTTTAACTTGAGTAAAAGACCGGATTTAGTTGTTTTGAATGACGGTAGTTGTTATTCCATAACGGGTACTAATAGATTTGAAAACGGCATCACCCATTTGGATCATGTTCTGATTGTGGAGTTGAAAAAAGGTCACTTTAGAATCACATTCGATGAGTTTATGCAGTTACAACGATATGTAACGATGATTCTTCAACAAGAAGGCGGTAATATTCATGTGACATCTTTTATACTTGGGTACGATATTGATGATGGTGTCGTTAGTACGGAGGTAAAAGGCGCCGGAGGTGGAATTGTTATCCCCATGAAGTTTTCTCAACTTATTGATACTGCAGACAAGAGGATGATGAACTTAAGGACCCAACTCACCAATATGTACGAAGATGTTGACGGCATGGCACTTTATAAACAATATAAGCTAAGGTGGTAGGTGAAATAGGTCCTCACTCATACACGTATTCGGAGTCGTAGTTGATTATGGCATATGTGTATTTGCATGGATATAATACATTTGAATATGAATATAACCATAGTTGTAGTTGGAATCTGTTGTATATCTCGTGGGGAAGGCTTTATAAGATAGTAAAAGGTGACAAACGGCACCGTCACCAATGTAAATAAACGTTATTAGCTCAATAGATATTGGATAATGGAAAATAAAGTATTCTATGGCGAATACACTCTACGTCATTGGATTAATATGATTCTCAGGAAAGAGTTGATTCTACCTGATTATCAGCGATTCTTTGTCTGGAAAGAGAAAAAGATGGACCTTCTAATAGAGACATTACAAGAGAAACGTTTTGTACCCCCTGTTTCGATTGGCGTATATATGGAAGACGAAGAGAAACAGAACTTGATTATTGATGGACAGCAACGTTTAACTTGTATCCTATTAGCGTTTCTTGGATTGTTTCCTGAGAAGTCTGAAGATTTTATTTCTCATGAAAGAGCTCTGGCAGATGAAAGAGATGAAGGAATAGACGATGAAGATTATTCGGAGGATGATGAATTACTCGACTGGACGTTCAAGAAATTGACAGAACATGGAAAGACGAAAGATGCTATATTGTCAAATCTAAAACTTCAGAACTATAAAAGAAAGGATTATAATCTACCGGAGACCTTTTGGGATAATACTTTTTTAGGCTTTTCATATATGGTACCTGATCTTTCTCAAGAGAAGGCACAGTTAAAATACTATTCAAAGGTCTTTCGGGATATTAATATCCAAGGTCAGCGATTACAACCATTAGAAAGTCGACAGGCACTATATTTCCTTGATAAAGACTTGCTAGATTTATTTAGCCCATCTTTTGCTCACGATATTATCATAGGGCTGAAACCAGCCAAAAAGATGGATTTTGTTCGTTATTTGTCTTTGCTTTCAAGTTGTGTAAAACTCAATAGCTATTATTGGGTAGCTAGAGGCAATGGATACGTCAAAGAGATGGAACGTTTTTACGAGAATTTCATCTTTTCAATTGTAGGTGAATCTCCAATGGAAATATTTGCCAGTATGGACGATATCTTTGGTGCAGATGATTGGCATAGGCGCATGCAACTTCTAGAACTACGTATTAATGATTTAAGGCTGAAGATGACATTTGCTTCAATAGTTCAGATGGATACATATTTCTTTGGCTTGATTTATTATATCCTTTTTGAAGGTAAAGATATTGATTTGTCTGGCAAACAGAGTTTGAATCAAGAACTTGAGAAGTTGTACGAAGGCTATAAATCAAATAATCTCCATTCACGTTCTCCAAATGCTTTGAAGTATATGCAGAAACGTATGGAGGATTCAATCAATACATATGCTCAACATCTTTTGTCATGAGTGTTCATACAGACTTTATATTAACATCTATATCTTCTGTACTAAAAGATGGTGTAAGTGCCTGCAGAGGCTTTAGTGGTGGAATAGAAAATATTGCAGCTTGTGATTATATCATGCAATCTATATTCCTCAAAATGACAGGATTTCAAGAGCAGAAATTGAAATGTATTAGTTGGGATTTGGCGACAGATGATTACGAATATAGATTCAAGCGTTTTGCTCAAAAACCATTAGGAGAGTGTTCCTGTTATGATGAAAAGAACATAGTATTGAATGATTTGATAGAAATCATCAAGAAAAACGAACCAAATTATAATATAGATACCGATATAAACAAGCAATCTTTGCTACATTCAGTAGGGAGTTCAATTGAGACATTATTTAGTGATTCAGTTCTAAAGATCTGGGCAGAGCATCAATATCTGGATTATTTAAGGATATATGCAAATATTAAAGAAGAATGTTTGCTTTATAAAGGTGATAAGACATGTTCTCTATTTGGAAAATGTGATAACTGTCAATTGATGAATAAACAAACTAAGGTTCGAACATGTGGAAATTTGCAGAACTTATCATATCTGTTTGAACTATTATATAAACACCGTAATCGCTGCGCTCATAATACATCGTCATATCAGCAGAACTTACCTACTTTGAAGTTGTTGTCAACTCCTGAATATGTTTATGAGAATTATTTTGTTCGTTTTGCTTTGCTAATGCTTATTGATGATGTTTTTGTGATGCTTTATAAAAAATATTTGGAGGTCAAGTCATAAAAAAGAAGCCCTATCGCACACCCCGCTAAACGAATAACTGTCAACCCCAATACAATGTATACCCTAATATATCACAACGCCCACTTCAACAACCCCAACACCCTCCTGCCATTCCCGCAGGCAAACGTAGCCCAGAGTCCACAGATACAGATTGACTGCATAATGCCATACATGGGCACCGCGGGGCAGCTGATGGCTAAAGTCTGCGCCTATCTCAGCAAACCGGATCCGCAGATTGAGGTGTGGCCCAATTTGATATTGAATCGTAGCACAGAGAGCACTGCAAGTGGCAAATTGTCAGTTATCTTGTAATACAGACAGACGTACGGAGTAAATAATTATAAAGGCCCGATAAGCG
>DBYG01000045.1 GCA_002310175.1 Bacteroidales bacterium UBA1192
GTTGATTTTGTCAATAAGTCCGATGTTACGTTACATGGTACTGAGGTGGTAGCCGATTGGCCTCTGGATATAAGTAACATAGCCGTTTGTGATTCTTTCCTGCTGGTGTTATCGGGCCAGGAAAACAATATGTTTTATGTGTATTCCGATGAACTGGAACTTAAGGGCCGGTTCTGCAACCGGGGTAGGGCCAGGAACGAGTTCGCTTCAGGGCCTGCGTGGTTTTCGACCCAGATTCTCAGGGATGCCCGTGGCGACGCGATTATACCGTTGCAGGACCGTATGATTGGCGTTAAGGCGATTGATCTGCAGAGATCACTGGAGGCTCAGAGTGCAGTCATTGCAGCCCAGAATGATTTTAAAAGCATAAACATTATAGAACGTCGTGATGAAAACACAGGGTTTAGGAATAGGATTACAATCGCTATAAGGAATCTGTTTCTTGACAATGATATAAACCGCCGATTCGAGTACTATAATCCGGTGGTTATTGATGATGTAATATATAATGAGCCACGATATGTCGTTACGCAAGATACTACACAGGTTAAGGAAATAAGGTTGCTCTCCCGATTTAAGGCTATCGACTACGATTATGTGGGCGGAAACCTTTGCAAGCATCCAAGCAGGAATCTGATTGTCCAGCCGTTCCGGAATATGGATTATATCATGTTCTTTGACCTGGATAACGACAGGAACTTTGCGGTCCATCAGGTTGGTTCGCTTTCGTTAGATGATGATCTTCCGATCGTTGAAGATATAGAAGTCCGACGCGACGACGGTACTTTATCTTATAAGGATCCAAGGACAGACCATTTTGTTGAAGTGGCCTGCACGGAGTCCTTCTTTATGGTTACGTATTATTCGGGTGATTACACCCTTGGTCAGCCGGATCCGGAAAACGGCACTCCCGAACTGCTGTTCTTTGACTGGGACGGCAATTTCCTCAAGTCAGTGAAACTGGATACCCACGTGAGTCGTATGACCTATGATGAGAAGAATCACATTCTCTACACCGTTGATTTCAATACCGACAGTATCTACAGCTACGATCTTGTGTCATTTTAGCAACGCTTCGGTTGCACATTTGTTATTCGCTCTTGATTACATCGGCGGGGTTCTCGCGGGTGGCTTTCAGGACTCTTTGGCCTACTGTGAGGCAGATTACCAGTGCCATTGCTACAAGGATTGCGGCGTAGATCCACCAACTTACTGTTGTTTGGCGCAGGAACTGCTGCTGCCAGTGGCGGATGGCCAGGTAGCCTACTATGAATGCTGCTGCCGATGATACCACAAATACCACTCCGTACTCTTTTGTAAAGATGCTGAGTATGTCTTTTACCTTTGCGCCGTGAACCTTACGGACGGCGATTTCACGCCTGCGCTCCTGGCAGGACAGCGTGATGATTGAGAAGATTCCGGATACTGAAATCAGCAGGCAGACAAGTCCCAGTATCTCTATCAGCTTGGCCAGATTCTGTTCGCTTTCCAAGTCTGCAAAGAAGCGGTCTTCTGTAAAATCCAATTTGTAGTAAAGTCCGGTTTCTGACATAATCTGATCTATCTGTTGCTTCAGTTCATCCTTCATTCCGTGCTCATAGGTCAGAGTGTACAGGGCCTGTGACCAACCGCTTCCGGCTCTGGGCATAAGCCTGCGGTTACCCGGCGCGCAGAGTATGAATTTGCCGGGCTCGGTGTTGAAGTTGAACGGGTATATGTCACTTACAATGGCAATCACACGGAATGTATATTCTTTACGGCCGGTCTCGCCACCACTGGTAATAACCAGATTCCCTTTATCGTCAATATAGCCCCGGCCGGGATTTGTGAATTTTCTGTCAATCGTTAGGGTAGGTTCTTCGGCTATATTACCTAATCCCAACTCTTTCTGCAGGCTCCGTGTAATTGCAATCTCGTCATTTCCGAGCCTGCGGTCAGGGATGGCTCCGTCAAGGACGTTAAGGGACATCAGTTCCAGGGCATCGCCGTCAAGCACATCCAGGATTATGGCATCACAGTCTTCTATGCCGTTTATAGATGATTCGCCATGTCCATGAAAAATATTTTCTCCTGATTCAAAAATGTTCCTGATATCTCCAATACCAAAGTAAATTTTTTGAACTGCAGGAATGCTTGCCAGACTGTTGTTCAGCCCGTAGAGGCCATCAAGCCTGCTTATGTAATCAGATGCCAGTTCGTTATTGCTAAGAGTGCCGTATGAGCGCCTTTCCACCTCGTTCTCATCTTTGGGCGGGTTCCAAACCGGTCCGCCGTCAAACCTGTCGCCCCATTGGTTGGCGGAGTTGGAAATACTCAGAACGGCAGTGTCATTGATCTTTACGCCCCAGTCATTGTTCCTCAGGAACCGGAACTGGTATATCATGGCGCTTACGGCAAAGACAAACAATACGCTAATGAATATCTGGATTCCGATGCTCAGGTTGCGGAACAGGCGGCTGCTTTTGCGGCTGATGGATATCTGCATGCTGCGGCGCCTTACCACAAATGTTGAGACGATGCATACAGCAACGGATATAAGGAAAAGCAGAAGCATCAGTAGCAGGCTCCATCCAAAAACATATTCACCTGTCATCTGGATATCGGTCATCTCCCTGAATGGTTTTAAGAAGAACAGTACCGATATCAGGCCCAGTATCAGAGACGTTCCCAAAACCAAGGCATATTCAGTGAGCATCAAGGCTGTTATTGACAGGTTTGATGCTCCGTGAACCATTCTCAGCGCCATCTCACGAGCCCTGTTTCTGAGGCGGTTCAGTGAGAACAGCATATAGTTTACTATGGCGCACACCAGAAGCAACAGGCAGGCTGTGACAAAGAGTCCTGAATGGATGTACTTAATGTACATTCCGTTTTTCATGATGTGGCGGTGGAACTCCTGCAGAGGGCGCAGTTCATGCCGGTAGGGGTTTCGACCCCATGATTCTGCTTTTATGGTTTGGGTCAGTTTGTCAGAAAACTCTTTGCTGTCAATCCCTTTATGCAGTTTGATAATAACGTTATTCTCACGATCTTCCGGCTGAACCGAGTGATAATTGGCTTCTCTGACAATCTGAAAATCATGCCACATAAGGACATCAAACCTGAATAGGGACGGATGTTTGAACGGTGCAATCACCGCACATACGGTCTTGCCGTTGCATTTCTTTCCAATAGGATTGTCATAGCCGTACACCTTATGTGCAAAATCCTGTGTTACAGCTACGTAACTGCTGTCGGTCTTGAAACGGTCTGTTCCGGAGGCTATATGGAAATCAAACATCTTAAAGAAAGCTGTATCACCCATTAGGGTAGTTACTCTCTTGCGTTCTTTAATAACATATTTGCATAAGGACTCTACTTCCGGACAGTCAACCAGTATATCAAATTCATCATAAAATATAACACCCAGGGCATTATATTTGGTTTGGTCAGATCCGTCTACCTCATTGATTTCATCTATATAATACAGCCTGTCGGCATCCTTGTGGAAAGTGTCAAATGAATTCTCATAACGGATCCAGACGGTTGATAGGGTAAGGCAAACAAATCCGACGGTGAGACCTATCATGCTGACGGTGTTCTGCAGCGCATACTTTCGTATGTTCCTAAGAGCTATTGTAATGTAGTGTCTGAACATAATACTGTTGCTATTTCCAATAAAAATAGCATCATCATTTATTATCCTCCAAGAAAAAAAAGAAAATGCGTGCTTTTTCAGACAAAAGTGTCCAATTTTTTGACACTTAGTTCAAAATGTCATCCTTTAGGTGATATTTGATGATCAGGCCGTTGGTATCATCATTCACTGTTTTCAGGATTCTCCTTGATTCTTCATCAAGCAGACTGTCCTCATATAAAAGGTCCAAATAGGAGTAATCATTCTCAAAAGAATAGATGCAGGTGTCATCCATGTAATCAATACCCATGATCCACTTGCCATTTGAGAATCTGTTGTTTATCAACCTGTGATGACCGTTCTTGAGTGAATAGAAAGAAAGGCGGTATCTCATGTCATCAAAATCGTCAACTTGCTCAATAAAGCCAAACCTGGTTAAAATGAAACTGTTGTTGAGCAGGGTCTCCTGGGCAATGACAAACTCTCCCGGATGGCTTTCCAGATAACTGGTGATACGTTCATCATCCCCGACATCGGATGGAGAGAAAGTGTATTTTTTACCCACATCGTAACGGAAACGTTCTGT
>DBYG01000059.1 GCA_002310175.1 Bacteroidales bacterium UBA1192
CTAACTTTTGGGGTTCACTTCAAAGGGGCCTGACCCCAATTGCACTGTTTGTCTTTCAGATTTCAATGGTGATCATCCCTCCAAAAGGGATGAGGTTCTCGAAGGCGTGCTGAAGGTCACAGCGCCCGGCATAGACGCGGGCGCAGGCCAGGACTCCGCCGTGGGCAAATATCAGCACGTTTTCAAAATCTTTCTGCCTGAGTTCATCCAGGAAATCCGATATGCGCCGGTACATCTCGCGGAATGATTCGCCGCCTGGTATGGGGGCGTCCACGAAATTGTCATACCACTCCTTGATGTAAGGGTCATCTATATCATCATACTTGAGCATCTCCCATCGGCCGAAATTAAGCTCTTTGATACGGTTGTCCAGGCGCGGCATACGATATCCGCAGAAATCGGCCAGAAGGCGGCAACGGGATAAGGGGCTGCTGTAAACGGCGTCAAACCTGATATCCGGAATGGCTGTCTTTACAGCCTGAGCCTCAGTCTTGAAGGTCTCCTTGAGGGGAACATCGGTCTGACCGTAGCAGGTGCCCTGTGGTACATCAGGGGCGGTGTGGCGGATTATATAAACTTTCATAGGCTGAACGGGTTAAAAGATGGCTGCCATAAGGCGGAAGGTGAGTTCAGTGAGCAGGAAAATGGCTCCGCAGCAGTCTCCGGTGTAGCCTCCTGTCTTTTTCCTGCACAGCAGCAACAGCAGTATAAAGACCGCTATTGGCGTGTGGGTCAATATGTTGAAACAGATGAATGCGGTAAGCCCCGATGCTGTGATGGCTGGTATGGTAAGGAGGGCTATGGCTGACAGACCGGAGATTATGGTGAGGGTCTCCTCAAGAGCTGTGGGATGCTGATACACAGTGCGGTTCTTGCTCTCAGACTGAGGCCTGGCGTAGGGGAGGAACCATACTATATGGCTGCTTATGCACTTGGCATATACGTCGGATGCCAGTATGATGTAAGGTACATATTCCACCCGGATACCGCTCAGGACCGCATATGAGAGCAGGAAATAGAATATCAATCCTATTACTCCGTATGTGCCGATGTGTGAGTCCTTCATGATGCGCAGGGTGCTGTCGCGGTCCGTGCCGCCACCGAATCCGTCCAGGAAATCGGCCAGCCCGTCCTCATGCAGGGCACCCGTCAGCAAAACTCTGACCAGAAGCGCCATGATGATGGCTATCTCAGTTGCTGCAATCATCTCCACCAGCCAGAATGTCAGGGCCGACAGCCCGCCGGTGAGCCATCCGGTTACGCTCCACCATCCGGTAACGTGGCTGAAACTGTCGGCCGGAACCTGCTTTATCCTGTGGAACGGCAGGCGGGTGAAGAACATGAGCGCTGCTAATAGGTTATTCATGAATATGTCAGAAATATTTTGTGACGGACGCTTTCCTGAAAGTGTCCATTTCATTAATCATTCTTACCGCAGACTGCACTATCGGGTAGGCGCATACTGCACCGGAGCCTTCGCCCAGACGCAGGTCCAGATGGAGCAGGGGCCGGGCGTTCATGCTCTCCAGCAGGAGCTTGTGTCCGCTTTCATCGCCCTGATGGCCGAAAACGGCGTAGTCCAGCACTTCCGGGCAGAGCTTGGAGGCGGCCAGCATACAGGCGCTCATTATGAATCCGTCCACCAGGATGACCATGCGGAGCTCAGCGGCACGCAACATGGCGCCTACTGCCATCACCATCTCCAGGCCCCCGAAGTAACACAGTATGTCCTTTACGGAGTATGTTTTACTGCCGGCCCTGTATCTCCTGACAGCTCCGCTGAGTACCTCGAGTTTATGGATTACTCCCTGGCTGTCCAGTCCGGCGCCGGCACCTATGCACTGTGCCAGTGGTATGCCTGCCAGCAAATTCATCCAGACGGATGAGGCCGATGTGTTGCCGCAGCCCATCTCGCCCAGGCTTATCACGTTACAGCCGTCGGCAGAGACCTTATCCACGCATTCAGCGCCGCGCTCCAGACATAGCTCAAACTCCTGGGGAGTGATGGCCGCTTCCTGTGAGAAATCACGCGTGCCCTTACGTACTTTCATGTTTATGATACCGCTGCTGTAGTCCATATCGTGGTCAATGCCGGCATCCACCACCATCAGCCTGAACCCATGCTGCCGGCAGAGGAAACTGATGCCTGCGCCGCCCTCCAGAAAGTGATAAGACTGCTGCCATGTCACCTCCTTGGGCGATACGCTGACGCCTTGCGCCAGTATGCCGTGATCAGCGGCGAAGAGTATGTTGGAGGGGTTCCTCAGTTCTGGGCTCAGAGTGTGCTGTATCATGCACACCTGTGCGGCAAGTGATTCAAGCCTTCCAAGTGAGCCTTTGGGTTTGGTCAGGTTGTCTATCTTGTCCAGAACCTGTGCCATGAACTGGGGATCAGATGTGGATTGAATGTTGAATTGTCTCATTTTTTTACTATATATACAGGTATGCCGCTAACCATGAGCGTCACCTCATGGGCCTTACCGGCAATGTACTGGTTTACCCAGCCCTGCAGGTCAGTGAAACGGCGTTGCAGGATATTGGCCGATACTCCTCCCATACCTATTTCATTTGTCACGAATATGAAGGTGGCGTCCTGTGCGGTAAGGCGGTCAAACTCAGCCTTGATGTCTTCCAGACATAGGTTTATCCAAGTCGGGTCATGCTCAGCGCGCGTCTGGTCGCGATATAGGTAGTTGGTGCACCACAAAGTAACGCAGTCTATAACCACAACACGGCCGGTAAAATCATGCTTGCCCAATTCCAGCTCCTCCTCAATGTTGGTCCACTCCGGTCCCCGGCGCTCCTGATGACGGCGCACACGCTCCCGGAACTCATCGTCCCACACTTTTGCTGTGGCCAGATATACGGGGTTACTGCTCAGTGAGAGAGCTGTCTGCTCGGCAAAACTGCTCTTCCCGGACCTCTCTCCGCCTGTTATTAGGATAATTCTTTTCATTTACGCGAAGATACGAAAAATAATGTACTTTTGTTTCAAAAGAACGCAGAGAAAGAACTATCCCTTAATTATATGAGAAAAACCACTCTTGCAGGGCTGATATTGCTGGCTTTCGTCATTGCGTGCAGGTATATGACTCCTCTGGCCGAGTTCTATGCCGCTTACTGTTATCCGGCAATATCGGCATTCCTTTCACTGACGGTCAGTTTCATCCCGTTCTCGCTTGAGGAGATGACCGTTCTGGTTTTCCTGTTCCTGCTGGTCAGGATAATCTGGCTGGCCGTAAAGAGGAAAAGGGGCTTCCTGTACTGGCTTAAAAGTACTGCGGCCATAGTCATGTGGATAGTGGTGTGGTTCTATATGGGGTGGGGCAACAACTATTTCCGCACGTCGCTGTATGAGAGGGCCGGGGTGGAACGCAGGCCGTTTGACAGGGAGGAGTTCAACCGTTTCATCACGAGTTATACCGATGAGCTGAACCGTACGTCGGGTGCTGTGGTAAAGACTGACCGGAAGGTGCTGGAAAAGGATATCAATGAGTTTTACTGCAAGGAGCCTGCCGGGTTGGGATATACGGGACTGCACTCATGGCAGCGCACCAAACGGCCGCTTTTGAACAGGCTTTATTCATGGGTGTCGGTACTGGGTTATATGGGACCGTTTTTCTGTGAGTCGCAGCTTAACCTGGACCTGCTGGAAACGGAATACTCATCCACGCTGGCCCATGAGAAAGCGCATCTGGCCGGAGTGACCAGCGAGGCCGAGGCCAACTACTGGTCATTCGTCTATTGCAGCCAGTCCCCCGATGACGGCGTACGGTACAGCGGTTACCTGCATCTGCTGCCATACGTGATGATTAACGCCAGATCACTGTTTACCGAAGAGGAGTACCGGGAGTGGATTTCCCGGGTCAGTCCTACGGCCGTCAATGACTACAGGGAATCCCGTGAATACTGGAGTAAGAAACGGGTCAGGATAATAGATGACATCCAATACAGGCTGATGGACACCATGCTGAAAACCAACAAGGTTTCCCAGGGTGCCGATGATTATATCGGAGTTGTGGGCATGATTATCACCATGCACAGGTTTTAGCCGTTTTTTTTTTGAATATAGGCTGCGTCTCGGGATAAAAAATGAGTAAACTCCNNCTCCTCTCGGCTTGCACTATATTTGTAAAGTACAATAACAGTAATGGTGAAAGGTAAGATAACGGTGGCCGGGATAGGGCCGGGAAGTGAGGCCGATGTGACTCCTGCGGTGGTTCAGGCGCTCCGTGAGTGCGATGTGGTAGTGGGTTACAAATACTACTTCAGGTTTGTGGAGCAGTATCTGGAGTCTGGTACCGAGTGCGTGGACACTGGAATGAAAAGGGAGCGGGACCGTGCCCGTCAGGCGTTTGAGCTGGCGGAGCAGGGTAGGAAGGTGTGCGTGATAAGTTCCGGAGACTCAGGTATTTACGGTATGGCTCCGCTAATATGGGAGATGAGGCGCGAGCGTGGCAGTGAGGTGGAGATTGAGGTCCTGCCGGGCATAAGTGCATTCCAGAAGGCGGCTTCGCTGCTGGGTGCTCCTATAGGCCATGATTTCTGCGTGATTTCACTCTCTGACCTGATGACTCCATGGGATGTGATTGAGAAACGTATCATTGCCGCTGCGCAGGCTGATTTTGTGACGGCTGTATATAACCCCAGGAGCAACGAGCGCTACTGGCAGCTTTACCGCTTGAAGGAGCTGTTCCTGAAGGAACGTTCTTCCGATACTCCCGTGGGTTACGTGCGTCAGGCCGGACGTGATGAGGAGCGGGTTACTGTGACAACGCTGGCCGGTTTTGATCCCGGGCAGGTGGATATGTTCACGGTGGTGCTCATAGGCAACAGTCAGTCCTACAACTGGAACGGTACGATGATCACCCCGCGCGGTTATTACAGGGAGGAGTCTGAATGCGGCGTTGGCATAGGGCAGGAGATTATGATTAAGAGTTTCCGCACCATTGAGGGACTGCTCAGACACAAGGACTGGCCGCTGGGACACAAGTGGGCGTTGCTTCATGCCATCCATACTACGGCCGATTTTGAGATGGAGGATATCCTCTACACGGATCCCGGTGCGGTTGAGACCATTTACGGCAAGTTCCGTGACGGTGCGGTCAAGGCTATAGTGACCGATGTGACTATGGCGGCATCGGGCATTCGTAAGGGAGCGCTGGAGCGTCTGGGTGTGGTGGTGAAATGTTATCTGTCCGATGAACGTACTGCTACAATGGCTAAAGAGAAAGGTATTACCCGTACGCAGGCGGGAATACGTCTGGCTGTTGAGGAGTTTCCTGATGCGTTGTTCGTTTTCGGTAATGCTCCCACTGCGCTCATGGAACTGTGTGAGCTTATCCGCAAAGGCCATGCCCAGCCTGCAGGTGTGATAGCGGCACCGGTGGGTTTCGTACATGTGCGTGAGAGTAAATATATGGTGAAGCCGTTCACAGGCATACCTAAACTGATTGTAGAGGGCCGAAAGGGTGGCAGTAATCTGGCCGCAACCCTAACCAACGCCATCCTGACCTTTGATGATGCGGCCCAACTAAAACCCGGCCGCGATGTTTAAGGTAATAGGAATCAGTGATAATCCGGAGCAGGAGTTTACCAAAGGGGCTTTGGAGGTGATTGCCGGTGGGAGGGTGTTCTCAGGCGGCAAGCGTCACTATGAACTGATGAAGAGCCGCTTACCTGAGGGTGCTCAGTGGATTGAGATTACCGTTCCGCTGGCCGATGTGTTCAGACAGTACGAGGGTCACAGGGAGATTGTGGTGTTTGCATCGGGCGATCCTCTCTTCTACGGATTTGCCGCAACCCTGCAGCGTGAGTTCCCTAATGAATGGATTGAGGTCTATCCCTGGTTCAACTCACTGCAGATGCTGGCGCACCGTATGTTGCTCCCGTATCAGGAGATGCGTGCCGTGTCTCTGACCGGACGCGCCTGGAAGGAGTTTGAGAATGCGCTGATATGTGGAGAGAGGCTGATAGGGGTGTTGACCGACAAGACCCGTACACCACGGGCCATAGCCTCCATGATGCAGGAGTACGGCTATGACAACTACAGCATAACCATAGGCGAATGCATGGGTAATCCTGAGTATGAGAAGGTAACCACAATGACCGTAGCCCAGGCAATGTTCTATGATGCCCGGCAGCCCAACTGCCTGATACTGCAGAGGACCGAAAGCCGGGGACGTCTCTTTGGAATCCCCGAGGAGCGCTTTGATCTGCTGGACGGCCGCGTCAATATGATAACCAAGATGCCCATCCGTCTGGCCACGCTGGCCGCGCTGGAACTGGGCCGGCACCAATCGTTCTGGGACATAGGTTTTTGCACCGGATCGGTATCGATAGAGGCCCGACTGCAGTTCCCGCACCTGGATATAACCGCCTTTGAGAAACGTCCGCAGGGCCGCGACCTGCTGCTTGCCAACAGCCATCGCTTTGGCGCTCCCGGCATAAACGGCGTCATAGGCGATTTCATGGAGATAGATCACAACATATATCCGGCTCCCGATGCCGTTTTCATAGGCGGTCACGGTGGTCACATGAAAGAGATGCTGGAAAGTATAAACCAGGTACTATTGCCAGGTGGAGTGATAGTATTCAATTCCGTGTCCGATGAGAGCGCGGCCGCGTTCCGTCAGGGGATAGAGCGCATCGGCCGTAAAGTGACCGGCTGCACCCGCATGGCGGTGGATGAACATAACCCAATCCTGATAATGAAAGCCGAATGAATGCAATAATACTGGTATCGGAGAGCTCGCTTAGTCTGGCCCGTAAAATCCGGACGGCGCTGACAGACAGTGAGATATACAGCCAGAAAGAGCTGGATGGCTGCAATGTGATAAAATCGTACGCCCAGTTCATCAGGGAGAACTGGAGCAGCCTGGAGCAGATAGTCTTTATAGGCGCAATGGGAATATGCGTGCGCAGCATAGCTCCGTGTGTTAAGGATAAGTACAGGGATCCGGCTGTGGTGTGCGTTGACAGCACCGGACAGTTTATGATTCCCGTCCTGTCCGGACACATAGGCGGAGCAAACGATCTGGCGCGCCGGATAGCGGAGCTTACCGGCGGACAGGCTGTTGTTACAACTCAGAGCGACAACACAGGTCTCTGGGCGCTTGATACACTGGCCGCAAAGTACAACTGGCATACAGACATTAGCCGCGCCCGCATGAACAGTGCGATAGCCCTGTTTGTAGAGAAGCACCCCACAGCCCTGCTGCTTGAGGTCCGTGATGCCGGCACTGACTATCTGGAGAGCTCTCTGCCCGCTCATGTCAAGGTGTTCAGCAGGTACGATGATATAGATTTCAGCCGGTTAGAACTGCTTATTACCGTGGGACCGCACAAGTTTGATGCTCCTGTTCCCGTGCTCAGCTACTATCCGCAGGTACTGCACATCGGTTTTGGCTGCCGTAAGCAATGCAGGCCCGATGGTATAGCAGAGCATATAGAGAACTGCCTTATGGAGAACAGCCTTTCACCGCTGGCCATAGCAAGCATCGGCACAATAGAACTCAAGAAGGATGAGCCGCTGCTGGCACAGTTACAGAGCCGCTGGCCCTGGGCGGGGACAAAGGTCTGGGCAGCATCGGACCTGGAGGGAATAGATGTGCCCAACCCGTCAGAAAAGGCATTTGAAGTAACTGGAGTCTATGGAGTGGCCGAAGGAGCCGCACTGCGCTCCAGCAGTGAGGGTATTCTGCTGATAGAAAAGCAGAAAGGCCAGCTGTCTGAGGGTAATGACTTTACCTTTGCAGTTGCAATGGACGGCCTTAAGATGCGCGGCGGATTCATAGAGATTGTGGGCGCAGGCCCTGGTGACCCTGAGCTTGTATCGGTCCGGGGAAAACGCATGTTGGAACGTGCGGACCTGATACTCTACGCCGGCAGCCTGGTGCCCAGGGAACTTACATATTACGCCAAACCCGGTGCTACGGTACGCTCATCGGCCGATATGGACCTGGAGCAGCAGTTTGCACTGATGAAGGATTTCTATGACCGAGGCCTCTTTGTGGTGCGCCTGCATACGGGCGATCCCTGTATCTACGGAGCAATCCAGGAGCAGATGGCCTTCTTTGACAAGTACGGGATGCGCTACCACATCACCCCCGGAATATCATCGTTCCAGGCCGCAGCCGCAGCGCTGCGCTCCCAGTTCACCATCCCCGAGAAGGTGCAGAGCATAATCCTGACCCGCGGAGGAGGCCGCACCCCGATGCCCGAGAAGGAACAGCTCCACAAGCTGGCCCAGTCCCAGAGCACCATGTGCATCTACCTGAGCGCAGCAATAGTGGAGCAGGTTCAGGAGGAACTCCTGCAGGCCTATCCGCCCGAGACTCCGGTTGCCGCCTGTTACAAACTGACCTGGAAAGAGGAGAGGATTTACCGCGGTCAGCTCAAGGACCTGGCCCGCATAGTAAGGGACAACAACCTCACGCTGACCACCCTGCTGGTAGTGGGCGATGCCATAGACAACCGCCAGGGTCTGTCCCGCCTTTACGCCCACGAATTCAAGCACTTGTTCAGAAAGTGACGCATTAGGGACAGTCCCCATTACGGCGGTTTGAGATATGATACTGATTTTAGGAGGTACAACTGAAGGAAGAATGGCGGTGAAGGTGGCCGATGAGGCCGGCCGCCGTTTCTGGTATTCCACCCGGGGAGACTTGCAGCAGGTGGAGAGCCATAACGGCGTGCATGTGACCGGCGCAATGGATAAGGATGCCATGACGGTATTCTGCCGCGAGCATCAGGTGCGCTTGATTGTTGATGCAGCCCATCCGTTTGCCACCCTCCTGCACGCAACAGTAAGCCAAGTAAGCGGAGCATTGGATATCCCTGTAGTCCGATATGAACGCACATACCCGGACCGTACCGATGACATAATCTGGTGTGTCGGTTATGCCGATGCAATAACCCGCCTGGAAAAAAACGGCATAGATAATCTGCTTGCATTGACCGGAGTCCAGACAATACCCGCATTGAAACCATATTGGCAAAATCATAACTGCATATTCCGTGTGCTGGATAGACATGAGTCAATAGACTTGGCTGTCAAATCCGGTTTCAATCCCGACAATCTGGTCTATTACGGAACGGGAGAGACAGATATGGAACTGATGCGCAGAGTAAAGCCCGGAGCAGTAATCACCAAGGAGAGTGGACTGAGCGGAGGATTCCCGGAGAAAGCCGCTGCCGCAAAAGCCCTGGGCATTCCACTCTACGCCGTAATGAGGCCGGAGCTCCCGCAGGGATTCATAACAGTTACCGGCCAGCACGGACTGCGCCGCGAGATAGAGCGTATAGTGCCCGGATTCTATGAACTGCGCACCGGATTCACAACCGGAGCCTGCGCCACGGCCGCAGCAAAAGCCGCTCTTACCGCACTGCTTACCGGAGAGGAGCAGACCTGCATTAAGTTCAGCATACCTGACGGAGAGACATTCACACTTCCCGTTGAGGAGTGCAGGATAGGCGCTGACTGGGCGCAGGCATCGGTCATAAAGGATGCCGGCGATGACCCAGACGTAACAAACGGCTGTACCGTCCAGGTGAAAGTTGCCCTGAGCAACCGGCCCGGAATACATTTCCTGCAAGGCGAAGGGGTGGGGCGAGTAACTCTGCCCGGAATAGGCCTGCCCATAGGAGATCCCGCCGTCAATCCCGTTCCGCGCCGCATGATAACGGAACAACTGACCGCTATCTACGAAGGTGGTCTGGACGTAACCGTCTCAGTGCCGGGAGGTGCCGAACTGGCCCAAAAGACCTTCAACCCCAAACTGGGAATAGTGGACGGCATATCCATTATAGGCACACTGGGGATAGTGCGTCCGTTCTCAATGGAGGCCTTCGTGGAGGCAATCCGCCGCGAGGTCGAAGTGGCCAAAGCCGTAGGAGCACCCCGCCTGGTGATAAACTCCGGAGCCAGGAGTGAGCGATTTGTAAAAGCCCTCTATCCCGACCTGCCGCCCCAGGCATTCGTCCACTACGGAAACTACATAGGAGAGACCATCAGCATAGCTCAGGAGCTGGGCTTTATGGAGGTAACAATGGGCCTGATGATAGGAAAGGCCGTAAAGCTGGCCGCAGGAATGCTTGACACCCACAGCCGCGAAGGAGTAATGGACAAGGAATTCATCAAACAGATGGCCCAGGAATCAGGCTGTCCCCAAACCGTCTGCAGGGAAATAGACCGAATTACTCTGGCTCGGGAACTCTGGACCCTGATCCCCAAACAAAATCAGCAGGAGTTCTGCAAAACAATAATCCGCCACTGCCACACCCACTGCGATCCCCTCCTAAAAAGCGGATCATTAAAGATAATCCTGATATCCGAAGAAGGAAACCTCTACTAGCTCAAACGTTTCCATTTGCAGTAGCCGTACTATCCCCTTTGGGGACCATCGTGGAGAGGCGTAAGCGTAGCCCCCTGTAGGATCCCGTTAAGAACGCCGCTTGTTTGACGAACGTTTCGGCCCCGAAGGGGATAGTACGGCGGTGATTATTTGGTCCGGGGAATGATGCAGAGTGACCCCTCCACGTCATGGATATCGAAAGAGATACCCCTCTGAGAGAAGAAACTGTTGAGGGACCCGTTGCCAGCCAGTTCCTGAGGAGTGCCTATCATAACCCCCTTCTGCTTATCCATAAGCCAGATAGTATCAGCAATCTGAAGAGCCAGCTCAAGGTCATGGGTAGAGAGGAAAATAGTCTTGCCGGTGGTGCGGGTAAGGTCACGCAGCAACTGCATTATCTCCACCTTGCTGGGAAAATCCAGGAACGCTGTGGGCTCATCCAGGAAAATGACCGGAGTCTCCTGAGCCAGCGCCTTGGCAATCATAACCTTCTGCCTCTCACCGTCACTCAGAGTCTGAATCATACGCTCCCGCAGCGGCTCAATACCCACCATCTCAATAGCCTCGGCCACTTTCTGCCGGTCCTCATCATGCAGGTTGCCCCAGAATCCGGTATAAGGGCTTCGGCCCAGACCGATAAGGTCCTCCACACTCATGTTTCGCAAGTCAGTCTTTTCAGTAAGAACAACCCCGATAGCCTTGGCCAGCTCCTTGTCCGAGTAGTCATTAAGGTTGCGTCCCATAATGGTGATAGAACCCTCAACAGGCGGCAAAAATGCCGACAGAGTGCGCAGTAGGGTGGACTTGCCGGCGCCGTTGGGTCCCAGCAGGCAAGTCAACTCGCCTCCGTGGATAGTGGCGTTAATATCACGGGCAACGATAGTCACATTGTTCTTGCCACGATATCCCGTGCTCAGGGACTCAATCTTTATGGTTGGCTGTTTCATATTATTCGGCAGTATCTTCTTTACGACGACGGAACAGAACAGAAATCACTACGGGTGCACCTACAAGTGCTGTGACAGAGTTAACAGGCAAGGCTCCTTCTATACCCGGCATTCGGGCTATAAGGCTGCAGGCCAAAGCAAAGAGTGCGCCCATCAGTACGCAGGCAGGTGTAAGTATCCTGTGGTCCGATGTACGGAACACAGCACGGCACAAGTGAGGAACGGCCAGACCCAGAAAGTTTATCGGACCGCAGTAAGCGGTCACCACAGCTACCAGAATACCGGAGTAACTTATGACCAGAAGTCGTGCACGTTTTATGTTTAGCCCCAGGTTACGGGCGTACTGGTCACCCAGCAGGAGCAGGTTAAGCGTCTTGACAAGCAGGAAGGAAAGTGGCAGCAGAATGCACATCATGGTCACGAACAGTGACATCTGATTTCCCGATACGCGACTGAAACTGCCCAGTCCCCAGACAACGTATGCACGTATATCCTCCTCAACACTGAAATACTTGAGTACACCTATTATGGCGTTGGCTACATAGCCTATCATAACACCTATGATGAGCAGGGTTACATTACCTTTAACACGTTGGGACACATACACAATGAGCGCCATAACGGCAAGAGCGCCTGCAATAGCACCTACAGTCAGCGCAATGTCACCGGCAAACCCCATACGGCTCAATGCTACACCGCCAATACTGCCTGATAACAGAACCACGAATGCTACACCCAGACTGGCACCGGAGCAAATACCCAGTACCGACGGTCCTGCCAGAGGGTTCCGGAAAACAGTCTGCATGTGCAAACCGCTGATGGCCAGACCGGCACCGGCCACGATAGCAACAAGTGTTTGCGGTACCCTTGATTTAAGGATGATGTTTGTCCAAATGGGATCCTGGTCAGCAGCGCCCAACAGAATATTCCATGCCGCACGGGTAGGTATGCTCACCGAACCCAGGGCAACGTTGAGTAGGAACAGCACCATAATGAGTGCTGTAATGATCAGCATATTTGAAATAACCGGACGTCTCATCTGGACGCGAAAGTACTAATTCTATTTGAGAAGTTCGTAATAATGCGGCTGGTAATCCGGCAGGAGTTCAGGATGGAACACCTTGATGAAATCACTCAGGACAAGCTCCGGCTCCATGGGCATACTCTCGTAGAATGGGGTACGGCTCATGTTGCAATACACCACACCGTGGTTGCGCCATGCCTTGAAATCGGTATACCGGGTATCATCGTCAGCCAGTACCTGATACGAATAATCCCCCTGATAGCTGTTAACTATGCGCCAGTAGTCAGCATTGGCCGCCTGGCTGTAAACCACCTCATAATCCATCGTGAAACCACCGGAGTGGAGGTCATCCTTGAGGAAATAGTCACCTCCTGCATCCTTGAATATGCGGGCCAGGAAACTTTGACCACCAACGGCATACCAGTTACCTCCCTGAAGCTCACCGCTGAACACAACCGGACGGGTTGTTACATTCTCCGTCAGCTTGGTAAGAGCCAGGTAACGCTCCTCTATTCCGCTGAAAATGCTGTCGGCTTTTTCCTCGCATCCTAACAGCATTCCTGCAAACTTAATCCATTCGGCCTGTCCTAACGGAGTGGTCTCCTTATAACCCAGATGAGGTACCAGCGTTATGTTGACATTCTTGAGCGCTTCATAACCGCCACGCTTGAACGGCGAAATGAGAATGATGTCAGGATTGACAGCCATGATTACCTCATTGTCAAAATTTCCCTCGATGCCTATCTTGTGTGTGCGGCCGTCTTTGAGCCTTTGGTTCATCTCCTCATTGAAGAGATGCCTGGTGCTGGTTATGCCTACCACTGCGTCCAGCTCATCAAGTTTGATGAAGCTTGAAAGCTGTAGGGATGTCATGCAGATAACCTTACTGATTGGAACCTCAATCGGTGTGTATTCCTTTGGAATGCCGTCAGTCCCGGCACCTTCAGGCACCAGTGCGAAATGGAAAGACTGGCTCTCTTCTTTCTGAGGATCCTGCAGGTCTATGAGACGTATGTTGCCTGCATGGGTTACAGTGAAACCTTGCGCATACTTGACAACGGTACTATCCTGTATTCCTCCGATGCCTGAACGGACACTTGAAGAACGGCCTTTGCAGCCGGCCAGTATGGCTGATGAAACCAGTAAGAGCAGTACAGTCTTTTTCATTAATTCATGAGTTAGTTGTAAAAGCCAAATCCGTTATCCGATGAGCTCCTATCATACTCACCGGATAGCGGAATCAGCTTGCTGTTGAGTTAAAAAGAGTTATTCCTCAGGGAACATGCTGTGGTAGTAGTCCTCAAGGGTCTCAGCGGCCTTAGTATGCTCGATCCAGAGATTGCGGATAGATTCAACTTCAAGCAGACCCTTCATGATGAGCTCGCTCTCACCACAGGTGTAACCGTTCTGGGTAAAGAAGCACTTCCAGCTCAGATCCTCAATCTCACCCTCATCATTGTACTCATAGTCTGCGGGCTTCATGTCCTCACCGTCATCACCGCCCATATCATTGTGAGCATGGTCACCGGCGATAGACATCAGCGGATGAAGATAAACCTTACCTGATACGATTCCGGCCTCTTTCATGCGTTCCAGAACCTGAACCTTGTAATTCTCAGGAGCATCGACAGTACCTACAAAGTAGTTGGAGCTGTACTTCTGAAGTTCCTCCTCAAGCTGGTTGTAACGTATGTTAGCCTTGTAGGTATCATAACTGTCAGGGTTTCCGTGACCCATGAAAGCCACGACACCCTTTGCTGCTGTTGAACTGTAAACTTTGTTGATGGTGGCAGCGGTGGTCTTCACGTCCTCCTCGGCAGCAAGCAGAGGCATACCGAGCTTGATTGTGACCTTGCTCAGATATTCATCATCAAGGTCACCCAGGCTGTTGTTTGCAAAGTCCTTGATGTAGTTGACTACGCGTGAGAACTCCTCACCCGGGATAACCTGAAGTGACTGCACAACAATAGTACTGTACTTGGCAGCACCCAGTCCGTGGAGCCAGAAATTAGGGGCGTAGAAATTACGGGGCTTGGTGTTCTCACCAGCAGCGGCACGGTTGATGCAGATGGCTGAGCTGTAGCTCAGATAAACGTCTGCCTTGGGGAAAGCCTTCTTATAGGCTTCAATTGTCTCATCGAAAGCATTGAAAGCCTGGTCCCATGTGGAACCGAAAGCAACCAGGAGAATAGCGCTGTCATTCTTCTTGTTGATCTGAGCGTCAACAGCTTCCTGATAACGGGTGTAATTGTTCTTGGTCTCCTCATCGGAGTTTTTGTCACAGCTTACAAAGCTGAATCCTGCTATGGCTACCATAGCTGCCAGAATAAATCTGATTTTCTTCATTTTTGTTTTGTTTTTGTTTAAGGATAGGTTATAAAAATCTCAATTCCAAATCAGTTTAGTCATCATCATCCAAACTCCCCTTTTCCACATCCCGGGTATTCATCTTGCGCCCCTTTGAGAACTTAATACTCATTGTGCAGTAGAAAGTCCGGCCGGGAGTTGTAGTACCGTAATGCAGTCCGTGAGGAGTGGTCTCCTTATAGTCAAGTATATTGTCAATACCGGCCTCAACGCGCCATACAAGACCGTTCTTATCTTGCCCAAGATTATGTGTGGTGGTAAGCTTCCATATCTGATATGGTTTGCCGTTTCCGTTGTTCTGATAGTAACGCGTGCTGCTGGCGCGTCCGTATAGTCCCAGCCCCAGTCGGTAGGCATCGTTAAACCGGTGTTGCCAGGTTCCGTAAATATTACCTTTGTGGTGAGCCATTCCGTCAATGGTTACCTCATTGAGCCTGTCATGTTTGGTATCATATACATGTGCCTTGGTGTCAAGCCAGCTGTAAGCTCCCCCAAGAGTGATATCGGAAGTAATGCGCCAAGTAAGTGATGCGTCAACACCCATTGTACGGGCATCCTCCATATTCATGTACATACGCGGGGTGAGCTGGCCGCTTCCGTCACCCATATATTCGGCTGCAGTTCCCGCAGGAATCTGGCTCAGGGGAACATTGACCAGGGTTATCATATTGTCTAATTCATTCCTGTATCCTGTAACCGATGCAGAGAATCCCCCTCGACTGAACTCAACTCCTGCTGAAATATAATCAGATGTCTGTGGCTTGAGATCGGGGTTGCCCATATAGAAGAATGTGGTGGCACCCATGGTACGCAGATAGTGGTAACCCTGCTCCTTTGGAGTAGGCGATTTGAACCCACGGCTCCAACCTGTGCGGATACGCAGATCGGCCACCTTGAACATGGCGCTTATCTTGGGGGTTGCATGGAAACCGAAAGCCTTGTTTTCAATTACTCTTATTCCAGCAGTGACATTGAGCCAACGGGTACCGGTAAACTCATCCTGTAGGTAAACGGCTGTGGTCCAGTCATCATCACGTCCATCCTTTACGCGCATAGGAGCGTTCAGATAATCATACCGATACTCTGCGCCTGCGCTCAACAGGTTATCCCAAGGTAGGGCGAAGATACCTTTCAACTCAGCTATAGTACGTTGCTGGTCACTCTGCAAGTGTTCCTGATCCGGAAAAAACGGGTAGTAGGGTGTGTAGTTCCCGTTGGGATCATATCCTTCCTCAAGAGTGGTGTCGGTGTAATGATAGTAGTATGCGTGACGGTCCCAGCTTACATCAAGCGTAATCAGGTCAGACTCATTAAGCTTATATTCTGATCCTAATGAAATGCCGGCGTCGCGGTATTTCATGTCGAATGTGTTCACGTCACATGACGGATGGCGGCCATTCGTGGGACGGAATATACGTTTGCGATACAGATAACCGTCGGTCTCAAACGAGAGCTTGCCGGACGGAATGTAGATGAGACGTTGACCAATCTGTCCGTTGGTGTACATGTTGACCGTCTTGTTGCGTGAGTCATAGATATGATACTCTGTCTGTTCCGGATCTTCTTCAGTGGTGTTCTGCCAACCGTCCGTATGCTGCAGTTGGAAGGTGGTTAGTGAAGTTAACTTCCCGATGCTGAATCCTATGCTGTTGTGCTGGCGCAAATCCATGTAGGATCCGCCGCGGGTGGTGTTCTCCAGATAGAGTGCCTGGTCATCATGACGACGCGTTATTATATTGATAACTCCAGCCATAGCGTCGCTGCCATAGAGTGCGCTGCCTGCCCCCTTTACTATTTCAATATGGTCAATGTTGTGAGGGTCTATACGGCCAAGATCATTCTCTCCTCCGTTGTCACCGTTAAGACGCTTGCCGTCAATCATTATCAGGATGTAGTTGTTTCCCAGTCCGTTCAGGGTCATCTGACTGCCCATATCACCGGCGTTGAAGTCAAATCCGGGACATAGTTGGGAAAGAATGTCCTCAAATGATGCTGCTCCTGACTGCTCTATCTGACGGCGTGATATGATCTCAGTCTGAACAGGAACGTTCTTGAGAGTATGTGGCGTGCCTGTGGCAGTCACAACAACTTCATCAAGCTGTTCTGACGGAATGTCCAGGTTCTGCGCCGCAAGCGGTGCGGAACATATCATGACCATTATTCCAAGCTTTATCTTTCTCATTTCTTGAGTCTTATGGTCAGGCTTGCATATACTGAGCGCCCGGGGTTGACAGTAGAGAAATTTGTGTTCCAAGGCCTGGTGTCACGCTTATTGAAGATATTCTCTATTCCCAGGCCGGGCTCTATTATATAGTCTTCAATAAGGAATGTATGTTTGGTGTTGATGTCCCATTGGCTGTAGCCGGGGGCATATCCGTATGTGCTGGAGTAGCGCTCGCCCTGCATGTGGCCGTTCAGACTGACGTTGAGGTGATACCCGCCCCAGTCGTGGTCCCAGCGCAGTGTGGTGTTGCCGCTGTGCTTTACGCTCTTGTCCACCGGTGCAGTCTTGCCTTCGCTCTCTGCCTTGGAGTCAGTATAGACATAACTGCCGGCCATATTGAATCCGCCACCTATATAGATGTTGGCATTGAAACTGATGCTTTTTATCTGCGCATTGTCTATGTTGTCGCGCTGGCGTATGGTCTTGAATTCGGAGTGCAGCTCATCATATCCCAATGCAGTGATCTCGGCATCGGAAAGGACACGGTAGTTTATCATGTCGGTTATGTCGTTGAGCACTCCGGTTACTGAAAACGAAAGCCTCTGTGTGGAATATTCAGCATTGAGAGATGCGTACCTGCTCCTTTCGGGTTTGAGGTTACGGTTTCCTACTGTGGCGCGGCTGGCTGTCTTGGTCTGGTCAGTCGCAAATATCTGACTCAGGGTGGGAGAGCGGTATCCGGCAGCCCATGAGGCTCTGAGCCTGAAGTCTCCAGGTTTGTACATCAGTGAGAAATCAGGTGTGGCGTGACTCTTGAAATTCTCATTGTAGAGGTATCTGACACCGGCAACAGCCTGCAGGTTTTCGGTAAGTGACAGCTCATCCTGGATGAATGCGGCTGCAGTGAACATACTCTCAAAGCTTATGTTGTCCGTCTGGCTGCGCAGCTGCTCGTCAATGTATTCAATCCCTACGGAGAGTTTGTTCATGTTGTCAGGCTTGAGTATGGCCTTTATGTTGCCGTCATAGTAATGGGTCCCCTTGCGTTTCTGGAGGTCACCGGGCATCTGGTTGCCGCTCTTGAGGAAATAACGGTAGGATGACGTAAAGTTGTCATTGAAGAAATCGGCCTCCAGATATGCTTTGGGACTTATCATATAGTTGGCACCTATACCGTACAGCCAGGATTCATGATTCAGGTCATAGGTATATGCCTGGGTCTCCTTGTAGATGTAATTGCCGTCAGCATCCTTCTCGGACGATTTCTTGAAATATTTGGCGGTCTGCGGACGGTGGGTGTCATATATGTTGTAGTTGCCCCGAACCGATATGTCCAGCTTGTCACTGAACCTGTAGGTGAAACTCTGACTGATGTTGTCCTGAGAGTAACCTACCGACATAGGGCGTCCTGTCTTGTAACCGTCTTCATCTATGTCATTTACCTGCCAGTTGTCGGCCTCGTTGCGCTGGTACGATGTGCTTGATGAGAACTTTCCCGAGTTTATGTCGGCATCAATGCTTTCGGTAAAACGGCCGTGACTTGTGTAATGGGTGTAGTTGGTCACACCTACGCCATTGTTGGAGTCATCGGTTATGATGTTTATCACACCGCCTATGGCCTCACTTCCGTACAGGGCCGATGCCGCACCGCTCTGTATCTCGATACGCTTGATGTTTGAGGCACTGATGCGGTTAAGGCGTTGGTCGCCTCCCAGACGGTGGCCGTTTTCCATTATTATCATATAATCCTGTCCTGTACCGTTCAGGTTAAGGAATGTACCCATACCATTGGTTACGGTAGTTATATTGGGCATAAGTCTTGTCAGAGCCTCCTCGACCGATGTCACTCCGGCATTCTGGATATCCTTGGCGGTTATTACTTGGATGGGAACCGGAGAGTTGGACATGCGGCGATGGGTTCCGGTTCCGGTGACCACCACCTGTCCCAGGTTGATGTAGCTCTCCTGCATCTTGATTATTATGCCGTTGTCGGCCGATGTGGCGGTATAGTCAGCAGGCAGATATGATACATGGGTTACCCTGATCCGGTAATCATCCTGATGAGGAAGATTCTGAAGTGAGAACTCGCCCTTGCTGTTGGTCGATGTGCCGGAAAGACTGTGATCAACACGAATGTTTGCACCCTGGATGGGCTTGCCGCTTTCAGCGTCAAGTACAATACCGCTTACTGTCACCTGGCTCCATGCAGAAATCATGACGCACAGCAATACTGCAGAAAGAAAAAACTTCTTTAGCATGAATATTTAAGAAAAACAAAACGTTGGACCTGCTCTGTCCCGGAACGGGTATCCAATAAAAACATGATAGGGCAGGTTTCCTGACTTGGTCCTCCGCTGGGGCCTTCCCACCTTGCTATAGGCAGTGGCATCCGGTTGATTCCAGGCGGAATATTAAGGACTTTACAGTAGCGGGCACTGTTCCGGATTTTCACCGGATTCCCTTTCTGCCGTCACAGTGGGTGGCGGCATCACCGTATCGGGTGCAAAAATACACGAAAGAATTTTGATAACCGCTCTTATTGGACCATTTATTTTATCTATTGTGTGAGTTTTTTAACTAAGTTTGCGGTTGCCATACAGTAGTTGGCTTTTTTACTTAGGATCAATAAAGAACTATGGAAGAAGAGAAGAAACCGGTTGAACTGCCGGAAAACGCGTATCGTGAGCTTAATGAGGGTGAACAGTATGAACCTATAATGAAACCGGGTAAAGTTTACCCTGAGGCTAACCTGTGGTCTGTAGGGTGGGGACTGCTTATGGCTGTCCTGTTCTCTGCCGCAGCCGCATATCTGGGACTTAAGGTAGGGCAGGTGTTTGAAGCTGCCATTCCTATTGCCATAATCGCTGTGGGTGTTTCGAGTGTGGCCAAGCGTAAGGGGGCACTGGGTGAGAATGTTATCATACAGTCCATCGGTGCGTGCTCAGGAGTTATCGTGGCAGGTGCCATATTTACTCTGCCGGCGCTTTACATCCTGCAGGCAAAGTACCCGGATATGACCGTAAACTTCATGCAGGTGTTCATCAGCTCTCTTCTGGGCGGCGTGTTAGGTATTTTGTTCCTTATTCCTTTCCGTAAGTTTTTTGTTAAGGATATGCACGGCAAGTATCCTTTCCCGGAGGCTACAGCTACTACCCAGGTGCTTATATCGGGTGAAAAGGGTGCCGGTCAGGCCAAGCCTTTGGTCATTTCAGGTATTATAGGAGGTATCTATGACTTCATAGTCTCCACATTCGGACTTTGGACCGAGAACTTCACTACCAGGGTTTGCGCGTGGGGGTCTGCTCTCGCCACCAAGGCTAAACTTGTGTTTAGTATCAATACAGGTGCCGCTGTGCTGGGTCTGGGCTATATTGTAGGGTTGAAATATGCATGTATCATTGCAGCCGGGTCGGCTCTGGTGTGGTTTGTTATTGTTCCCGTCCTGCCTATGCTGGGCGATGCTTTCCTTCAGTCCCTGAATCCTGCCGTGACTGATGCTGTGGCCGGGATGGAGCCGGAGCAGATCTTTTCCAGTTATGCACGGCATATAGGTATAGGCGGTATTGCTATGGCTGGAATTCTGGGTATAATCAAGTCATGGCCCGTAATAAAGGGTGCCGTAAGCCTGGCCGGACGTGAACTTAAGGGAGGCAATGGCGCACAGGACGTTAAGGTGGAACGTACCCAGCGTGACCTTCCCATGAAGATTGTCATAATAGGTATAATTGCGGCACTGATAGCTGTGTTCGCATTTTTCTATCTGGGGGTAATGGATTTCAATCTGTTGCATGCTGTGGTAGGTATTCTGGTGGTAGGTATAATAGCTTTCCTGTTCACAACGGTTGCCGCCAATGCCATAGCCATTGTGGGAACAAATCCCGTATCCGGTATGACTCTTATGACTTTGATACTGGCATCGGTTATTATGGTTGCTGTAGGTCTTAAGGGTACTCCTGGTATTGTTTCGGCATTGATTATGGGTGGTGTTGTCTGCACTGCGCTCTCTATGGCCGGTGGTTTCATAACTGACCTCAAGATAGGTTACTGGCTGGGTTCTACTCCGGCAGTCCAGCAGGGTTGGAAGTTTCTGGGCACTCTCGTTTCAGCACTAACCGTAGGCGGCGTGCTCATTATCCTGAACAAGACCTACGGATTTGTGGGTGAAAATGCTCTGGTAGCTCCTCAAGCTAATGCAATGGCGGCTGTCATAGACCCGCTTATGTCCGGTACCGGTGCTCCCTGGTGGTTATATGCTACCGGTGCAGTGATAGCTTTGATCCTTAATTTCTGCAAGATTCCGGCTTTGGCATTTGCGCTTGGTATGTTCATCCCGTTCCAGCTGAATATTCCGTTGGTTGTGGGCGGATTCATAAACTGGTATGTGGGCAGCCGCTCGATTGACCCCGTTGTCAACACGGCACGTGTGGAGCACGGCACTCTGCTGGCATCAGGCTTCATTGCCGGTGGCGCTCTGATGGGTGTTGTAAGTGCAGCTTTGAGGTTTGCCGGACTGGATCTCTTCATGGCAGATTCCTGGACAGGTTCGCATGCTTCCGAGTGGCTGTCACTCGTCATGTACATACTGCTGATCTGGTATTTCGTGCGCAGTGTGATGAAACGTAAGGACAAGAACGCTTGAGGTCCTTAGAGGATTGACAGGAATAGAATTTGAAAGCTGAATGAACTTGCACTGTGCCAAAAAGAGAGTCTTTCTAACCGTCATGTCAGGTGTGGCTATGGCAGTAGCGTTTGCCCAGCCACGTGGTAACCGTGATATTCCGGATCAGGAAGTGTACGGATATTTGTATTGTCACATGTCGGACCACGGGCAGTGGACGGCATACGCACTGTCACAGGACGGAATCCATTTTCACGATCTGCTATGCGGCGATTCCATCTTTTCGGCATCACAAATGGCGGGAATCGAGGGCGGAACGCGCGACGCTTACATCTGCCGCCGTCATAACGGAAACGGATATCTGATGGTGACTACAGACATGAACAACCGTGCAACACGCCGTCTGGGCAAGCAGAGCGAGTGGGAGAACTATGGCATTGACATAATGACAAGTTCAGATCTTATAAACTGGAAATCCGTGAGTTTTGATTTCCGTAAGGGAATGTCCAATTTCACGGACAGTCATCTTTCATCGGTCAAGCCTGTATATCAGGACTGGTCAAAAGTTTGTAGGGTATGGGCCCCGCAAATCATCTGGGATGACGCGTACGTATGGCCTGACGGCAGTAAAGGTGGATATATGGTCTACTTTTCCATGCTTAATCGTGCGGAGGAGAAATATGACCGTATGTATTATTGTCATGCCGACGAGTCTTTCACCACTCTTACGCAACCGCAGCTGCTTTTTGATTGGGGATATGCAACTATTGATGCCGACATAAACTGGCTTGAGTCAGATTCGCTCTTCCACATGATGATTAAAAAGGAGGGTGGTCAGCCGGGACTCTTTACATCGGCTTCCAAGGAACTGACGGGGCCATGGCCGTTGCCGGATGAGCAGGATTACGTGAGTTTTGAGGGTAATAAGAGTTGCGAAGGTGTATCTGCATTCAAAGTGGCGGGAGAGGATGGTTGGCGAATAGGCTACATAGAGTATTCCAGTCATCCGCATAACTATCGTATCTGTCGTGCGGACCGCTATATGCGTCGTTTTTCGCAGCCGCAAAACATTGAGGGTGTGGACGGTCCACAGCATGGATCATTCCTCAGGCTGAACCAGGTTGAGTATGAACGTCTCCAGAGTTGGAGTGACAGTCTCGAGCCGTTGCATCTTGAGCCGGATGTCAACAATCCGGTATTCCCTGGACTTCATGCTGATCCGGAGGTGCTCTACAGCAACTTGACAGGTAAATATTATATTTATCCAACGACTGACGGCAGCTACCAGTGGCATAACCATGATTTCAAGTGCTTCTCTTCACCGGACCTCAAGCATTGGACTGATGAGGGCGTGATTCTGGACCTGCAGGATCTGGAGTGGGGAAAGGAGTATGCATGGGCTCCGTGTATAATTGAAAAACCTGTTTATAAGAATCCTCGCCTGTTCCGCAAGATGAGAAAACCTAATCTTACAGGATACCGCTATTACTATTATTTCGTGGCAAACAAGACTATAGGTGTAGCTGTGGCTGATAAGCCGGAAGGACCGTTTCGTGACGCCATCGGAGGCCCTTTGCTCACTCAAGAGGGAACCGGAGCACCCAATCAGGTTATCGACCCGGATGTATTCATGGATCCCAAGACCGGCAAATACTATATTTACTGGGGTAATTCATATCTGTGGATGGCTGAACTGGCCGATGACATGATATCAATTGTTCCCGGAACGATGCACGAGCTGATACCGCGATCGAGGATAGGAGAATACCACTATCTGGAAGGTACATACGTGTTCGAGCGTAACGGGTTGTACTACTTCATGTGGTCTGAGAATATCACCCGTTCAGCCTATTACAGGATCCGATATCTGATATCTGACTCACCGACAGAGTTCGTTCGCAACGGTAAACCGGCCAAGGTAGAGGAACAGATTATTCTACAGCAGGACCCGGCACTCCAGATATTCGGAACGGGTCACAATTCTGTAATCAACATTCCGGGCACGGATGAGTGGTATATGGTATATCACCGTTTCACTCGTCCGGAAGGTATTAAGATGGGGCTCTCAGGGGGGTATAACCGTGAGGTCTGCATAGATCCCATGTATTTCAATCCTGACGGCACTATTGTTCCGGTCAAGCCCTCATTGTGACGGATAGGATTACTTATCGTAGTTTGCCGGGGAGAAAGGGATATTGCGTCGGTCTCCCCATATCAGTCTCTCCAGACCGGGAAAGTCTATAAAAGGATTGCGGTTCCTCTGTATCTCGTAAACTGCATTGTTGCGTTGTATCTCCTTCTGACTGACGGGGTCGGCCGCTGCCCATTTCATAAGCATTTTCAGCTGCCATTCAGTCAATCCGGGATATGTATTGCCGTCTAAGGTCTGTCTTACACCCTCCTTCTCTCCGTATTGTCCATACCAGTCAGCCAGTCTCTCCTCATAGCAGGTAACCATATAGAAGTAAGTACGCGCAAAGTCTCCCTTGTACTCGTCATTTGGCTCAAACACTATTCCGGTATAGCCTGGATATGTGCATTTGCCAAGTTTGCTGAAATCACGTTCTGACTTATATCTTTCACCCTTGGTTTCACCGAAGGGGTAGTTTCCGCGGCGGTTGTTTACATATCCGTCAGTGGGATAGACATGATGAAGGTCAGTGTACATAGGCTGGATATTTCCTCCGAACCAGCTGTTGGGGAAGGAGTGTTCACGGTTATAGCAGTCACCCTCTTTCTTGTAACTCTTTCCCTTATTTACAGGATTGTACGCCGTTATTCCGGAGTAGAGGTCCCATATCTTACCGTCGCTGCGAACATCGGTTCTCTTGAAATCAGACCACAGGTCATTGTACTGCCGCTCCCTGCGGTTATATATAATGGAACTCATGGCGGTTTTCAGCTCTGCCCCCTTCTTGCCATTGGCTGATTTGTAGTAGTCTTGAACATCTTCCGGTATAGTGGATGTAAGGGGAGTGAGTTGTACAGATGACTGGGTATTGATTGATTTGACGGATTTTCCGGTGTTGGCGGAATTGCTGCAACAGATGAAGATAAAAGCTGAGCAAACTATAAATAACCTTATTCCTTTGTTCATTTCTTTAAGTTTACTGTTTTGGGGAGTCTTATTCGTGCAAACTTAATCAAAAATTATATTTTTGCAGAAATTAGCGTTAATAAATAAGATATGTATAAGACCCAAGGACTAAAGAACAGCCGTATAGAGGTGGCTGATGCACTACGTGGGCTTGCAGTAGCAGGTATTATACTGTTCCATTCTGTGGAGCATTTCAACACTTTTGCAAGAGACATCAAATATACCCTTTCATGTGACGCGACGGTTTTCAAGGTGCTTCAGGCTCTGTTGTCAGGTAAGATGTACGGTATTTTTGCCATCTTGTTCGGTTTAAGCTTCTTTATTATGCGGGATAATCAGGAGCAGAAAGGGAAGGATTTTTCGCTCAGGTTTGCATGGCGCATGGTACTGCTCTTTCTGTTTGGTGTGCTTAACGTGTGTTTCTATGACGGTGATATCCTGATAACATATGCCATACTGGGGCTGCTGCTCATTCCGGCAGGTTATCTGAACACCCGCTGGCTTTGGGTTATAACTGTCCTGTTGTTGATTCAACCGTTAGAGATTTATTCTCATCTGATTGGATGGCATCCTGATTCAGGCTGGGTGAATATGGGCTATTTTAAGCTGATGCAAGGGCATGACACCTTTTGGCATTCAGCTGTCACCAATCTCCGTTACGGGATAACCACTACACTGGGATGGTTCTGGTTTCATGGCCGCATCACGCAGACGTTGGGACTATTCTATCTGGGCCTGCTTTTTGGCCGTATGCGTCTCTTCTACGATGAGGGCAATAACCTGAAGAACTGGCGCGTAATCCTGTTGTTGTCATTTGTGATTGTGACTGTCGGTGCGTTCACCAGGTTCGGCAAATATGACGACATTATACATCCTGTCTGGAATCTGTCCATACTCATGTTTATCCTGTCAGTGAGCGTATTATTGTGGTACAGATTCAAGGGATTCCGTAATGTGTTCGGCAAACTTGGCTTTTTCGGCCGCATGAGTCTGACCAACTATCTTCTTCAGTCTATTCTGGGCAGCTTCATCTTCTATCAGTGGGGATTAAGCATGTATAACACCCTTGGCACCACATGGTCTGCTATCGTAGGTCTGGGAATGATTGTATTGCAGTACTGTCTGCTCAGGATGTGGTCTGAAAAACATGAACGCGGTCCATTGGAAGGTCTTTGGCGCCGTCTCACATGGATAGGTTCCGGTGACTGACAAATCAAAAAAGGAACCATACATAGACTACGTATGCCGCAAACAGCAGGAATCCGGCAGTACGGCCAAGGCGTCCCTCCTGTTTCCAAGGTTGTGAGAGAATCACAAGCGCTACTGAAAACAGGATCATCACTATAAAGTCCCTGTTGTACTGACTGAAGCTGAAATCTATAGGTTTGATTAATGCGGAGATACCCAGCACACAAAGTATGTTGAATATATTGGAGCCGATGATATTTCCTATGGATATATCCATCTCTTTCTTGATTGCCGCAGCAACTGATGCCGCCAATTCCGGAAGACTTGTTCCGAATGCGACGACCGTCAGCCCTATTATCTTATCGTTCACTCCCAATGCGGAAGCAAGGGACGTGGCACCATCGACCAGCAGGTCTGCCCCGAAAGCAAGCATGAAGCATGAGAGCAAAACAAGCAAAAGAGCAACAGCAGCTGACATCTGTTTGACCTTAACCTCAGCATCAGATGAGTTTTCGGAGTTGGCTGTACGGCCTTTAGCGATAGAATATAATGTAAACAGTACTATTACGGAGAAAAGAATGATACCTTCAGCTCTTGACAGTCCATTATGAAGTGAAAAGAGCAGCAGTACAATAGAGACAGCCACCATAAACAGTCCGTTGCCGGCCACTTTCCGACCTTGTGTCATTATGGGATAGATAAGTGCCGTCAGACCAAGTATCAATCCTATATTCGCTATATTGGAGCCGAGGACATTTCCCATGGCTATCCCGGAACTGCCTTTAATGGATGATGTCGTGCTGACAAGCAACTCGGGTGCGGATGTGCCGAATGCAACAATCGTCATACCTATGACAAGCGCTGATATGCGATACCTGCGTGCAAGGGCAACTCCTCCGTCTACTAACCAGTCACCTCCAAAGAAAAGTAATATGAAGCCACCTGCTATCTGTGCGGCGATTATTAAACCTTCTGAAATGTTCATGTTGCAAAATTAGTATAATTCGGGTAATTGTGAATAGGTGTTCTTTATAAAAGAACCGCCTGTCTTCCCAGACAGACGGCCCTCCGGTATTTGAATACCTATTCAAACTAATTCGGGAGTCATTTCTATTTTCTTTCTCGTTACAAATGTACTGACATCATGATATCTGCCTGGTATAATTTTGTTCATATCTTTATATGAGAACTTACTTTTATTGTGGAAATATGAACAAAAAGAGTTCAATTATTCACTAAAGGATGAATTTTGTTCAATATGGGTTATTGACAGTAAAATTTGATATTTTTTATGACCATTAATGACTATATTTGCGTTTCCTAAAAAAATAGAAAATGAGAGTCGAATCAGGACATATTGCGCAGATTATCGGTCCGGTTGTGGATGTGGCGTTTGAAAGCGGAAATGACCTGCCTTCCATCCATGATGCGTTGGAAATAACCCGTGATGACGGTCGCCGTCTCATAATAGAGGTGCAGCAGCATATAGGTGAAAACATGGTTCGTTGCGTGGCCATGGACATTACTTCCGGCCTGCGTCGCGGTATGGAGGTGCGTGTTACAGGTAGTCCTATCACAATGCCGGTGGGCAAACAGATCAAGGGCCGTATGATGAATGTTACAGGAGAGCCTATAGATGACCTCAAGCCTTTGGACAAGGAGGGCGCGTTCCCCATACACCGTCAGCCTCCAAAGTTTGAGGAACTGTCAACCGTTGAGGAGGTGCTCTTTACCGGAATCAAAGTGATAGATCTTTTGGAGCCTTACTGCAAGGGTGGTAAGATAGGTCTGTTCGGTGGTGCCGGTGTCGGCAAGACGGTGCTTATAATGGAACTCATCAATAACATAGCCAAGAAGAACAACGGATTCTCCGTATTTGCCGGAGTGGGAGAGCGCACCCGTGAGGGTAATGACCTGCTGCGTGAGATGATAGAGTCCGGTGTCATAAAATACGGTGATGCCTTTAAGGAGAGCATGGCCAAAGGAGAGTGGGACCTGAGCAAGGTGGACTATGATGAGGTTGCCAAGTCACAGGCCACGCTTGTCTATGGTCAGATGAATGAGCCGCCAGGGGCACGTTCATCGGTTGCACTTTCCGGTCTTACCGTGGCCGAGTCATTCCGTGACGGAGCCGGCAGTGACGGCGCCTACAGCGATATCCTGTTCTTTATTGATAACATATTCCGTTTCACACAGGCAGGAAGTGAGGTGTCGGCCCTTCTGGGACGTATGCCGTCTGCCGTTGGCTATCAGCCTACGCTGGCCAGTGAGATGGGTAAGATGCAGGAGAGAATAACATCCACCATTCACGGATCAATCACATCTGTACAGGCTGTGTATGTACCGGCCGATGACCTTACGGATCCTGCACCTGCCACCACATTCTCACATCTGGATGCCACCACGGTGCTGAGCCGTAAGATTGCGGAACTTGGTATCTATCCTGCAGTGGATCCTCTGGATTCAACATCCCGTATACTTGATCCGAATATCGTGGGTAAGGCCCATTACGATACCGCTCAGCGCGTAAAGCAGATACTGCAGCGCTACAACGAGCTTCAGGATATCATATCCATCCTGGGTATGGATGAGCTGTCCGATGAGGACAAGCTTACTGTGGCGCGTGCCCGCCGTGTTCAGCGCTTCCTTTCACAGCCGTTCACTGTGGCCGAGCAATTTACCGGAGTCAAGGGCACCATGGTAAGCATTGAGGATACCATCCTGGGATTCAACATGATTCTGGACGGTGAGGTGGATGACCTGCCCGAGCAGGTATTCCTGAATGTCGGTACCATTGAGGAAGCCATTGAGAAAGGGAAGAAATTGCTTGACCAGGTGGCCAAATAATTTCAATTGAGAATTGAGATGCTCAAGATTAGGATTATAGCTCCGGACAGACTGGTATTTGAGGGCGAGGTGGAAAGCGTCACCCTGCCGGGTACTATGGGTCGTTTTACAGTCTTGAACAACCATGCCCCCATAATATCTTCACTTGAAAAAGGAATAATAGCCTACAAGGACACTAACGGTATAACAGAGGTCGCTGTAGAATCCGGGTTCGCTGAGGTCAGAGACAACACCCTTTCAATTTGTGTGGAATTATGAAAAAACTGATCCTGACATATCTGATTTTACTTTCAGCCCTGACTATAGCAGCCGTTCTGGTGCTGCGTACGGTATGGCCGGATCAGTATCCGTCCCTGCTGTTCCTTATCCCTCTGTTCTTTGCCGTAATGCTGGGCGTTATGGTATGGCTAAAGCGCTCAAATGAGAGAAAGGGCAAGGACCGCAGCCTGTTCTTCCTTACCTACAGGGTGGTAAAGATTCTGCTTGCCATTGTTCTGCTTGTGGTGTATTTCACAGCTGTTGGAACTCAGTTGCTGCCGTTTGCAGTGGTATTCATGATATATTATCTGTGCCTCTCGGTTGTAGAGACGGTACTGTTTATGAAAGGAGAGAAAAAGAGTTGAAAAAGATAATTGCCATATTGTCATTGATGTTTCTGATTGCGGCGCCTGTATTTGCGCAGGAGACCGCACAGGATGAGACTGTCGATGTCAAAGGCATCATATTCGGCCATCTAAAGGATTCCTATCACTGGCATATAATTACAATAGGTAATAAGGAAATCAGCCTGCACCTTCCTGTGATACTGTACAGTAAGGTAACGGGCTGGCATTTCTTCTCGTCCCGTCAACTTGAACATACAGGCAGTTATGAGGGCTTCCATATCACGGATGACGGTGCCCATGCAGGCAAACTGGTGGAGACGCTTCCCGACGGCACTGAACTCAAACCGCTTGACCTGTCGCTTACCAAGATAGCGCTGGCCGTTATAATAAACAGCCTGTTGCTTTGTGTGATAGTGATGTGCACGGCCCGCTGGTACAGGCGCCACAATGCTACTGATCCGGCTCCTGGCGGTTTTGTGGGCCTTATGGAGTATGTCATAGCCATGATTGTGGATGATGTGATCAAGCCTTCGGTAGGCAAGGACTATAAACGGTATACGCCGTTGCTGCTCACCATATTCTTCTTTATACTGTTGAGCAACATAATGGGCCTTATTCCCATATTCCCGGCCGGTGCCAACGTAACGGGCAATATCGCCATTACGCTCACTTTAGCTCTGGTAACGTTCTTTACGGTAAATGTGTTCGGCAACCGCGAATATTGGAAAGAGATACTCTGGCCCGATGTGCCAGTGTTCCTCAAGGCTCCGGTACCATTGCTGCCGTTCATTGAGATTGTGGGTATATTCACCAAACCGTTTGCGCTGACTGTACGTCTGTTTGCCAATATCACCGCAGGGCACGCCATCATACTGTCGCTTACCTGTGTGATATTCATAACAGCCAGGATGGGACCGGTGATAGGTGCCCCGATGACAGTCCTGTCTGTATTCTTCATGATATTCATGAACCTGCTGGAACTGCTGGTGGCATATATACAGGCATATGTGTTCACCATGCTCAGTGCGGTGTTTATAGGGCTCTCACGCCCTGAGGAACATCATGCCAAGAAGGGGACAGTAACAAAAACTGATAATACATTAACAACTTAAAAATAACAACATTATGATGTTAGCAACATTCTTGCAGGCTGCCGCAGGTGCAGCATTCGGTAACGCAGGTATCGCACTCGGTGCCGCTATCGCAGTTGTAGGTGCAGCTATGGGTCTGGGCCGTATCGGTCAGTCCGCAATGGAGTCAATCGCACGTCAGCCCGAGGCTGCCGGTGACATCCGCAGTTCCATGATCCTGATAGGCGCCTTTATGGAAGGTGTATCACTTCTGGCAGTAATCGTTTGTCTGTTGGCACTTTACGCTAAATAATGGACCTACTGATTCCCGAAGTCGGTACAATCATCTGGATGCTCATTGCAGCCGGAATTGTCTTCTTTATACTGGTAAAGTGGGGATTCCCCATGATTACCCGTATGGTTGACGAGCGCAATGAGTATATAGACAAGTCGCTCGATGCTGCCAAGAAGGCCAACGAGCGTCTGGCCGGCATCCAGAATGAGTGTGATGAACTGCTCAAGGAGACCCGTGCCGAGAAGGCGCGTATCCTTAAGGAGGCTGCCGACCGGCGTGATGAGATCATTGCAGAGGCCGAAAACCGTGCCAAGGAGAGCGGTGAGAAACTTATCTCCGATGCACGTGAACAGATACGTCTGGAGAAGGAGGAGGCACTGCGCAGCCTGCGTCGTCAGGTGGCGGAGCTGTCGGTCCAGGTGGCCGAGAGGGTTGTCCTTAAGGAACTCTCCACCGATGAGGACCAGCTACTTCTGATAGACCGTATGATAGATGATGTCAAAACAGAGAAGTAAGGTATGAATACAGGAACCGTTTCCGTTCGATATGCCAAGGCGCTGCTGCAGTATGCGGTTGAACAGGGTGATGCCGCGCAGGTTTATCTGGAGATGCAGACGCTTGCCTCACGGATGCGGGCTGTACGTGCCATACATGACCGTCTGGTTGACCCCACGTTAAGTGTGGCCGATAAATGCAGTCTGCTTGAGACTGCTGTCACGGACGGAAAGAAACCGCTGAGCGGCTCTGCACAGGCTTTCTTCAAGCTCGCTGTAGGTGCCGGACGCGGTGACTGCCTGCTGTTTATGGCCGTAAGCTATCAGGACCTGTACCGCCTCAGGAATGGTATTGTGCCGGTTGAGCTTATTACAGCCACCCCTGTGGGCGATGAACGCAGGGCCAGACTCAAACAGCTGGTAGAGAACGTAGAGCACGGCAGTGTAGAATGGACCCACACGGTAGATCCGTCAATCGACGGCGGATTCGTGCTTATGGTTGACGGATTCCGCCTTGACGCCAGCGTGGCAGGCAAGCTGCAGAGAATCCGCAAGGAACTTATTGAAAAGAATAACCGTATCATATA
>DBYG01000065.1:0-49094 GCA_002310175.1 Bacteroidales bacterium UBA1192
CCACCAAACAAAAACGGAACTTTTTTTGCCGTTTTTTTTGTTAATAATCACAACCGCTTGAAACATTGAAAATTATAAAGAGGCATAGACATAATGCTACACCTCTTTATATATATAAGCATGAAAAAAGGACTAGAAAGTCAATCCTCAATATCTGGAACTATAAGTTTATATCCTTTACCATGAATATTAATAATCTCCACAGTATCATCATCCCTTAGATGCTTGCGAAGTTTGGTTATATAGACATCCATACTACGTGCATTGAAATAGTTATCATCAATCCAGATGGCTTTCAATGCAAAGTCTCGCTGTAAAATCTCATTCTGATGAACACATAACAAATTGAGCAGCTCAGATTCCTTAGTAGTAAGCTTTGTGGATCTCTCACCGATAGATAAAATCTGTTTCTTGGTATCGAATGTAAACCTTCCTATCTTGTACATAGTAACCTCACGGTTCTTTTTTCCATGTACCCGACGTAAAATAGCTTCCATGCGAAGAGTAAGTTCTTCCATGCTGAAAGGTTTGGTAATATAGTCATCGGCACCAATTTTAAAGCCTTCCAGGATATCTTCCTTAAGTGTCTTTGCAGTAAGGAACATAATAGGAATGTCCGAGTTGATGGAACGGATTTCCTTGGCCAGAGTAAATCCATCCTTCCTGGGCATCATTACATCAAAGATACAGATGTCAAACTTGCCTTTTAGAAAAGTCTTGTAACCTGCATCTCCGTCTGGACATAACTCAGTGTTGTAACCCTTTGACTGAAGATACTCACGGAGCAGCATGCCCAGATTCTCGTCATCTTCACAGAGCAAAATGTTCAGTTTTTCTTCCATAATAGTATATTTTTGAGGTTATTCTTCGGTTTGGGGAAGAGTGATAATAAACTTGGTACCAAATCCAAGTTCACTTTCCGCACGTATAGTTCCCTTATGGCTCGCGATTACCTTTTTTACATATGCCAGGCCAAGTCCAAATCCTTTCACATCATGAAGATTTCCGGTATGAACACGGTAGAATTTCTCAAAAACCTTCTTGATATCTTCCTTTTTTATTCCGATTCCATTATCCTCAATGGAAATCAAGAGCTTTCCAGGTTCATTCCATGTCCGCACCTTAAGTTTAAGAGGAATATCGTCCCGTTTATATTTTACAGCATTATCCATGAGATTGAAAATCACATTTGTAAAATGCATCTCATCTGCCATTGCAAATGGATCTTCTGTTTCAAAATCCGTTTCAAGAGTACCACCTATATTGCCAACCTTAAGACGGAAAGTAGTGACCACACCGTAAATTAGTTCGTCAATGTCCATATTCTTAAACTTGAGCGTAGTACTCTGTCGCTCAAACATGGACATCTGAAGAACCTTTTCAACCTGAAACCTAAGGCGCTTGGTTTCATCATTGATAACCCTTGAGTAATGTTGAAGAAGTTGAGGCGATTTGTCCAACGACTGATCATTCAACATTTGGGCTGCAAGAGAAATTGTGGATATAGGTGTCTTGAACTCATGAGTCATATTGTTAATAAAATCATTCTTCATCTCTGTAACCTTACGCTGCCTAAGTACGAGTACCAGGGTGAATACGTAGGTAATCATCAGGACAGCCATAAATATCAGAGAAGGAATCATGAAATTAACCGAGTTGTCTATATATGCATCCAAAGTAGGGAAATATACGCGCAGAACTCCCATGCGGGACGGTGAGTCGCTGTGAAAGACAGTCTGATCATATGTATCCTTAAGGATAGCAGCATTAAAATCGCCGCAACATGTATGTACTATGCGACCGTTTGGAGTGGTCACAATCCAATGAAACGGGATATCTATTCCATTGTCTTTTAATTCAGATTGCAGTTCATTAGCCAGAAACTGTGGATTAATACGTTCATTTAAAGGGCGTTCACTAGCTGTATTGAGCATACTGAATATAACTTCATCTAATAGATTTTTTTGGATAAGATAACGTTTGAGTTGCTGCTGCTGAAGACTGACCCCCTTGTCTGTCACCGACGTTCCAGGCTCAGGATTGATACGAGGAACCTGAAGGGATGGCATTGTTGCCGAAGGGCCGAAACTCTGCTGGACAGACTGATTGTAGGTAAATCCACCATTCATATATGTGATAGACTGACTGAAAATACCACCTTCAAGCACGGGATAACCCAGATTTGAGCTGCGCTCCATTTCACGAATATCATTCTCCAAATACCACTTGGCTTCTTCCAGCTCCAGCTGATGGGCAACTTCATAAAGACTTCGCTTAACAGCATCCTCAAACTCCTGATGACGCATTAAACTCATCTCCTTCATATAACGCAACTGCATCATCAGCAAAACGACGAAAGAAACACTGATAACAAAACCAAGAATCCAGACTACAATCTTTTTCATATTGACAAATATAGTAACGAATTTGGACTTGGCATCAATTAACTTAAAAAATTAATAGAAATTAAGAAAAAAAGGGCAGAATGTCCGTCTTCTGCCCTTTAAAGTTATCAATAATACAACTACATCTATTAATCTTCCTCTTTCTGTTTAGCCTCAAACTCCTTAATAAGTTTATCCTGAACATCAGTAGGAACAAGTTCATAACTGCTGAAACTCATAACAAAGGAACCGCTACCACCTGTAATAGAACTAAGGGAAGTAGAGTAGGTAGCCATCTCCTTTAGAGGGACCTTTGCCTTAAGGGTCTGGTAATTACCCTCGCTCTCCATACCCATAATCATGCCGCGACGCCCCTGCAGGTCACTCATAACATCACCCATATACTCAGCAGGCACAAGGACCTCTACGTCATAAACAGGTTCCAGAATCTTTGGACCCGCTTCTTTGAAGGCAGCGCTGAAGGCATTACGACCTGCGAGAAGGAAAGATATTTCATTAGAATCCACAGGGTGCATTTTACCATCGTATACTATGACGCGCACGTCACGTGCATATGAACCAGTAAGGGGTCCCTGCTCCATGCGTTGCATGATACCCTTGAGAATTGCAGGCATAAAACGAGCATCTATCGAACCACCCACAATGCTGTTTACATAGACCAGTTTTCCACCCCACTCAAGTGGATACTCTTCTACACTCTTGACACTCATCTTGAATTCCTGGTTGCCGAACTTGAACATTTCAGGCATAGGTTTGCCTTCTTCATAAGGCTCAACGATAAGATGAACTTCGCCGAACTGACCAGCGCCACCAGACTGTTTTTTGTGACGATAATCCGCACGAGCAGCTTTGGTGATTGTCTCACGATAAGGAATCTTGGGTTCCTCAAATATGATCATCATCTTATCATTATTTTCAATGCACCATTTGAATGTACGCAGATGGAACTCACCTTGTCCGTAGAGAATAACTTGACGAAGCTCCTTGGACTGCTCAATCACGAGCGTAGGATCCTCCTCACGCATACGATTAACAATGGTCATCATCTTTTCCATATCTGCCTCGTTTACAGGTTTGAGCGCACGCGAATACTTAGAGTTTGCGTATTTGATGAAGTTGAAACCGTGGTCGGCCCCCTCATTCAAGGTATTGCCTGTACGAACATCCTTGAGTTTTACTGTACAGCCTATGTCACCTGCCACAAGTTCCGGAACCTGGACACGACTATTACCCTGGCTAACGAAAAGCTGGGCAATACGCTCCTTAGAACCACGGTCAGCATTTATCATATCCTGTCCTTCATGAGCCTTGCCACACATAACCTTAAAATAGGACACAGCACCTATATGAGGCTCCATGGTAGTCTTGAAAAAGAAGAGTGATGTTCCAGCTGCATCAAGACCTACTGCTTCACCTTTGGTATCGGCTACAGCCTTTCCTTGCAACGGTGACGGGGCAACATTTGCCAGAAACTCAATGAGACGGCTCACACCTACGTTCTGTGCAGCTGATGTGCAAACAATCGGGAAGAGACCGCAAGCCTCAATACCCTTTCGAAAGCCAGCACGAATCTCATCAGTGGAAAGTTCACCCTGATCAAAGAACTTCTCCATCAGTTCCTCATCATTTTCGGCTGCAGACTCAGTGATAGTATCACGCATAGACTGAGCCTTGGAAGCTATAGACGCCGGAATATCTTCAGACTTGGCATCTGAGCCATCAGTAAACGTAAGTTTCTGATTGACCAGCACATCAATTACACTATTGAATGAGGGCCCAGCATGTTCGGGAAATTGAATGGCTACGCATGTGGTTCCGAATGTAGAACGTATCTGCTCTACCACGCTATCATATTCGCACTTGTCACTATCAACATAGTTGATTACGAAAAAAGCAGGTTTGCAAAGTTTTTTAATGAGACGATAGTTGTTGATGAGACCCACATCAACACCACGCGAACCGTTAACCAATAGAACGGCGGAATCACAGATATTCAGGGCGGTAACAGCCTGACCTGAAAAATCATCAGCTCCCGGGCAGTCAAAAAAATTAAATTTCTTTCCGTACATTTCCACTGAGAATACGGTTGAATATACTGAATAACCATACTCCAACTCTACAGCAGCAGTATCACTGACGGTATTCTTAGAATTCACTGAGCCACGGCGCTTTATCACACCTGCCTCAAAAAGGATACTCTCAGAGAGAGTAGTTTTACCTGATCCTGAGCCGCCCACGATGGCGATGTTCCGGATGTCTTCAGTTTTATAATTCTTCATATTATTCAATTGTTGATTTGTCGATTTGTTGAATCTTTTGTTATAGATTTGAGATGCTTTTTTTAGAAAGGCTTGCAAATTTATCAAAAAAATACGAAGAACACCAAAAAAACATAGCGAACTTATAGAATACAAGCACAAAAAAACGAGCTGGAGGAGTTATATTTTAAATAACGAACTGATTATCGAATCACTTATGAACATACGATGTTCAGGAATACACAGTTTGTTGTTCTTCAACACCATATAACCACTTGATATTAGTTTTTCCGCTGATCGCAATACGAAAATGCGATCTAAGGTTGTTAAAGATAATAGATCCAGGCCTTTGGAAGTTCGCAAACTCAACATAACCATTTCATTGTATATATCTGTTTCGGAGAGAAGTTCTAAATCAAAGATCGGCTTGTTACTCTCCATGCCAAGTAAATAAGCATCAATATCATTAGGATTCCACTGGCGGGTTTTACCATTATAAGAATGAGCACCAGCACCTACGCCAAGATAGGGAGTTCCGTTCCAATAGCAGCTGTTATGACGGGACATATATCCTGGACGACAAAAGTTAGAAATTTCATAATGCTCAAAGCCTGTTTTGAACAAATATAAGCACATACGGTCATACATGGCAGCGCAAACATCATCATCAACAGGAATTATCCTGTTATCCATGCGCATAGCATCAAGAAGAGTGCCCTTTTCATAAGAAAGACAATAGGAGGAGATATGCTGGACATCCATATCTGCAGCCATTTTCAAATCATACGACTGCATTTCTGACGTCTGACCTGGAATACCATATATAAGATCTATGCTTACATTGTTAATACCGATATCATTACAGATACCAACTGCATTAACTGCCTGCATGGCAGAATGGCGACGCCCAATGAAATGCAGCAGATCCTCATTGAACGTTTGGACACCCATGCTTATGCGGTTGACGCCCAATTCACGGAGAGCCGTCACATACTCCATTGTTATGTCATCCGGATTACATTCAACGGTTAACTCCTCAAGATTGGCAAGGTCATAGTTTGTATTAATGCATTCAATCAATTGATTCATCTGCTGTATGGTAAGACGTGAAGGAGTTCCTCCACCAAAATATATAGTGGTAACAGGAGAGTTTCTCAGGTAGCCCCTACGTCGCTCCAACTCCAAACACACAGCATCAACATAACGTGTGGCTTCATCCTCACGCAATGTGGAGAAAAAGCCACAATATATACAGCGTCGGGCACAAAAAGGGATATGTATGTATATGCCCGCCAAAGAGTCAAATCATTGAGTTGATGACATTCATTACATCCAAGCCTATAGCATTGGCTGCATCTAAAGTGGATGCCTCGGAATAGACGCGGATGATAGGTTCTGTATTGCTTTTACGCAAATGGACCCACTTGTCTGGGAAATCTATCTTAACTCCGTCAACATCGTTTATTTCCTGTTCAGAATAGATACCTTTGACCTTACGCAAAATAGCATCCACATCTGTCCCCGGCTTGAGGTCAATTCGGTTCTTGGCTATGTAATATTGTGGATATGTGGCCCTAAGTTCACTGACCTTCACCCCCTCATGTGCCAAATGGCTCAAGAACAGTGCTATTCCGACAAGTGCATCACGGCCATAATGTAATGCGGGATAGATTACTCCACCATTACCCTCACCCCCGATGACTGCACCCTTCTCCTTCATTTTAGTTGTAACATTAACCTCACCTACAGCAGAAGCATAATACTTGCCACCATATTTCAATGTTACGTCACGTAAGGCACGTGTTGAACTGAGGTTGGAAACAGTATTGCCAGGAGTATGTCTAAGCACGTAATCCGCTACAGTCACAAGAGTGTATTCCTCACCATACATGTTACCCTTCTCGTCAATAAAGGCAAGACGATCCACATCAGGATCAACAACGAAAGCAACATCACGGTCACCTTTGCGCATTAGGCTCATTATATCACTCAGGTTTTTTTCAAGAGGCTCAGGATTGTGCTGAAAATCACCTGTGGGATCGCAATAAAGCTTATCAACACTCTTCACGCCCAAACGATAAAGTAATTCAGGCAAAATAACACCACCTACTGAATTAACACAGTCAACAGCCACCTTGAATCCAGCTTTATGGATAGCCTCTACATCAACCATATCAAGAGCTAGGACAGCATCAATATGACGACGGTTCATTGTGTCATCAGTATAGTAATGACCGAGACTGTCTACATCGGCATAAAAGAAATCTCCCTTCTCTGCTATATCCAGCACCATATTTCCGTCTGAAGCAGTCAAAAACTCTCCTTTACTGTTAAGTAGTTTCAAGGCATTCCAATGACGCGGATTATGACTTGCAGTAAGTATCAAGCCTCCATCTGCATTAAGCCATGTCACTGCAAGTTCAGTGGTAGGGGTGGTGGCCAGGCCTATGTCGGTCACATCAAAACCCATACCTATGAGCGTTCCGCAAACCACCTGACGGACCATCTCACCGGAAAGACGGGCATCGCGACCAACCACTACATGCCTAGAGTCAGGATTGCTCCTTCGCAGCCAAGTAGCATATGCCGATGTAAATTTCACTATATCCAGAGGAGTAAGTCCATCTCCAGCAGGACCTCCAATTTCTCCTCGAAGGCCTGAGATTGATTTTATCATTGCCATTTTTCAGTACTGATTGTTATCTCGTAAAACATAGGGATTACATTTTGAGTGGCGTTCTGGGTTCCTTCCGAATGGGGCACTATAAGACGCACTTTGGCCGATGGCATTCCGTTGATAAACCCCGGCTTGATGAACGGGAACACCATTAACCACGCATTCGGAACCATATTACCATAGGTATTGGACATAATTCCGGAAAGAAATGAAGCGGTATAGGTATCACCTGTCCGTTTGACATAAAGCGATTCCGGATACTGATTCGTCTTGTTCATGGTAAGGGTATCTCCAGTAGAAACAAAAAGTTCAGAATAGCGAGCATTCATATACCACGTTTCACCCGGTTTCATAACTCTCCCTTCACCACGGCGCACCACCTGCATATAAACCCCATTATCATTAAAGAGTACGTACTGATTCTTGCCTTTTTCAGGGTTTGCCTCAAGATTAAGCGTTATTGTATCAATCAGGAATTCATCCATGGAAATAACTTCTATCCCATTCTTTTCGATAAAGTCATGTATCTGCTTGTTTTCACGCGCCTTTTGCTCTGCGTAAGTTTCCTCGTCGTCACAAGCTGGTAATAGCAGTAGTCCTGCCATTACCGCCAAAATACTCTTAAACAGTTTTGTCATCATTATTTCTTAAACAGTTGTCTGATATTGTCTTTGTCTGATTTCTCCCATGACTTCATGGCCTCATGGAAACGCGCCACAGCCTCTTCCATACTACATTTGATCTCTGCACCGCTTGCATTTGTGTGCCCTCCTCCATGAAACCAGTCGGAAGCCAGAATATTACATGGCACATTTCCGGATGACCTAAAAGATAGTCTGATTTGGTCTTTTTCTTCACGTATAAAAACAGAAAGCATGATGCCTTCAATCTGTAAAGGCATATTTACGAATCCTTCTGTATCTCCTTTCTTGGCATTGAAACGCAGCATTTCCTTGGAAGTAAGGGTTATCAAAGCTGTTGACATGTCATAAAATATCTGCATCTTTTCACTAAGAACATATCCTTGAAGACGAAGCCTTGATTCTGAAAATGTATTATAGACCCTACTGTAAATCCTATCCTTGTCAATACCTGTTTCAAGGAGCAGACTGATGACATTGAACAAACAGGAATTATTACTGTTATAAGTAAAAGCCCCAGTATCGGTCATCATACCGGTATAAAGGCACTCGGCTATATCATAGTCAATATGGCTGAAACCTCCAAGAGCACAAATGAAATGGAATACAAGCTCCGCAGTCGATGAAGCTTCGGGATAAGATAGAATTACATTGAAAGTGGCCCCAGGATAAGGATGATGGTCAATTAGTATTTTCTTAGCCTTGGTATATAGGAAACTGGCAGCAACTTTATCAATACGTTTTACAACATTAAAATCCAAGCAACAAACAACATCGGCCTGATAAATGACCCTTTCAGCCGCATCCGGATCAGAATCATAAATCATAAGTTCATCTATTCCAGGAAGCCAGCGAATAAAATCAGGCGGTGTATCAGGTACCAAAGCAACAGCCTCCTTTCCAAGAGATTTCAGATAGCGGCATAGGGCCAATGACGAACCGATTGCATCCCCATCGGGGGACATGTGGGAGATCACAACAAAACGGTCGGCATAATTCAGCCAAATCCTGAACTCCGAAACATCCTCAGCAGAGAAATAATTCTCAATCATTGCAGATTTTCTTTACTTCTGCAAAAGTACTCATTATCATCCATAATCCGAAATCAACTTACTGATAAAAAAACAAACAGTAAAATCCAATGATTCACATGACTTCCGTGATGAACGAAATAGTACTCCAAATCGCAATTATCCAAAGCGCCTTGACAAAAAAAGTAGTCTTTCCTGCTTTCAACCAACAATAAACAAAAATGATTACCCCATACAATGCCCAAACTTTCCACAAAGCATCAATACTCACATCTATCCTTGAGTGAGGCAGCGTTATTATATACGACAATATCCTATCCTGCAAATTGGACAATATTGATAGACTTTTAACTATCAAATTTCTCATAGGAACCAACCACGAAAAAGACCAAAGTGAAATGGATAAAACTATAATTAAAGACATAATGGGGACGGAGATAATATTAGTAAGCATAAAATAAGTAGGAAATCCAGTAAAACTGTATATTACCATCGGCGCCGTTCCTATCTGCGCTGCAATGGAGAGGGATAAATAATCTTTCAGTTGATTTCCGACAATAGTCCGCATTTTGATGAAACTGGAGATTAGAGGTTCGAACAACAAAATTGACAGAACCGCACAGAATGAGAGCCTGAATCCTATGTCGAAAAGTGAGGCAGGATTAGCCACAAGCATAACTAAAGCTGCGAATCCAAGGGTATTGACAGATGAACTGTTACGACCTATGACCTTGCTTACTGAAAGCAAAGAAAACATTATTACAGAACGGATTATTGAATCAGGCATTCCTGTTATGAAAGCGAACCCCCACATTATACATATGACGATTAGTTCACGAAGCCACAGTAAACTGCGACGATTCAGGAAAAATGGGAACAAGAAATAAAGAAATGAGTATATTATTCCAACATGCAACCCTGAAACAGCAAGCAAATGACTTCCACCCGATGTAGCATACAATTCTCTGACTCTCTCGTCGAGTTCACGCTTGTATCCTAATGAGACAGCGGAAACAAGTGCAAGATGATTCCCTTCAAGTCCCCACTCCTGATACCGTTCAAACATGGAGCGCCGTAAAACTGCCGCCCTGGTTCTGACACCACCACACTTTTCTCCTGGTACACTTTTCCAATAACTTGAGTTTACCCACAGTGTTCCTGAAACACCATGTCGATAAAGAAACTTACTGTAATCAAAACCCACAATAGAATCAGAATCAGGTTCACTGATTGCTCCACGGAATAATACTTTTTCTCCTGGTATAAGTTTTTTGACAGTACTGTCTTTGGGGACATATAGGAATATTCTGACACCAGAGTAATCTCTTCCAGTCAATGTGAGGTCCAAACGATAGCTCGCAGCTCTCTCATATGGCCAGTCTGTCAGAAATCCCATATAATCACTGATTTCAGTAGGCCACTTTACAGTTACTCTACTCACATGAAGGTCATAAGCAAACGCACCTGTCAAAAAAAAAGAAAGCGACAGGCTCAATCCGTAAAGCCGGGAAAGCCTATTGAAATATGCAAAAAAAATAAAAGTAAGAAATAGCACTGGAATTAGAATGCACAGTATCAAGCGCGTCTGATTTCCAGTGTATACAACAGTATCAGATATAAGGATGCCTCCAATGAACGGAATGACCAACCTCATGGAGGGCCAGTCTGTTATTCTCAAATCAAAGTCACAATTTTTTCAATGTTCTAATAACTTCTTCAGGGTCTTCAGCCTTGAAAACCGTACTACCTGACACTAAAACGTCAACACCAGCCTTTACCAGACGAGGTGCAGTCCCAAGATTGACACCACCGTCAACTTCTATAAGCGCATGAGAGCCTGTCTCATCAATCAATCGCCTTAACTCAGACACCTTATCAATAGAATGTTCAATGAATCTCTGCCCTCCAAAACCAGGATTAACAGTCATAATGAGGACCATATCCAAATCTGCTATGGTATCCCTAAGCATACACACCGGTGTAGATGGGTTTAATGTAACAGCAGCTTTCATACCTCTTTCCTTTATCTCATATACTGTTCTGTTAAGATGAACGCATGCCTCATAGTGAACATTATAAATGGCTGTCCCAAGCTCTTTGAAACGGTCAAGAAACTTTTCTGGTTCCACTATCATGAGATGTACGTCAAGAGGCTTTTTACAGTACTCTGCAACATATTTAAGTACTGGGAAGCCGAATGATATGTTAGGCACGAACACTCCGTCCATTATATCCAAGTGAAGCCAATCGGCATCACTTCGGTTTATCATTTCCAGATCCTTGCGTAAATTAGCAAAATCCGCAGAAAGTAGTGATGGCGCTACAATGGTACTCATACCGTTTGGATTATGTTAATTCAGTGAATAAACACCCGCCTCTCCGGAAAGCTCACAGACGGAACGGATACTAGCGGCAAAACTACGCAGGAACTCAATCGTCCTGATTGAAGGGGTTCCGTATGAACAGCCTTTAACGGCTGCACGGATTACTTTATCTGAAACATAATAACAAGATGTAGAAGTTTCATCCATAGGCTCACTTTTTAAGTATTACATTATTCAAACGCAAACTTAAAAAGAATAGTATTCACTTGGGTGTATCTTTTTTATTAAATAACCCAGAAAAAGAAATTAGTACCAAACAGAACTAATTACTTTAAAGCATAATGAGAGAAATGTGCTTCTCTAAAGCAATCTTTCGGATATTGATAAGAGCATATCTCATGCGTCCTAAAGCAGTATTTATGGAAACTCCAGTAATCTCGGCTATCTCCTTGAAACTGAGATTCTGATAATAACGCATGAAGACCACTTCACGTTGGTTGTCTGGAAGCATATTTACCAATCCGCGTACGTCCTTAAGAGTTTGTTCATTTATCAAGACCTCTTCAATGCCGTTCTCTGCCAATCGAGCATCATTTAGAAGATCATACTCCTGTGCGTCATTACTGACAGTATTATCATTACGTTCCTGACGAAAACGGTCTATAATGAGATTATGAGCTATCCTGGTCAACCATGCTCCAAACTTTCCAGTGGATGTGTATCCACCTTTCTGTAAGGTAATTATTGCTTTAACGAATGTTTCCTGAAAGATATCATCAGATATATCCCGGTTGCGCACAATAAAATTAATGTACGCATATAACTTGTCCTGATAACGTGATAAAAGGGTATCAAACGCCTTTGAATTACCGCTTGAATAGAGCATTACCAACTGGTCGTCGGTAAGCTGAATCAAATTCTGCATTACTTCTTCTTTACTTGGTTTCTTTGAGTAAAGTTCAGTCTATAGGCAATTAGGTTTTAGTGAATAATTCTGTTATATTGGCAACAAAGATAATGTGAATTATTCTTAATTAGCAAATATTCCCACCATTTTAACACTTCAGACATCAAGATAAATCTTTTTAGCCAGCAATCACTCTGCTTCCAGAAGCAGCCTAGACTATGGCTAGGGTGAGAGTGAAACGAAGATGATAACGATGCTGTATGACCTGCTATTTGCGGAACGGGTCTAAGTCTCGGTCTTGGCCACTGGCCGCCGGCCTCGTTACACGAAAAAGCAAGCTGTGAGATCCGTGCCGCACAAGAAGGCGCCGGCGGGCATTCGTTTCTTGCCGGCAGCCTGGACCTCCAGCAGACGCAGAGCTCCGTCGGCTGTGGATACAATCAGTGACTTGCGGTCCTGGCAGATGATTGTGCCCGGTTTCTGTATGGGGGCACCGGTAACTGGTTGTGCATCATATATCTTGAAATCCTGCTCACGTCCATCGGGAGAGTATAGCACAGTCCAGGCGGCGGGGTACGGGGATAGTCCCCGGATAAAATCATTTACGCGGGCGGTGGGTTGAGCCCAGTCTATACGGCACGTCTCCTTGAATATCTTGGGGGCGGGGCGCAGTTCATTGACAGGAATGTTGTCCTGCGGAATGGACCTTACGTTACCGGCAATGATGTCATCCAATGTCTTAACGGTCAGGCTGGCTCCCAGTTCCATGAGTTTGTCATGTAGAGTGCCTACGTTATCAGTGGGCAGTATGGGTATGCGTTCCTGTTGTATTATATCGCCAGTATCTATCTCATGCTTGAGGAAGAAGGTGGTTACGCCTGTCTCTTTATCGCCATTGATTATGGCCCAGTTGATGGGTGCTGCGCCTCGATACTGGGGCAGAAGTGAGGCGTGCAGGTTGAAGGTTCCCAGAGGGGGCATGCTCCAGACGACCTCGGGCAGCATGCGGAATGCCACCACTATCTGGATGTCGGCTTTGAGAGCTCGGAGCTGCTCTATGAACAGCGGATCCTTGAGACGTTCAGGCTGCAAAACCGGTATTCCCTGCTCCACAGCGTATTTCTTGACGGGGCTGCTCTGCAGTACGCTTCCATGACGCCCCATTGGCTTATCGGGCATGGTTACCACACCTATTATATTATACTGGTCTTCCACGAGACGGCGCAGTATATACTCTGCAAACTCGGGGGTTCCCATGAACACTATCCTCATCTCTTTCTTTTCCATGTCGGGTACTAAATAAAACAGGTTGGGGATATCCTCCTTCTTACGGTCACTCCTCAGAAAGTTCAAGTAAGACATTCCGGTACGAATTGAATATTTTGGACTTTGAAACGAAACCCACATAGCGACCCTCCTCATCCTCGACGGGCAGATTCCATGCTCCCGTCTCATCAAACTTTTTCATGACGGTCTCCATTGGGTCCTTGACCGACAGGCGGGCGGGCGGAAGTTCCATAAGTTTCTGGACATTGAAACGATGATACAACTCCTGACGGAACATGATGTTGCGGATGCTCTCCATATTGACTACTCCCACCAGGCAGCCATTGTCATCGACCACAGGGAAGAGGTTTCGTTTTGAACGTGCTATCACATTGACCAGCTGCCCCAGGTCCATATCGGGACGTACCTTGAGGAATTCCGTCTCTATGATATTGTCCATGCTCATGAGAAGCAGAACCGACTGGTCCTTGTGATGAGTCATGAGTTCACCCTTCTGAGCCAGGCGCATGGAGTAAATGGAGTGTGACTGGAAGAGCTTGATGGTAAGATAAGCCATGACCGATACCATCATGAGCGGCAGGAACATGGAATATCCACCGGTGAGTTCGGCAATCAGGAAGACTCCGGTAAGCGGGGCGAACATTACTCCCGACATCAGTCCTGCCATACCCAGCAGTGCAAAGTTCTGGACGGAGATATCGGCTCCAGGCGAAAGACGGTTTATTATTGTTCCGTAAATGAATCCGGTCAGACAGCCCAGAAACAGGCTGGGTGCGAAAATACCGCCGCAGCCGCCTCCCGCATTGGTGGCAGTGGACGCAAAGACCTTCATCAACACTACCAATCCCAAATACAGCAATATGTTGCCCCCGTAAAACAGAGAACCTTCCATCACTTTCTCCGGATTCTCATTCACATTGAGCAGCATGCCGATAGTATCATAACCCTCACCGAACAGTGACGGGAATAGGAAAATCAATACACTCAGCACCACTGCACCAATAACGAACTTGACCCATGGATTGGAAAACCTCTTGAACCAGGTCTCGAACCAATGCATGGTCTGGGAGAAGTAGAGTGACACCAATCCGCAGGTAATTCCCAGCAGAAGGGCGTGCGGTATGCGCGACAGGTCAAACCCGTGTTCCGATACAAAATGGAACATGGATTCTGTCCCGGTAAAGACGTATGAAATGGTGGCGGCTGTAACGGATGAAACCAGCAGCGGCAACAGAGAGCCCATACTCAAGTCAAACATCAGCACTTCAAGCACAAATACCAGTCCTGCTATAGGGGCCTTGAAGATACCGGCAATGGCGCCGGCCGATCCGCAACCCACAAGCAGCATCAGGGTGCGATGCTCCATCTTGAACATACGCCCTATATTGGAGCCGATGGCCGACCCGGTGAGCACTATAGGAGATTCGGCACCAACCGATCCGCCCATTCCGATGGTAATGGCACTGGCAATGACTGATGAGTACATGTTATGCGGTTTGATTCGGCCGTTCTTCTTGGAGAGGGCATAGAGTATCTTGGTTACGCCGTGACCTATGTCATCGCGTACTATATACCTTATAAACAAGCCTGACAGCAGGATTCCTATTATGGGATAGACCAGAAGACTGTAGTTTTCCTGGCTGATAAACAGATGACCCGAAATGAATCCGTGAATCAATGAAATAAGATATTTGAGCAGCAGTGCCGCAAATGCCGTGAACACGCCTACCACCAAGCTGAGCAGAAGAATGAACTGACGCTCGCTGATATGATCCTTACGCCACAGGTTGAACCTGTTGAGCAGAGACTCTGTCTGGCGCTCCATCTCATCATTTACTGTTTCCATCACTCTCTGATAACTTTTACCAATCCGCCGCTTCCAAGTTTGATGATACTTGACGCAACCGAGCACGTCTGTTCGTCACGACGGTATTCAACAATATAATCCACCCCACTCTTTATATTGTCAGATATCTCACTGAAATTGGCCGCCGACGGCTGGCCGCTGATATTGGCCGATGTGGACACGACCGCTCCGCCCATACGGCGGCAAAGCTCGCGTGAGAACTCCTCACGGGTGATACGTATGCCTGCACTGCCGTCATCGGCTATGAGTTCGGGTGCCATATGGCGCACATTGTCATAGATGATGGTAAGGGGTTTTTCCGACAGGTCCATGAGGTCATACGCAACATCCGGGATGTCCGGAACATAATATCCCAGTTTGGCATCGGAATCTATGAGTGAAAGCATTGACTTACTGTCAGAACGCCGTTTGAGTTCAAAGATACGGCGCACGGCAGCGGAGTTTGAGGCATCACATCCAATACCCCAGATGGTATCGGTGGGATACAGAATTATTCCGCCTGCACGCATCACATCCACAGCTTTCTTTACATCATCTATATACTCTTTCATCTAGAACTCACTTGTAAAGTGGAACTTGATATGTTTGAAGTCTATCTGGGCCATCTGCAGCACATAACCGCTGTCGGCCAGGAAGACGTCACGGCCCTCCATGTCGGTGGCCATGAACTGGTACTTGCGCTTTTTGAACGCATCCAGTTCAGCCTCATCGTCACTTTCTATCCAGCAGGCCTTGTAGAGGCTGGCGGGCTCCCAACGGCAAAGCGCGTTGTACTCATGCTCCAAGCGGTACTGGATGACCTCAAACTGGAGCTGGCCTACTGTACCGATAAGCTTGCGGCCGTTGAACTGGTTGACAAACATCTGGGCAACACCCTCACCCATCAACTGGTCAATGCCCTTGGCAAGCTGCTTGGCACGCATGGGATCGGCATTCTCAATGTACTTGAACATCTCGGGCGAGAAGCTGGGCAGGCCCTTGAAATGTAGTTTCTCTCCCTGTGTAAGGGTATCGCCTATCTTGAAGTTACCGGTATCGGGAAGACCTATTATATCACCCGGCCAGGCCTCCTCGATGGTGCTCTTGCGCTGCGCCATGAACTGAGTGGGAGAAGAGAAACGGAATGTCTTGTCTAAACGTACGTGATAATACGGCTCATTACGCTGGAAACGGCCCGAGCAGACCTTGCAGAACGCCACCGATGAGCGGTGGTTGGGATCGATATTGGCGGTTATCTTGAATATGAATCCTGTGAACTTGCTGTCCTCGGGATCGACCATACGCTCCAATGCCTGCGTGGGACGCGGACTGGGCGCTATCTGAACAAAGCAGTTGAGCAACTCCTGCACACCGAAGTTATTCAGTGCGGAGCCGAAGAATACCGGAGCAAGTTCTCCGCTCAGGTACTGTTCACGGTCAAAGGGCTCATATACTCCGTCAATTAGTTCCAGGTCAGAGCGCAGCTTTTGAGCCTCACGCTCTCCCACCCTGGTCTCAAGATCAGAACTGATTATATCAACCTGGACCTTCTCGGTCACCTTCTGCTTATCGGGTGTGAACAGGTCCAGTTTCTGCTCATATATGTTGTAAACGCCTTTGAAACGGGCTCCTTTCTCTATTGGCCAGCTTAAGGGGCGCACATGAATCCGCAATTCCTCCTCCAACTCGTCAAGCAAATCAAACGGGTCATTACCCTCACGGTCCAGCTTGTTGACAAAGACAATGACCGGAGTCTTGCGCATACGGCAAACCTCCATGAGGCGGCGGGTCTGCAACTCAACACCCTTGGCACTGTCAATGACAATGATAACGCTGTCAACTGCAGTCAGCGTGCGGAAAGTATCCTCGGCAAAATCCTGGTGACCGGGGGTATCCAGGATGTTAATCTTGTAACCTTCATAATCAAACTCCATGACCGATGTGGTCACTGATATTCCACGCTGTTTCTCAATATCCATCCAGTCCGATGTGGCTGTCTTTCGGATCTTGTTTGACTTAACCGCACCGGCCACCTGGATCTGACCGCCAAACAGCAGGAATTTTTCGGTAAGCGTAGTCTTACCGGCATCGGGGTGCGATACTATCGCAAATGTACGTCTTCTGTTTATCTCTTCAATCATAATTATTCTATTTCAAGTGTGCCTTCCTTATCCTCACGGTATAATACTGCCAGTTTCCCGATGAAAGCCGATACATCCTTCACTGCCTGTGCTGTCGATGCGCTTACCTCCTTGCCCTGCACACGGAGCAGCCATACCCCGTAGAGCATATTGAAGCAGTCACGCAACTCCTCATTCTCAGTACTATGGTTCTTGGCACGGAACTCGACGATGAACGGCAGCGCCTTATAATACAGGTCTCTGTACTCAGGCTGTTTATGTGATTCCAGCAGTCGCTGATGCAAATCCTCCAACAGAATGAGGACATTCTCATTTATCTGCAGATGACCGCTCTTTGTCTTGCCCTCGGTATGCATCATCTCGATAAGGTCATCATACCACTTTTTCCATTCAGCACAATCAGATTCACTGCGACCGCTGCACTTGATAACGGAACCGTACAAACGGTCGCTGTCAAGCCCGGCTGCACGTATCATATCCTCAACCTGCCACATATATAGCAGATACTCAGCAATATTCTTATCTCTCAACACTCTTTGGACAAACATGTCATATTCTAAAAAGGATGATTAAGCACCATATAGCGGAGGCCACTATCAGCATTGTTCCCATAAACCTGTTTATCAGCCATAGTCCGCGCAGATCAAAACGGTTTCGCAACCTGTTTATAAAGGTGGAGACAGAAAACCACCAGCAAACATCACCAAAAAGTACATACAGATAAGTCTGCAACTTTAAGGTAGTACTGAAATCATCGACCGGTAAAGTGAAAAACGCGAACAATCCCATATAAAAGAATATTACCAAAGGATTTACTATGGCTACAAGGAATCCGGTAATCATAATCTGCCACAGAGAATCTTTCTTGACCTTTACCTCCCTTGATACAGCAAGGGGATTATTCCTTACAGTTGTAATGCCGAACACCAACAGCAGGGTACATCCTACTAGTTTGACTATCAGCGCTATCGTGGGATCCTCCAGATAACCCATTACCAGCGACAGGCACATCATGGTAATCAGGATGTAAACAGCATCGCTCACTGACACTCCAAGGCCTGTAAGGAATCCGTTCCAACGGCCTTTATTCAGAGTCCTCTGAATGACAAGCACCCCCGACGGTCCTGTCGGGGCTGCTGCCAGAAAACCAATTGCCATTCCCTTGAGAACTATCTCAAGTATGGAAAATTCATTCATTTAATTCTTTACTTCCCTACCACAAGGTTCAATCCGAAACTGACGTTGACACCGAAATCATTGACAGGAATCATCTGCGGATTAAGCTCGGCACTCAGACGGTCAACGGCTACAAAGAAATTAAATCCTGACGGGTGGAAGTTCAACATCATACCCAATGAAGAGCCGTATGTTGAAACACCATACTTGCCGGTAAAGTCGAACCAACGGCAAGGCGATGCAGTAACGGATGTAAGCGACTCCAGATAGGGCCATGTACCGGTACGTAATGTGAGCAGTTCACCGAATGAGAGCCATTTTGCAGGAGGAAGGGTATATTCAGCGCCTGTCCTGAAAGTAGCGTCCAGACCTATTCCCTTTTTACCCTCGTCTATCTTCCTGTCCAGTTTAATCATATCCTCAAAATCATCCTCCAACTGGTCAAATGTATCGTCATTGTCCGAATCATAGACGTCATATCCGTTGAAACCGTCGAACTCAACATAGTCATTGTTATCCGTTTCGAAAGAGCTGAGCTTTTTCCAATTGATGAAACCAAGGTCTGAGATGGATGCTGAGAGCTTGAGGCCATCAACCATACCCTTCATGTCGTATTCGGCACCCAGGTCAAGTGCCAGGCCGAAACTCCAAGGGAGGCTGAACTCATCGGCAGACTCCATTCCGTCCAGAGATTTGTCAACGGCATTATATTTGAATTTCTGTCCTGGGATATTTGCCATGAGCCTGCCGTTAGTCTTTACTTTCCATGAATCTTCCGAAAGACGGGCATCAATCTGGTCGATATTCAGATCAGCATAGGCCAAGCCATACAGAACCTTTAGCGTACCACCTATCCTGAGATTGTCATTTATCATGTGCGAGTGGTTCAATGCCATTTCAGCATAGCTTACACTATTGACATTGATGTCCTCAATCATGTAGTCACCTGCCGCAAGACTTGATTTCATGAAACCAAACAACTCCTTGGGTAAGCTGACTGTCTCCCTGTTCCTGATCCTCAGGTCAAATATCGTGTAGCTTCTACTGGTACCAGCTCCAATCGTGAGCAGGTCAATGCTCATGCCCACATTCACCTGCGCTGCAGGAGGAAGATTGTTGAGAAATTCATCCCGATCAATATCAGGACTCATGAAAGTGGTCAGTTTTCCGGGATGAGACTTGGAGTCATACAGGAAATTGGAAAGACCGACCGAACTCTGGGCATCGATATTGATGTTGCTCAGTACGGGTATCGACACAATTACCTTTCCCTCCGGAGCAAAAGCAGGATTAAGCTCATAACGCTTGGAAAAGCCCTCAAGGAAATAACCAGAGCCTGTGGTCTGGGCATACGAAACTGAAACAGCCGTAATCAACAGTGCTGCTGTCAGGGACTTGAGTGAAATTATTCTTGTTTTCATAACTATGTCTGTTTTTGGTTACTTGTCATCATCGTTCAGCTTGTCCGTAAGGTCAATGTCGAGTCCGTCACGAATAAGGAGTTTCATGTCTGTAAGCTGGATATACTGACCCTTCTCGATAGAAGCACCTTCATTCCCGGATTCACACTGAGCCGTTATGATAAGGGCGTCAAGCAGTTTGAGGGTACCGTCCGATATGTTGACCTTAACAGTCATGTCCGATGTAGTACCGGCGGGACTGCCTGCACTGACAGTCACAGGCTCAATGGATATGCCATTAACTGACCGTCCGGCTTTGTCTATAGCCTTGAACGAGAGATTGACCCCAAACGGTATCGTGCTGGTCACCTTGGACTTCAGTTCAAGGTTTAAGGCATTCACAGTCTCAGAGATATCCTCCAGGTCCTCACTCAGGTCCTTGATGGTATCGCAGTACTCCACGAACATGTCATCGAACGAGAGGGGAACGGATACGCTGTAATCACCGGATACATATAGCTCACGCTCCAAGTCCACGAAGTGTTCCACAGACTGGTCGGCCGATGCCGTAAGGTCAAATATCACAGAATCCGGAATAGTTGTCATGAGATCCGACAGACGGCTGATCTTGACATAGACGATATCATCTGACTGGTTGCCCACCACATTGTGGTTGAGCAGTACAAGCTGTACCTTACGGACATCCGCATCAGGAGAGCAAGCCGGGATAATGATGGAGCCGTCATCCGGACCAATGTTTTCCTTAATGACATTGCCGTCCTTGTCCTTGGAGGAGATACTGAGGTCAAGCTTGATAGGAACTGTAACTGAAGTATTCAGGTTCAGGGTTATCTGCGGATCACTCAGCCTGAGTCTGTTCTTGTCATTCTTGAGAAAATCTATGTCATCAGAAAGCGAAAGAGCAACACTTTCATGTGTCGGATCAATCCTGGGATCAACCTGACCGGTCACGCTTTTCACCTTAATGGTGGCAAAATCAACCGTGGGAGTTACAGTAATCTCATCCAGATCCTTGCTATGTATGGTCTGGTTCTCCACCTTGACCTGTCCCTTCATGGTGACCTTGCTGTCAATCACGATGCGGCCATCCGTCGTACTAAGTTCCGGATTGAAATCCATGCCGTTGACAGCGAGTCCTGAAATCATGAATCCCGTACCGTTGTCAGCCAATTCGGCAGCACTCAACAGTCCGCTAATCATAAGTTTATTTCCAGACAATGATATACGGGTGTCATTGCCGGTGTATTGCATCTTGAGAAAATCAGGGAAGGTTATCACAAAATCCGAAACACGGAGGGCTTCGATCGTAGATGGTACTCCCTTGAACTTGAGCTTGACATCAATCGCGGCAGGATTACGGAACTCAACCTTACGGAGAACCTTAAGGGCCTCATCGACCTCCTCATCAATGGAAAGTGATGATTCCTCATCGAACTCCGAGACGATTGATTTGGTGACAACCTCCGCATTGTCAATATTGAGTTCACCCGAAACCTTGACCGTCACCTTCCTGGTGCCGAATACCGTAAGGTCAGACAGCATTATGCCGCCCTTGGGCTCAGTCACGAAATGTCCGTCATAACTGATCTCAACCGGGATATCCATAGTAGCATCGGACTTGACCTGATATGCACTGGCATTGATAGAGAGAGGACGTATCGTCAAAGTCTTGCCCATGGCCTTGGAAGGATCAATCTTCAGAGTGTTGCCGTTCCAGATGCCTGCTGTGACGAAATCCTCAGTAAGACATTCGTTACTGAAAGTGAAATAGTCAGGAAATACAAGATTGATGGAACTCTCCTGCGACAATGAGAAAGGAGAAATGCCGAAATCCGAAACAGCAATATTCAGCAAGCTGGTCTGATTGTCAAAGTTGACAGTCTTTATGGAAGATATGTCATCAAGTCCGGTGATATGGAACTGGCTGTTGAATGACTGCGTAGCCATGTCAACCGACTTGCTCTTAACGCTAGCCTCGATATCAGCCATCTGCATCTGCTCATCCAGACTGACACCTACATTGAAACTTATCTCCTCACTGAGATCAACATCACCCTTAACCTTCAGATTCAAGGAATAGACCACCGATTCACTGAAATTGATCTCACCATTCATGAAGGAAGAGAAATCAGCCTTCTTGACATAGAGGGTGACAGGAAGTACCGGATTGTCCTTGCTCAATCCCGAAATACTTTCAGTATTCATAGATATGAGGTATTTGTGACCATCCTCCACCTTGACACAGTTATCGGGAATATAGGTGCTGAGCGACGGATCTTTTTCAACTGTAAAGATATCGGGGAAATCCACGCTGAGCGATTCAATACGGATTTCAGGGTTGGCTATCACCGCGAAAATACCTGCCATGTTCACTTTTAAGGTGATCTTCTGACCATCATGAGAGTTTTTCCCGCTTCCCAGCCAGACAGCATAGAGCCTGTCCACATCCTCCGGAAGGCTGTAATTGAATGTAAAAGCCATGGGATGGCCATTGTTGTTGATTGAAATGGGGATTTCAATGTTCTGTGCAAATAGGCCAGGAACGGCAGGAATTACAGTCGTACAACTGGTGTCAGTTGACAAAAACGGAAGACTGCTGTTTATCTTATCGACGTTTACCTCACTCAGGACGACTTCGGTCACGCTTTCACGTTCCTCCACCTTGACGGATCCGGGAGTGGGATCATCAAAACTTGTGACAAACGGATCAATATCAATGTCATCGACATTAATGCTAACCTCATCGATTCCGGCATCAACCTTGTCGATGGAACCATCCATCGTTATCCCGTACTGTCCGTCGGGAAGAGTAACCAGAGCAGACCCGTCACCATCAGTCTTGATGAGGGAATCCACAAAGATTTTGTCCATGTTGCCAAGAGGAATGGCAAAACCACCCGGTGCGATTCGCATGTCATAGCTGATTTCCTTGTCGAGGTCCAGGTCTTCCGTATGGGAAATACATGAAACCAGACCAAGAAAGAGTGCTGAACCGCATAGGATCAATGTCCTTTGGATCTTTTTCATAATAACCATATTTGACTGTGTTGATTGTTATTCCAGTAACTTTGAATTCTGCAAAGATAGCAAAATATATAATACGGAACGCGTGAGCGCGAAAAACATTAGGACGCTGTCAGTTCCGCCTGATGGTGACCCTGACTCCAGAGATGCGGCGTTCCTTCTTTTCCATGACTTTCATGACTAGTTCCTTGCAGACAAGCTCTTCGTCCTTACGTGGGAAATCCCCTTTCAGTTCAAGCAGGAATCCGGCCAGGGTGTCGGCCTCCCCAACGAACGGAGCATACTCATCCTCATCAAGTCCCGTTATCCTGAAGAAATCAGGCAGAGGGGTCTTGCCCTCGAACACGTATGTGTCCGGACCTGTTTTCCTGTATCTGACAGGATCTTCGTCAAACTCATCGTTGATCTCACCCAATATCTCCTCAATAACATCCTCAAGTGTCACCAGCCCGGATGTTCCGCCGAATTCGTCAACAACAATCGCCACATGTATCCTGCCGGTCTGAAAATCGTGCAGCAAGTCATCGAGCCTTCGGGTTTCAGGAACGAAAAAAGCTGGTCTTATCATAGATTGCCAACGGAAGTTGTCACTCTTTTCAAGATAGGGCAGCAAATCCTTGATATATAGCACCCCCTTGATATTGTCGGATGTTCCGGAAAACACCGGAACCCTTGAATAGAAATTGCCTTTGATGCAATTCATCACATCACCGAAAGAAGCCTTGATATCAAGCATGACCATATCAAGGCGCGAAGTCATGATATCCGCAGCTGTCTCGTCACCGAAACGGACTACACCTTCCAGCATCTGCTGTTCATCTTGGATATCTGCAGAATCGGTCAATTCAAGAGCATGTTCAAGTTGGTCAACGGATATATTATAGCCGTTCTTCGCACCCACACGAAGGGCAATAGCATTTGAACGGACGAGAAAGGATGAGAACGGCTTGGAAAGCACAACCAGCACAGAGAGGATTGTAGCTGCTTTGCGACTAAATGAAAGTGTATTATTTGAAGAATACAGTTTGGGAACAATCTCACCAAAAAGGAGCAGTATAAAAGTCAGGAAAACAGTTATGACTGCAAACTCAAGCCATACTGATTGCCCAAAATCCACCATCTGACCAATTGCCAGATCCAGGAGCAGTATTATAGCAACATTGACAAAATTATTGGTTATGAGTATGGAGGCCAGAAGTCTTTCCGAGTCAGAAGTGAGAGCCATTATCCTTTGGTCACGGGCATCTCCGGATTTTTTGATGGTATTCAGATCCTCTGGAGAAAGTGAAAAAAAGGATGTTTCCGATGCTGAAACAAAACCCGAAAGAAACAGAAAAAGCAAGGCTGTCACCATTGCGATGACAGACCCTGCCGTAGGTGCATAGATGGATACTCCCTGAAAAACCACCACTACCTTAAATAACTTTAGAATTACTCTACCGTTTGATGTTTAAGTCAGAAAGGAGTCTCGGAGTTTACAGTTTCGGTTTGCGAAACAGCCGACTGACTCTGATTGGGAACATTGTCCTGAGGAGGCTGTCGCTGCGACGTTCGCACATTGAGCATTTCCATGTAGTCTACAAAAATCTCTGTCACATAACGGCGGACACCGTTTTGGTCATCATAGCTACGATTACGGATACTGCCCTCGACATAGAGCTTATCGCCCTTATGAACGTATTTTTCGACGGTTTCGGCTAACCCGCGCCAAAAGACAAGGTTATGCCAATCAGTTCTGTCGGGAACCTGTGTACCGTTCTGGGCGGTATATCCACGTTCAGTAGTAGCTAAAGTCAGATTAGCTACACAAACATGGTTATCCAGATACCTCACATCCGGATCCCTTCCAACATTTCCAATTAGGATTACTTTGTTTACAGACATAATAATTTAAAGGTATTAAAAATTAGACAGGACAAATTTACTCATTCATAATCCAGCCTGCAAGAGAAATGCTTATTTTTTTCAGGAGTAAAAAAAACAGGAATAAATTTTTAATTACGATTATTTTGAAGTAAATTTGCAGACCGTTAAAAAAATATGACTTATTGAACTAAAGAATAGAATTATGACAAAAGCACAAGTTGTTAAAGAAATCGCACAGAAGACAGGTCTTGACAAGGCTGATGTACTGAACTGTGTTGAAGGTTTCATGGAAGTGGTAAAAGAATCACTTATCAATGAAGAAAATGTCTATCTTAGGGGATTCGGAAGTTTCATCATTAAGAAGAGAGCTGCCAAGGCTGCACGTGACATACTTAAGAACACAACCATCACGGTTCCTGAGCACAACATTCCAGCCTTCAAACCTGCCAAGACTTTTGCAGCAGCTGTCAGAAAGTGATCCTATCAACTTTAACACATTGAAAATATGCCAAGCGGAAAAAAGAAGAAAAGACACAAGATGTCAACGCACAAGCGCAAAAAAAGACTAAGAAAGAACAGACATAAGAGCAAATAATGATCTAGTCTGACAAAAGACCACAAGGAACAAACTTGCTGTGAATCTGTACGCGCGGGTTTGTTCTTTGTTTTAATTTATTTTTGACAAGCAAATGATAAGCGAACTGACTGTCAACGTCCAACCGGACTGTATCCAGATAGCCATCACCGAGGACCACAACTTGGTGGAATACCAAAAAGAAAGTCATGAGATGTCTTTCTCGGTAGGCAATATGTATCTCGGGCGGGTAAAGAAACTGATGCCCGGCTTGAACGCATGTTTTGTTGATATAGGTTCAGAAAAAGAGGCTTTTTTGCACTATCAGGACCTCGGTTCACAGTTCGGTGCATTACAAAAATACATAAAACAGGTTCGAAGCAACCGGAAGAAATTATATCCTTTCAGCAAGGCAATACTATCCAGTCAGGAGAATAAGGATGGAAATATAACGACTGAACTGGAACAAGGGCAGGAAATCCTTGTCCAGATTACAAAAGAACCCATATCGACCAAAGGTCCGCGACTAACTGGGGACATTTCACTTGCCGGGCGTTTCCTTATACTAATCCCGTTCACAGACAAAGTATCAATTTCTTCCAAAATAAAGTCATCAGAGGAGAGAGCGCGTCTTAAACAGCTTCTGCAAAGTATCAAGCCCAAAAACTGCGGAATTATAGTCCGAACCGTGGCAGAAGGCAAGAGAGTTGCTGAACTTGACAGCGAACTCACCACCTTATACCACAGATGGGAAGATACTCTGAACGCAATTTGTAAATGTGAAAAACCTCCGAAACTTGTATTTGAGGAAACCAGCAGAACCCTGGCTATTCTAAGGGATATGCTGAACCCTTCATATGAGTCAATCCATATCAATGACGAAAAGACATATAACGAAATTCGCGACTACATATCTGTCATTGCTCCAGAGCACATAGCGATGGTCAAACTATACAAGGGAGAATTACCTATTTTTGACCATTTTGCCATAACCAAACAAATAAAGTCTTCATTCGGACGCATAGTTTCTTACAAGAGCGGGGCATACCTCATAATTGAGCATACCGAAGCATTGCATGTTGTAGATGTCAACAGCGGACATCGTCTTAAGGCAGGAACACAAGAGGAGAATGCCCTTGAAGTAAATCTCGGTGCTGCAGATGAACTGGCACGTCAACTCAGGTTGCGAGATATGGGTGGGATAATTGTGGTAGATTTCATTGACATGGCATTAGCTGAGGACAGGCAAAAACTATACGAACGCATGTGTCAAAACATGGAAAGAGACCGCGCCAAGCACAACATCCTTCCATTAAGCAAATTTGGACTGATGCAAATAACACGGCAGAGAGTACGACCGGTTATAGATGTACCCGTTGATGAAACATGTCCAACCTGCTTTGGCAAAGGAAGCATCGGTCCTTCAATACTATTCACTGACACATTGGAAAGCAAAATAGCATATTTGACGGAAAAGATTGGTGTAAAAAGATTCACACTGCATATTCATCCCTACGTATATTCCTATATTAACAGCGGTTTATTTTCACTAAAAAGGAAATGGCGTCTCAAATATGGGATGGGAGTCAAAATCATACCTGATCAAAGCCTACCCTTTTTGGCATACTCCATTAAAAATTCTGATGGACAAGATATATATATGAAAGAGGAACATGAGCTTGTATGACTCATTTCCCACCTTACTCAACCAGATTCCTGACGGCTACATAAACAGAATAGACTCGAAGAGGGGGAGTTAATCTCGCTGAATAACTACATGGTTCAGAACATAGTTTCTTATCTGAGTATTAGAGTCATCCCTACAGTGACAGGATTAGAGGAAGTGATTCGGTTCCTGCCGGCCAGGTTATCCATCTTGATACCGAACTTTTGGGATATAGACCAAAGACTATCACCGCTTTTGACCATATAGGTACTTTGCTCTCTCGGAGCACGAGACTTTTTCCTTTCAAGGTAGATGAAACTGTTTGCCGGCGGAACGAAACCACGGTTCACATCATTAAACCTACGCAAAAGGCTAAGGCTCATGCTGAACTCCTTGGCAATATCCCTCAATGTTTCACCCTCGCCCAATTGTACGCATTTGACACCATTAACCTCAAACTGTCTATGAGGGACAGCACCTTTGGCAAGCTTGAGCTTATTGCGTTCATCATACCTGTCTAAACCATATCTTTCTATCAAATCGATAAGTTTGTCAGCATAATTCGGATTAGTGGCATACCCCGCCGCCTTAAGTCCTCTAGCCCATCCCTTGTAATCTTTGGAACCCAAAGAAAAAAGATTCCGATACCTTAACCCGTTAACGAGAAAAAGGGAATGATCCTCAAATGAATCGGCAGCGTTATTGTAACAACGGAAACATTCATTTCTTCTGTCATCATCGTAGAGCATTGTTTTCCCAAGCCAATCATTATGGCATTTTATTCCAAAATGATTGTTGCATTTTGTAGCAAGTGAACTTCGCCCAGCATCAGATTCCAGAAGTCCCTGTGCAAGGGTAATACTTGCCGGAATGCCATATTTTTGCATGTGCCTTACTGCCAAATCGCTATACTTTGAAATATATTCTGAATAAGGGTCTCCGATTCCTCCCGGGGACTGAACTCCTCTCCTGGTGAGGGAACAAGAATCAAAAGCCAGCAGAATGGTCACAGATAAGAGTAAAATTCGGAAGGGTAAGTATCTCATACCGCGAATTTAAATCAAAAAGACGACAGAACAAATGCTTCTCAAAGAAAATACCACATATCGCCATACTAATTGGACGATATAACGTTTTTTTATATCTTAGCAAACTAAAATAAAAAACGTACATATGAAAGAATATAAAAAGGCATTTTTATGGAAAGTTTACGGTTTTGATGAACTTGACGCAAATGATAGAAGTCTGATTGAGGCGGCAAAAGATGCAACCAACGGCAGCCACTCCCCATATTCTAACTTCAAAGTTGGAGCGGCTGTCCTGCTTGAAGACGGAAATGTTGTTACAGGAAGCAACCAGGAAAACGCGGCCTATCCGTCAGGCTTGTGTGCCGAAAGAACCGCCTTGTTCGCAGCATGCCACAATCACCCGGAGAGAAGAATTACTGCCCTCGCTATTGCCGCACGTAACTCACAGGGTTGGACAGCTCTCCCTATCACTCCCTGCGGTGCCTGCCGTCAGGTTATGGCCGAAATCGAATCATTTTTCGAAACACCAATTAGGACACTGCTTTACGGAAAGCAAGAAACAATTGTAATCGAAAACGGCGCATCAACACTGCTACCATTCTGTTTCGGGGCAAAATCCCTGGAATAGGAACAAACGTATCAACTCCGTTAACGTCATCTGCCACACTGTCACATTGGCCGTGTGGCAAGTTTTTTGCAGTACTGAAAGGAAAACGAAGACACATTATGAAGAGAGTAAAAAAACAAGAATATAATATGTCAGATAACAAACAATCCGAGAAATCGGGCACTATCGAAAACGGAATGTCAAGTGTAAATTCCGAAAAAGAGGAACAAAGTGTTCGTCAGAACAAACAGAGACACGTATCTGATGCTGTAGGAACCGTTGCCGGTAATGATGAAGAAACTGAACAATCGGGTATAAGTCTGGAGCAGAAAATAACCGGTTTACAAGAACAGATTGAATCAATTCAGGACAAGTATCTGCGTCTAGTGGCAGAATTCGACAACTTCCGGAAAAGAACCGTCAAAGAGAAGACGGAAATCATCAAGAACGGTTCCGCAGATGTGATAACCGATATACTTCCGGTAATTGATGACATGGAGAGAGCAATTGCAAATTCATCGGAATCAGAGGACTTTGCTGCTCTTAGGGAAGGTATAGAGTTAATCTACAGCAAACTGATGCATATCCTGAATCAGAAAGGCCTTCAGAAAATTTCTCCTAAAGATGAGCCTTTTGACACTGATTACCATGAGGCGATAGCCATGATACCATCCCCTGATGAAAAATCAAAAGGAATGGTGGTCGACTGCGTAATAGATGGATACAGATTCAACGACAAGGTGCTGCGCCATGCCAAAGTGGCGGTTGCCCAATGACAATACCTCATTAAAATGGCTAAAAGAGATTATTACGAAGTGCTTGAGGTCCCCAAGACCGCGACAGCCGATGAAATAAAGAAGGCTTACAGAAAGAAAGCCATCCAGTACCATCCTGACAAGAATCCAGGTGACAAACAAGCCGAGGAGAAATTCAAGGAGGCGGCTGAGGCATACAGTGTACTAAGTGATCCCGACAAACGTGCAAAATATGATCAGTTCGGATTTGACGGACTGAATGGAGCCTCAGGATTCGGAAACGGAGGATTCAGCGGAGGTATGTCTATGGATGACATTTTCTCCATGTTTGGCGACATATTCGGAGGCGGAGGATTCAGTGGATTCGGAAACTTCGGAACCCGCACCCGTCAACGTGGAGAAAGAAAGGCGCAGGGTTCCGATGTCAGAATAAAAGTTTCACTCACACTGGAGGAAATAAATACAGGCGTGACGAAAAAATTCAAACTCAAGAAACTCGTCCCTTGTCAACACTGTCATGGAACGGGAGCTCAGGTAGGTTCTGGAACTGAGGTATGTCCTGATTGCAACGGCTCAGGTTCAGTCCTTCGTACACAGCAGAGTTTCTTTGGGATGGTACAGACACAGACTGTTTGCCCACGTTGTGGTGGTGAAGGGAAAATAATAAAGAACCGCTGTCCACACTGTAGTGGAGACGGTGTGATATATGGCGAAGAGGTGGTTGAGGTTAATATTCCTGCCGGAGTAGCAGAAGGAATGCAATTATCCGTAGAGGGTAAAGGTAATGCCGGAAAGCACAATGGATACAATGGAAATCTATTGATAGTCATAGAGGAACAGCCTCATATCAGTCTGGTTCGAGATGAAAACGATCTAGTTTACAACCTTCTCTTATCAGTACCTCAGGCAGCACTGGGAGGTGCTGTAGAAATACCCACCCTGGACGGTGCAGTCAAACTGAAAATTGAATCTGGAACTCAACCTGGTAAGATGCTTAGACTCCGTGGCAAAGGTCTTCCGATAATAAACAGCAGCCAACGCGGGGATATGATAGTAAACGTTAGTGTATATATTCCGGAAAGTATGTCGAAGGACGAGAAACAGACCATGGAAAAATTCCTGAAATCAGATAATTTCCAGCCCTCAACATCAGCAAAAGAAAAGATTTTCAAGAAATTTCGTAGTTATTTTAACTAACGATATGGATTATAACGAAGCGCTAGACTGGCTGATGAGCCAGACTCCATTGTTCCAAAACACCGGTTCAAAAGCTTACAAGGAGGGATTGGAAAACACCTATCTCATTGACGAACACATAGGACATCCCCATAAGCGCTATCCTACAATCCATATAGCAGGCACTAATGGTAAAGGTAGTGTGGCACATACCCTGGCTGCCATACTTCAAGCATCTGGTCTTAGAACAGGACTCTATACGTCACCGCACTTGATTGACTTCAGAGAGCGAATAAAAATTGACGGAACTCCAGTGAGCAAAGAATTCGTTGTAAAATTTATTGAAAATAATAGAATCTTTTTAGAATCCCTATCCCCTTCATTTTTTGAAGTGACCACAGCAATGGCTTTCAGTTGGTTTGCCAATCAGGAAGTTGATGTAGCAGTCATAGAAACAGGACTTGGCGGAAGACTTGATTGCACAAACATCATAACTCCTATTTTATCAATCATAACCAACATTGGTTATGATCATATGCAACTGTTGGGCGACACACTTTCCAAAATCGCTGCGGAGAAAGCTGGCATCATGAAACCACATATTCCTGTGGTGATTGGAGAACAATGCATAGAGACTGCTGGAGTATTTAGGGAAAAAGCGCTCCAAGTAGATGCCCCCATCATCTTCGCACAAGATAATTGTAAAATTATTTCGCATAAAAAGATAAATCCTTCACTTATAGTCTATGAGACCGTCAACTATCCTGGACTCAAGAGTTGCCTGGCCGGTTATTGCCAGTTAAACAATGCAAATACATTACTGACAGCAATTGAAATTCTTGCCAAATCAGGCATTAGGATTACGGAGCAGGACATAAGGAAGGGATTCAGCGATGTATGCAGGATGACAGGTTTTGCCGGTAGGTGGCAGACCCTATCCGAATCCCCCCTCACAATCTGCGATACCGGTCACAATAGCCACGGGTTCAGATATATTGCACAACAACTCACAGAAATGTCTTTGGCTCCAAATTTCGGAACCCTACGCATGGTGTTTGGTATGGCCGGGGACAAAGACATATCACATGTACTGGAGATAATTCCCGGCAATGCGGTATACTATTTTACACAGGCATCTGTCAAACGTGCGTTTGACTCTCAGAAACTGAGATCTGAAGCCATTGCCGCAGGGCTTCACGGTGAAGCCTTTTCCACGGTCAAAGAAGCCTATGACATGGCTCTTTCGGACTCATGCCCTAACGACTTGATTTTTGTAGGAGGTAGCACATTCGTAGTGGCAGACCTGCTTTCATCAATGAAAATGGCACCATCAAACTGATTTTTAGCCGTTTTATTTGCTTCATTGTACATTTTTGTTTTAATTTGCATAATTAACTATAACACAATTAATGCAAATTTACAAATGAACGAATCCTTTATAAACGGCAATCTGGCCGGCCTGAAAAGAGAGAACTTCCAAAGTACTGTTCAAGGAAAAAAGACAGACCTGTTCATCCTCAAGAACAAAAAGGGCAGTGAAATCGCGATAACTAATTATGCAGGCGCTCTGCTCTCAGTAATGATGCCTGACCGCAACGGCAAAATGGAAAGTGTTGTATGGGGGCATGATAGTCTGGAGCATGTTATGAACAGCCAGGAGGCATTCCTAAGCGTGCTCATCGGACGATATGGAAACCGTATTGCAGCAGGAAAATTTACACTTGACGGCAAACAATATGAACTTTCCATAAATAACACCCCAAACAGTCTTCATGGAGGTCCTACAGGTTTTCACAAGCGCGTATTCGACGCAGAGCAGACAGACGGCCAGACACTTCATCTCCACTATCTCTGCAAGGATGGAGAAGAAGGATTTCCCGGTAATTTGGATGTAAATGTAACATACCGCCTGACAGATAACAACGAATTAGCGATTGAGTATGAGGCCACTACCGATAAAAAGACTGTGGTTTGCCTCACACACCATGCCTACTTCACCCTGAACGGCATGAAGAAAGACCCACTCACCGTACTAAACTATGACCTCACCATCAATGCAGACCGATTTATTCCTATTGACGATACAGCTATACCTTTGGGGACTATCGACAACGTAGAGGGAACCTCATTTGATTTCCGCACACCTCACAAAGTCGGAGAACGAATTGAAAAAGGGCAACAGACCAAAAACGGCAATGGCTATGACCATTGCTGGGTACTCAACAAGCGGGAGCCTGGAGAACTGAGTTTCGCTGTCAAGTGTGTAGACCCCATGAGTGGCCGCACGATGGAATGCTGGACCACCGAACCAGGTATTCAGTGCTATACCGGAAACTACTGCAGTGGAAGCACTTGCGCACATGGCACCACACTTCCCAAACGCTGTGCCATCTGCTTCGAAGCGGAACACTTCCCCGACAGCCCCAATCACCCATACTTCCCATCAACCGTTCTGAATCCCGGTGAAGTCTACACACAGACCACAATTTACCGTTTTGGAGTGGAATAATACTCTATATCATGGACAACACTGTTCTAAGAAACAGATTCCGGGATAAGTTTGGTCAGGAAGGTGACCTCTATTTCTCGCCCGGACGCATAAACCTGATTGGTGAACACACTGACTATAACGGGGGGTTTGTCTTTCCAGGTGCAATAGACAAAGGTATCACCGCTGAAATCTGTAGCAACGGATCCCGCAAGGTTCGTCTTTTAGCAATTGACATAGAAGAAGACAACTTTGTTGAGTTTTGTCTGGATGACACAGAGAAACCTTCACATCACTGGGCCTGTTATATATTTGGTGTATGTAAGGAACTGGAGAAACGCGGAGTTTATCCGAGCGGTTTCAACGCCGCATTCACAGGCGACATACCACTCGGCGCAGGCTTATCTTCATCGGCAGCATTAGAAAGCGTGTTTGCATATGCATTGAACACAATGTTTGCTGACGGACGTGTAGACAAGTTCGAACTTGCTAAGATAGGTCAGGCTACTGAGCACAATTATTGCGGCGTCAAATGCGGCATAATGGATCAGTTCGCATCGGTATTCGGTAGAAAAGGATGTCTTATCAGGCTTGACTGCCGTTCTCTAGAATATGAATATTTTCCTTTCAATCCCATAGGATATGATCTCATACTGATTGATTCATGCGTAAAACACTCACTCGGTACTGAGTACAATGAACGCCGTGAGAGCTGTGAGAATGCCGTTATGGCCATGAACCGTCTTTTTGGTAGAGTTGAGACCCTTCGTGACGCAGATTATTCCATGTTGGATGCTGTAAAAGGGGAAATAACCGAAACCGATTATCGCAGAGCCAAGTATGTGCTTGATGAAAAAGAGAGAGTGCTTACAGTCTGTGATGCTCTGACCAAAGGCGACTATGATTTAGTGGGAAGCAAAATGTATGAGACACACTGGGGGCTCAGCCATGACTATACAGCAAGTTGTGCTGAGTTGGACTTTCTCGTTGAGACTGCTAATAAATGTGGTGTTACCGGAAGCCGTATGATGGGAGGAGGATTTGGAGGATGCTCAATAAACCTGATCCGCAGTACATTGCGCGACAAGTTTATTTCCAAGACCTCTAGAGAGTATTCCAGGAAGTTTGGAATCATACCCAAAATATATAGTGTAATAACCGGTGACGGTTCACGTAAATTGTAATTTCATCAACCAATCAAATAACTTATAAAATGAAAAAAACCACATTTTTCATGCTGGCAGGCCTACTCTCTATGTGGGCCTGTTCCCAGAAAGAGTCAGCTCCGCTACTCAACAAGGCTGATTTCCAGACGGTTTTTACAGGCAAGAAAACCGACCTGTACAAGCTGACCAACAAAAACGGTTGCGAGGTCTGGGTCACCAATTTCGGAGCACGTATTGTTGCTATCTCAGTCCCTGACCGAAACGGCAAAATGCAGGATGCTGTCATCGGTTTCTCCAACATCAAGGACTACACTACCCAGGCAAGTGATTTCGGTTCATCAGTAGGCCGTTATGCAAACCGCATAGACCAGGGCAGGATTACCCTGGACGGTGTGACCTACCAACTGCCACAGAACAATTTCGGTCACTGCCTGCACGGAGGATGCACACTTGAGCCGGAACCGATGGGTTGGCAGAACCTTGTCTATGATGTCAAGGAGGTCAAGGAGAACAGCATTACACTGGTCATGAATTCACCCGATGGTGAGGCAGGCTTCCCCGGCAATGTCGTGGCAACAGTAACCTATACCCTGACAGACAACAACGCCATCGATATAGTATGGAAAGCCACCACTGACAAGAAAACTGTCATCAACATGACTAACCACAGTTACTTCAACCTGAACGGCGACCATTCAATTCCAATCACAAACCATATCCTTACACTCAATGCCAGCAACTTCACCCCATGTGACGACACCTACATGACCACAGGTGAAATCCTGCCGGTAGCAGGCACTCCTATGGATTTTACCAAGGGCAAGGCCATCGGCAAGGAAATCAACAACTATGATTATGCGCAACTCAAGAACGGTAACGGCTATGACCACAACTGGGTTCTTGACACCAAAGGCAATGACACCAAGTGCGCGGCCAAGCTTTACAGTCCCATCACTGGAATTTATGTTGAGGTCTATACCAACGAACCGGGCATACAGTTCTATTCAGGCAACTTCCTGGATGGCACCGGTATTGACAAACAGGGCAACAAAATGGAGCAGCGCACCGGTTGCTGCTTAGAAACCCAGAAGTTCCCCGACAGCCCCAACAAGGCCAACCTACCCGGATGGTACAGCGCGGAACTCGCTCCTGGCCAACAGTACTATAGCCACTGCATATACCAGTTTGGTGTGGAATAATCACTAAAATCAATTAATCAACTAACAAAAATATGAACAACAGCATTATGCAAGGACTGGCCAACAATGGTTTCAAACCTGTTGACTACGTGATTTTCTTTATTTATCTGGCCGTACTTATATTTCTAGGCTTCTTCGTGTCAAGAAAGAAAGACGGTAAGGAAAAGAGTTCCAACGATTATTTCCTGGCCGGCAACACACTGACATGGTGGGCAGTAGGCGCTTCACTGATTGCGGCTAACATCAGCGCAGAACAATTTATCGGAATGAGCGGTACGGCATACGCTTCAGGAATTGCAGTTGCCGCATACGAACTTATGGCAGCCCTCACTCTTGTAGTTGTAGGCAAATTCATCCTGCCGGTAATGATCAAGAACAAGGTGTTTACTATTCCCCAGTTCCTTACCAACCGCTACAACAAGGGTGTAGGTCTTGCATTCTCTATTTTCTGGCTATTCCTTTATGTGTTCATCAACCTGACATCTGTCGCATGGCTTGGAGCTCTCGCCATAGAACAGATTCTTGGCCTTAAAGGTGCAGTGCTGATGATTGGAGGTACTTCGGTATCGGTACGTCTCCTCATAATAATCTTCCTGTATCTGGTTGCAGGCGTTTACTCAATCTATGGTGGTCTTGCCTCAGTGGCATGGACCGATGTTATGCAGGTCGTATTCCTTGTTGGTGGTGGTCTCATCACTGCCTTCTTCGCCCTAAAGACCATTGCTCCGCACATTGGTGCAAACGGTGCAATCCCCGCTCTTGGTCAGGTCATGGAACGTCTTGGCGATATTCCCGGTGACCGTCACTTCAACCTGGTGGTTGAACGCCAGGCCGATCTGTTCCCTAACATAACCGATGATCCTTACTTTACACTACCGGGAGTTGTTCTTGTAATAGGTGCCATGTGGCTTACCAACCTCGGTTATTGGGGTTTCAACCAGTACATAATCCAGAAGGGTCTTGCAGCCAAGAACATAGACGAAGCTAAGAAGGGTCTTGTATTTGCCGGATTCCTCAAGATACTAATCCCGTTCATAGTCTGCATTCCGGGTGTCTGCGCTTATCTGATATGGAATGACGCTGACCTTCACAACCGACTGCTCGGTGAAGGACTGCTCGCCGGTTCAATCAACATTTCCGATGACGCATATCCTTTCCTGATCCGCAACTTCACCCCGGTGGTAGTGAAGGGACTGTCATTTGCAGCTCTGACCGCAGCCGTGATATCATCGCTGGCTTCAATGTTCAACTCTACGTCAACCATATTCACGATGGACGTATATCACCAGTTCATAAACAAGAAAGCATCTGACAGCAATCTTGTCAAAGTAGGACGTATCACTGCAGTTGCAGCCCTTGTTATAGCCCTGGTTGCAATCTACCCCATCATGGGTGGAGCCGATCAGGCGTTTCAGATTATTCAGGAGTATTCAGGATTCGTATATCCGGGTATTGTCGTGATATTCAGTCTTGGTCTTCTATGGAAGCGTTCCAGCGGTACTGCCGCGATCGTTACGGCAATAAGCACATTCGTATTCTCCATACTGTTCAAAGTCATAATGCCCAACACTCCGTTCCTTATCCGCATGGGTTACGTATTCTTCGTACTGGTTCTGTTGTTTGTGGGTCTGTCACTTATGAGTAAGAAAACAGTAGAAGCGGCAAAAATTGACGAACAAACCATCAACACTCAGCTCAAATGGAGCAAGATACTCTTCGTTTTCTCAGCTCTGTGCTATGCTCTAGGGGCTATCGTAATGTTCAGTAATGCAGACTGGTGCGTCAAGCTGCAGAACCTTGGATTTGAAGGTATCTTCTTCCTGGCAACAGTATTCCTTGTACTGGGTATCTACCTGACATCGAATGCAAAGGACAAGGTACAGGATCCCAAGGCTATCAACATTGATATTTCACTCTTCCGTACCAACAACCAGTTTAACATCGGTGCTTACGGAATCATCTTATTGCTGGCCATTCTGTACATAACACTTTGGTAATATGCTGGAAGAACTGAAAGAGAAGGTATTCCGTGCCAATCTGGACCTTGTAAAGCAAGGTCTGGTCATATTCACCTGGGGCAATGTATCAGGCATAGACCGCGAGAAAGGTCTTGTGGTGATCAAGCCCAGCGGTGTGAGTTATGACAAGATGAAGGCAAGTGATATGGTTGTAGTCTCCCTCGAAACCGGCAAGGTGGTCGAGGGAGACCTCAACCCTTCATCGGACACTCCCACACATCTGGTACTCTACAGGGCATTCCCAAATATCCAGGGCGTAGTACACACCCACTCCACATACGCTACCGCATGGGCTCAGGCAGGTATGGACATCCCCAACATAGGCACTACACATGCAGACTATTTCTATAAGGACATTCCCTGCACAGAAGATATGACCGAGGAAGAGGTTAAAGGTGATTATGAGCTGGAGACGGGTAATGTCATAGTACGCCGTTTTGAAGGCATCAACCCTGACCATACTCCGGGTGTCCTGGTCAAGAACCACGGCCCGTTCTCATGGGGTACCAGCCCGGCAAACGCCGTATATAACGCCAAGGTGATGGAACAGTGCGCCAAGATGGCTTATATATCACTGACACTGAATCCTGACACGACAATGAACCCGCTTCTGATTGAGAAGCACTACATGCGCAAGCACGGCCCTAACGCTTATTACGGCCAGAAAAAGAAATAACCTAATTAAAAACTGAAGTTATGTTTGAAAATAATGAAATATGGTGGGTGACCGGTGCACAGCTCCTTTACGGAGGTGACGCTGTAGTCCAGGTGGACGGTCACTCAAAGGAGATGGTTGCAGGATTGAACCAAAGCGGCAACATCCCCGTTAAGATAGTTTATAAAGGTACTGCCAACAGCAGCAAGGAGGTTGAGGCCGTGATGAAGGCTGCCAACAATGACGAGAAGTGCATAGGTATCATCACCTGGATGCACACCTTCAGTCCCGCCAAGATGTGGATAAAGGGCCTGCAGGCTCTTGAGAAGCCTCTGCTCCACTTCCACACGCAGTTCAATACCGATATACCCTGGAGCACCATCGATATGGATTTCATGAACCTGAACCAGAGCGCCCACGGTGACATAGAGTTCGGTCATATCTGCACACGAATGCGTGTTCCGCGCAAAGTTGTCGTTGGTCACTGGAAGAGCGAAGCTGCACAAAAGCAGATTGCCGTATGGGCCCGCGCAGCTGCAGGACGCGCCGATGCACACAACGTACGTTGCCTCATGTTCGGTATGAACATGAACAATGTGGCAGTTACCGACGGAGACCGCGTTGAGTTTGAGCAGCGCATGGGTTACCATGTTGACTACTACCCCGTATCATCTTTGATGGAGTACTACAAGAAGGTTACCGACGCCGAGGCTGACGCTTTGGTTGAGGAGTACAAGAAGCTCTACACCATCAAGATTGATGAGAGCGGCGAGAAGGTTTATTGGGAAAAGGTTAAGAACTCTGCAAAGGCTGAGATAGCTCTGCGCCGCGTCCTGAAGGATGAGGGTGCTACCGCTTTCACCACCAACTTTGATGACCTGGGTGATGCCGATATTGATGCCCCTGATTTCTGCGGCTTTGACCAGATTCCGGGCCTGGCATCACAGCGTCTGATGCAGGAAGGTTACGGTTTCGGTGCCGAGGGTGACTGGAAGACAGCCTGCCTGCAGCGTACTCTCTGGGTTATGAACCAGGGGATGCCTAAGGGTTGCTCATTCCTTGAGGACTACACCCTGAACTTTGCTGCCGACTGCACATCAAGCCTGCAGAGCCACATGCTGGAGATATGCCCGCTGATTGCCACCGATAAGCCCAAGCTGGAGGTTCACTTCCTTGGTATAGGTATCCGCAAGCAGCAGACCGCACGTCTGGTGTTCACATCCAAGACCGGTTTTGGAATCAAGGCTACAGTTGTTGACCTGGGTAACCGCTTCCGTCTGATCACCAGCGAGGTTGAGTGCATCGAGCCCAAACCTATGCCTAAGCTGCCGGTTGCATCGGCCTTATGGGTTCCACAGCCAACATTCGAGATAGGCGCAGGCGCATGGATTCTGGCCGGTGGTACACACCACAGCGCTTTCTCATACGATATCACTGCCGAGTACTGGGAGGATTTTGCCGAAATGTGCGACATAGAGTACATCAACATTGACAAAAACACCACTATCAGCAACTTCAAGCAGCAGCTCCGTAACAACGAAGTGTACTACATGCTTAACAAAGCCCTGAAGTAATATGGCATACGATCCTAAATCAATTATTGAGAAGGGTCAAGCCATTCTCGGTATCGAGTTTGGCTCGACCCGCATCAAGGCTGTGCTCATCGGCCCCGACTACAAGCCTATCGCCCAAGGCAGTCATACCTGGGAGAATCAGCTCGTAAACGGGCTATGGACCTACAGTGTCGAGAGCATCTGGTTCGGACTGCAGGACTGCTACTCAGACCTGCGCAAAAACGTGCTCAAGCAGTATGAGGTTGAGATTGAGAATCTGGCTGCAATAGGTATAAGTGCCATGATGCACGGTTATATGCCTTTTGACAAGCACGGTGACATCCTTGTTCCGTTCCGTACCTGGCGTAACACCAACACCGCAAAGGCTGCTGCCGAGTTGTCAGAGCTGTTCGTGTTCAACGTACCTCTGCGCTGGAGTATCTCACATCTGTATCAGGCCATACTTGACAACGAGCCACATGTAAAAGATATAGACTTCCTTACCACACTTGCCGGTTTCATCCATTGGCAACTCACCGGAAAGAGAGTTCTGGGTGTAGGCGATGCATCGGGTATGATTCCCGTTGATCCCGCCACCAAGAGCTACAACGCCACCATGGTCGAGAAGTTTGACAAGCTGATTGCCACCAAAGGTTATCCTTGGAAGCTGCTTGACATTCTGCCCAAGTCACTTGACGCAGGCGAGGATGCAGGTGTTCTTACCGAACAAGGTGCCCGTAAGCTGGACATCACCGGTCATTTGAAACCAGGTGCTCCCATCTGCCCGCCTGAAGGCGATGCAGGAACCGGAATGGTAGCCACCAACGCAGTCCGTCCGCGCACAGGTAACGTATCGGCCGGTACATCATCATTCTCTATGATCGTGCTTGAGAAAGACCTCAAGAAACCGCATGATGTGATTGATATTGTAACCACTCCCGATGGCAGCCCAGTAGCTATGGTTCACTGCAACAACTGCACGAGTGACCTGAACGCCTGGGTTAACCTGTTCAAGGAGTTTGAGGAGGTGATGGGTATCCCCGTTGATATGGGTCAGTTGTTTACCAACCTGTTCAACGTGGCACTCAAGGGTAATCCTGACTGCGGCGGCATAATGAGCTACAACTACGTATCCGGCGAACCCGTTACCGGTTTTGCCGACGGACGTCCCCTGTTTGTCCGTTCTGCCGGCGACAAGTTCAACCTGGCCAACTTTATGCGTGCTATCATAAGCGGAGCAATAGGTGTGCTCAAGGTTGGTAATGACATCCTGTTCAACGAGGAGAAGATCAAGGTGGACCGCATAACCGGTCACGGTGGACTGTTCACCACTCCGGGTGTAGGCCAGCGCATCCTTGGTGCCGCCCTCAACTCACCTATCTCCTGCATGAAGACTGCAGGCGAAGGTGGTCCCTGGGGTATGGCAATCCTTGCATCTTACCTCATCAACAACAAGAAGAAGCAGTCTTTGGCTGAGTTCCTTGATGAGCAGGTATTTGCCGGCGATACCGGAACATCGGTAGCTCCCACTCCCGAGGATGTGGCAGGATTCAATGCCTATATAGAGAACTACAAGCAGTGCCTGCCAATCGAGGAGGCTGCCGTAAAGTTCAAGAAGTAAGCTTTCACCTTATTATATTAGGGTGTTTTATTACAATACCATTGCGGTCCAGGCTGCAATGGTATTGTCATTTTTACGCAGGAATAAACTGAAAAACTGACAGGAATATGCGGAAGTATCCGTTATAAAGCATTATTTTTGAGCATTAAAAAGAAAATGTTCAAATTATAAGTATGAAAAAAATATTGATAATTGCTTTTGGAACAGCTATGACATTATGCGGTTGTGGCACAGGAAGTGACAATGGGGGTATCGACAGCAAGAAGGTTATCAGGAAAATGACTCTTGAGGAGAAGGCCAGGTTCGTGATAGGGACAGGAATGGCCGGTTCGACAGGTGACAATGCTGTAATAGGAGCTACCCAGCTCCTTGTACCAGGCGCCGCCGGAACGACATATCCGTTGGAGAGACTTGGTATTCCGGCAATCGTGCTTGCCGATGGTCCTGCCGGCCTTCGCATAGATGCCACAAGGGCTAATGATGACCAGACATACTACTGCACGCATTTCCCGATCGGAACTTTGCTCGCATCAACCTGGAATACCGAACTTATAGAACAGGTTGGAGCGGCGATCGGCCAGGAGGTCAAGGAATACGGAGCAGATGTCCTGCTGGCTCCGGCCGTGAATATAATGCGCAGTCCGTTGTGCGGACGTAATTTCGAGTACTATTCGGAAGATCCTGTCGTGGCCGGAAAAACCAGTGCTGCATACATTCGCGGTGTACAGTCTAACGGTGTGGGTACAAGTATCAAGCACTTTGCCGGAAACAACCAGGAGACCAACCGCATGAACAATGACGCACACATCTCGCAGCGGGCATTGAGGGAAATATATCTGAAAGCATTCGAGATAGCTGTCAAGGAGAGCCAGCCCTGGACTGTTATGACATCATACAACTATATCAATGGTGTATATACATCGGAAAGCAAGGAGCTCGTAACAACTATCCTGCGTGACGAATGGGGTTTTGAAGGCACTGTCATGACAGACTGGTATGGCGGAAAAGATGGCGGAAGACAGATGTGGGCAGGCAACGACATGCTCCAGCCTGGCAAGGAGGAACAGTACGATTCAATCGTTGCGGCAGCCACGAGAGGCAGGCTGGAAATGGCGGAACTTGACCGGAACGTGGAGAGAGTGCTGAAACTCATCGAGAAGACTCCCCGCTATCAAGGTTACAAATATTCAAATAAACCTGACCTGACCGCCCATGCTGCGGTTACGCGCCAGTCGGCAGCCGAGGGTATGGTGCTCCTCAAGAACAGCAATGCTCTCCCACTTGATTCCAAGATAAAGAACGTGGCCCTGTACGGCTGCACCTCATACGATTTCATTGCAGGCGGCACAGGTTCGGGTAATGTCAACCACGCTTACGTAGTGTCACTTCTTGACGGTCTGAAGAACAATGGCTACTCTGTTTCGGAGAATCTGAAGGAGACATACACCAAGTATATTGCCGAAAAGAAAAAGGAAATCAATGACAAGATTGAGGAGGATGCCAAGAAGGATGCCCAAAGTGCCATGCTGGCAAGGTTCCTGCCACACCCGCTTCCTGAAGAGATGCTTTTCAGCAACTCCGAGCTGGCTGCGCAGGCTGCCAAAGCCGATGTAGCAATCATAACATTGGGACGTCTCTCCGGTGAATTCATTGACCGTTCACCATCCGACTTCGCTCTTTCGGAAGCCGAAAGGAAGCTCATTGAACAGGTATGCAATATCTATCACAAGGCACGCAAGCAGGTGATAGTCCTTCTGAACATAGGCGGTTCCATAGAGACGGCCTCATGGAAAGAGCTGCCCGATGCTATACTTTGCGCATGGCAGGCTGGTCAGGAGGGTGGTAACAGCGTGGTCGATGTGCTCAGCGGAAAGCAGTCGCCTTCCGGCAAACTGCCCATGACCTGGCCGGTCAACTTCACCGATGTGGCATCATCCAGAAACTTCCCGATAGACCAGGATCCAAGAATCGATATGTTCTCACAGGGCAAGACAGGCAATGTGAGAAATGTTGACTATACAGACTATGAAGAGGATATCTATGTGGGATATCGTTTCTTTGACTCGTTCGACGTCCCTGTTTCCTATCCGTTCGGATATGGACTCTCATACACGACTTTCGAGTACAGCAACGCCAGGATAGAGCGAAACGGCGAGAAATCGTTCAAGGTAAGCGTCCAGGTCAAGAATACCGGCAAGACGGAAGGCAAGGAGATTGTACAGCTGTATGTATCGGCACCTGACAACAAGGCTGCAAACAAGCCTGTAAAGGAACTTAAGGCATACACAAAGACAAAGAGTCTTAAACCGGGTGAACAACAGACTGTGGAGATGACTGTCAATGAGCCTGACCTGGCATCGTTCAATGAGGAAGAATCATCGTGGGTCGTGAAGGCGGGCAATTACCAGTTCCTTATCGGAGCTTCATCGCAGGATATCAGGCAGACTCTCACTGCCCAAGTCCAGGGCAGCAAGACTGAGGTCCATAACGTGATGAAGCCAAGGACAAAGCTGAATCTTCTTCACAGATGAGAACAGCAAACATTATGAAACGAACGACATATACAATGAAAAGGAAAAACAACATTCAGGAAAAGGTCAGGCTTACGCTTGCCTTTGCAGCTGCATTCATCTGCTGCCTGCCTTCATTGGCAGCCAAGCCGAAGTTCCCGCTTATAGACAGTGCCCCTTACGACACAGTGATGGACGGCAAGAAGGTGACATTATATACCATAAAGAAGGGCAAGGTGGCCGCACAGATCATCAACTACGGCGGATTCGTGGTTGGTCTCTACTCACCCGACAAGAACGGCGAATACGCCAATCTGGTGAACCACTACGATGACATACACCAGTATCTGCGTTACAATATGGGTATGATAGGCCCGGCTTTGGGACGTTACGCCAACCGTATCGCCAACGGCAGGTTCACTCTTGACGGGCAGGAATACAACATTACCCGAAACAGCGGCCAGCACACCCTGCACGGCGGTTCCAAAGGGTTTGACCATACCGTATGGACTGTGGTCAAGGCCAAAAAGAGCAAGCTGGTTCTATCTTGTGTCCTGCCAGATGGTCTGGATGGATTCCCAGGCACCCTTACTACTACCCTAACCTACTCCATCACCAAGGACGGCGGCCTGCAGATCAGCTATGAGGCCACTACGGACAAGGCCACTGTCGTCAACCTGTCCAACCATACCTATTTCAACCTGGATGGTGAAGGCAATGGTGACATCCTGGACCATGAGCTTATGATCAACGCCGGTTTCATAACCGAGACTGACCGCAGCAACATTCCTACAGGTGACTACGACCTGGTGGATGGTTCGCCCTACGACTTCCAGAAGCCGGTGAGGATTGGTGACCGTCAGTATTCACCGGCTCCACCCCAGCCCGGACAAACCGGTACCCGCACTGGACTCGGTGGCGGATTCGGAGGTTTTGGAGGACAGGTTCCCGAGGGTATGGTCCGCAGCTATGACAACAATTTCTGTCTTGTACATACAGACCAGAACACGGTTGAGAAGGTTGCCACGCTCTATTCGCCCAAGTCGGGACGCTTCATGGAGGTGTGGAACAATCATCCGGGACTTCAGGTATTCACAGGTGCACGCACTGCCATCGCCCTTGAGTCGCAGATGTTCCCTGATTCCCCCAACCACGACAATTTCCCCAGCACCGTGCTCCGTCCGGGCGAGAAGTACCGGCATACGGTCATATACAAGCTCTCTGTAAAGTAAGATTTTGATTTCTTTTAAAGAGCCCTGCTTGCTAAAAGCTTGCAGGGCTTTTTTTATTATAGCACCGCCGTACTATCCCCTTTGGGGACGCAACGTTCCGTGACTACTCCGGAACTCTCCGGACCCTAAACGGCGAACGCCTCCCTTTTAATTCCCTTCGGGACTTAACGGTCGTTGAACGAAGCGCCGTTCTTAACGGGATCCTCCAAGTCCCTACGCTTACGCCACTGCACTGATGGTCCCCAAAGGGGATAGTACGGCTTGTGCAAAGAGAAAGTTTTTCTGTTTTTGTTTGGTTATTTGAGATATTCGTCTTTACTTTGTAGCGCAAAGTACTTTTTATATCTATTTATAATATGAAAGAACAGGAGATTAAGGAGACTCTCAGTGACATCAAGGATTTGATGGAGCGGTCACAGAAGGTTGTATTTCTGGACGGAGCTGCAGGCATGGTAGTCGGATTGTGGGCCCTGCTGGGTGCGGCGGTAGTCAGTTTCTGGGTATATGGAAGTTTCAGTCCGCTGTGGGGGGCTTGGATCAATCCTGTCAGACATGCTGACTGGGCATCATTCTTTATTGTGGCAGGAATCTGCGCAGTGGTGTTCTGTGCGGCTTTCAAGACCGTTTGGGATATGTCCAGACAAAGGGCCAGGCGTGAAGATCTGGAGTTCAGGCTTGATGCGGGGTCACGGCATCTGCTGGGCAGGTTCTTCACCGTTATGGTTGTAGGCGGACTGGTATGCCTTACTCCGCTTATGAACGGGCTTTGGAACATGGTGCCCGGTGTCATGTTGGTATTCTATGGACTGGCTATGGTGGTCATTTCACCTATTGCCTTCAAGATTTCGGTCACCAAATATATCGGTTATGCCGATATCGTTCTGGGTATTGCCGCATTGGCTTTTGCTCCATGGGGAATAATGCTGTGGGCCATCGGGTTCGGAGTTATCCATATCGTGTGGGGCATCTGGTTCCATATAAGGTTTGACGGTAAAAAGTAAATCCGATGACCGCTATCGAGAATCTTGACAAGGCGTTCGAGAGCCGCGTAAGGCTGGGGATTATGTCGGTACTGACCGGAGCAGGCCAGTCCGATTTCAACACCCTCAAGTCCATGCTCGGTGTTTCGGACGGCAATCTGGCAAGTCACATCAAGGCTCTTGAGGAACTTGGTTACATCGAGACCGTCAAACAGTTCATCGCCCGAAAACCCAACACCTCCTACTCTGTGACCGATGCCGGCCGCAAAGCATTCAGCGCCCACATTGAGGCGCTCAGCTCACTTCTTGGTTTGAAATAATAAGCGATATGAAAACTTTAGCAGATACGTTTAAGCGGTACTTTCAGTTCAGGGGCAGAGCTGACCGCAGGGAGTTTTGGATATGGGTACTCGCCATGCTGGCTGTATCGGTTCCGGTTGTTTGCGTGCTGGCTGTAATTGCATTTCTGTTTGGCAATACGGCAGGACATCCTGTGGCTGAGGGAGTGTTTCATGCTACCATTGACCTTTTGGGACTATTCTGGCTCGTGATGTTCCTGCCTTCACTTACCGTTACGATACGGCGCCTGCGTGACGCCGGAATAAACCCATGGCTACTCATAATACCTGCAACACTTGGCATTGGAACCTTTCTGGCTTTGTTTGACCGTGCCCTCTCAAATATGGACGGCTCTGCACCGGATTTTACAGATGCATTTGTTTATCCATTGGTAGGGATGACCGCATTGACAGGAATGATATTCTTAATTCTATTGTGTAAACCGTCCAAAAACAATGAAACCTTGAAACCAAAACATGGTTGCCTGACCACATTATCAGTCTTTGCAGGATTAGTTATAGTTTGGACTATCATAGATAGGACGCAAAACCTTGGTTATGCATCGGCGGATAACGTAAAACGATACACAAATATTGAAATCCCAGCCTATAAGGTCAAATGGACAAAAAAATTTTCTGGCTTTGACGGATTTGAGCATCAGATTTCACTCAAGTTCAAGAATGTGCCGGATGAATCATTCTACAGCATGTTGGATTCGCGTTGTGAGGAATTTAAAAACATTTATTCGTCCGATGGGCTTTATTGGCCTTGGTATTATGAAAATGACGCATATTACTTTACGATAAACCATAGTCCGCATAATAAGCATACGTCTGATTACTTAAGATCAATCGGGTATTCTCAGGAATTTCTTGACAAGCATGACATTTCAATAAGGATTAAAATGCCAAAGTATCAGAAGGAATGGTCTTTGAGCTACATTGAATCAATTTAAAACCGTATTGGCGGATTTAAAATGGGGACAGATAGCAACGAGCATAAGCAAGCTGATAACAGAACAGGATGCGGAGGGTGTCTATTGATAATGTTGACAATACCCGCCACCCTTGTTCTATTCATACTTATTTATGATAGGATAACTATCAACAGATACAAGAAAAACCCTGCTGGTTCACATAAGGAGATTGTTGAAGGTTATGCCGGTTTTGAATTTCCGCCTTACAGGCTGGTAGAGACCATATTAAGCCCGGAAAAAGGAAGATTTGAATACGTCGATACCTTCAGGATGGAGTTCCTGACCACTCCGGATTCCGCGTTCTATGAAACTGTCAGCACCGCATGCAGGAGTGTTTATATTCTGGAAAACAGCGATAATCCCACAAGATATAAACCCTGGTATTTCAATGAGGAGACAAACACATACCATTTCAGATTCTGGGCATTCTCCGCCGAGACCGCATATGATACCGTAAGAAACACTTTCCTATCAAGAGGAGTTCCTAAGGAATTCCTGCAGGGAGACCGTGCATATGAGATTCATCTGCCAGTGAATTCCCGAGAGTGGACAATAGTAACAGGCATTCACTGATTTAAAGACCTTAGATATATGAGCATATTAAAGGAAAAGATTAAAGGTTTGGCCGATACCGTATGGCGCGGGATTCAGAGGTTCCCGCTGACGGTGTTGTTTGCCATAGCGCTTACCGTGTGCATGATGATTCTTGACTGGAAGGGTTATCACGGTATCAGCAAGGAGTGGAGGTTCTTTATGATCTGGCATCCTGCCACGGGTATTGCGCTTTCACTGAGTCTTTCACTTTGGCTTGAGGAGCATAGAGGCCGATGGGGCTATCGGCTGGCATCAGCCCTGATTCATATAGCATGGATCGGGGTGAGCGTTCTGCTGATGAGCAATTATGACATGCTGGGATATGCACCTTATAACTATGTGGTTGTGGCTCTTGTGGCTACGCTAACGCTTTCGCTGCTTGTGCTTTCATTCTTCAGCGACAAGACCGATGTGGCTTTCTGGAACTTCAGCCTGCATTCCATAGGGGCTGTCTGCACCGCTTTCATTGTAAGCGGCATTGTATGCGGCGGATTGGAATTGCTGGTGGTAGGTATTGAAAAACTCTTCGGAGTGTCTGTCAGTTCACACTGCTACAGCAACATTGCCATAATCTGCCTGTGCCTGCTGGCTCCGGTGCTGCTGATACAAGGTGTGCCCGGAGGAGAGCAGAAACATGACGCAGAGCCTATGGAGATATCCCGCCTGCTGGTAAATTCCGTAACTAGGCTGTTCACGCCCATTGCCATAGCCTACTTTATCACGCTCTACTGCTATGCCGCCAAGATATTGTTCACATGGCAGTTGCCCGACGGCTGGGTATCGTGGCTGGTCACAGCTTCAATGCTGGCATTCGTAATACTGTTCATGATGGTCTATCCCTATCGTGACAAGGCCGATAAGAGCGCATCGGGCTGGAACCGGAAAGCGGTGAGGATAATCACGCACTGGATGCCTATACTGATTTTACCGCTGTTGCTGCTTATGAGCATTGG
>DBYG01000065.1:49120-54050 GCA_002310175.1 Bacteroidales bacterium UBA1192
TGGTGGCGTTCAACCTTTGGTGCTACACTGTTTGTCTTGTATTGATCTTGAAACGGAACGCCGGGATTCTGTGGATTCCAGTATCGCTGGTGCTCACTTTTGCACTGCTCACCCTACTCCCGGTTAACGTCTCTACATCGGTCAGAAAGAGCCTGACCGCAAAGATAGACTCCACCCTTAAATCTAACGGATGGGACGGCACCGCTATGGACGATGATGAGTACGGCAAGTTCATCAGCACGCTGGACGCTGATGTATCTCACCAGATAGACAGCCGTATAGACTATCTTAAGAGCCAGTTCTCACGCAAGGCGGTATCGGCCTTTATTGAAACCGGAGTGCTTACCGGACGTGTTACAGAGGCTGTTCGGAACCAGGAGGCCGACAGCACATTGAATATCAACCGATATCGCTACATATTGGGAGAAACAAGTTTCAGTCTGCCGGCAAATGCCCGGAATATGGCCCTGTACGAAACCACGGTCAGTATTGACGAAAACTCCATAAAGGAGGATATCCTGACCGTGCAACTGCCGGTTTCATGTGACGGCAAGGAACTGATGTATGAGTTCCGCATTCCGATGCAGCAGCTGCGCGCATTGGAGAAAGAGATGACACCCGGGAATATCGCCAAAGGTGATATCAATCATGTAATAAGTTACATCGGCACACTTGCGGGTAATAATGATGTGGACACCCCAGCCATGGTGACGCTCTACCTAAACACCTTCCAGCTATACTACAGCGGCAAACAGGGTTACTTTACTGTTGCCGGCCCGCTGTTCCGGTGATGTTAAGGACAAGGTACTCGGAACGGGTGCCGATGCGGATGCGGGCGCCCCAGATGCCTATGCCGGATGTGATGTAGTAGCGTGTGGCGCCGCGCTGGTGGTGGCCCCAGGATTTCTCGTACAGGAGATCGGTCACCCATGAGATGGGCCATACCTGTCCGCGATGAGTATGACCGCTGAACAGGAAGTCTATGCCGGCCTGCTCGGCCTCCTCCAGATGATAAGGCTGATGGTCCAGCAGTATGCTGAATCCACTGATGCTGTCTGTAAGTGCACTGAGCGGTTTGCGGCTCGGGTTGGTGCGGTCATCACGTCCGATAACGGTAATGTTGCCAAACTGTGCCGATTCATCGCGCAACAGACGGATGCCCGCTTCCTGAAAGAACTGCTCCACCAGAGGCTCGTTGCTGTAGTAGTCATGATTGCCCAGCACGGTCCACACAGGTGCTTTAAGCCGATGGAACTCCTGAGCATAATTTCCCTCAATCACCGGACGGATGCTGCGGTCCACCACATCTCCGGCGGTGAGGATAAGGTCTGGATTCTCGGCATTGATCATATCCACCCATCGGGCCAGTTCGGCCCTGCGGTTATGGTAACCCAGGTGCAGGTCACTTATCAGTACCACCTTGAGCGGTTTGTCAAGTGGCTTATCGGTCGTGATAGTAAGTTCCTCACGATACTTATGGTGATAGTGCAGCCCGCCTATGAGCATGAGCAGCGCCACGCCTCCAACGATTGTGCAAAACCCTTCCGGGCTGCTCTTGAGGAAATCGGCAGGGAGCAGGCAGCATATCTGTGCAAGACGGGCAAACAGGAACGCCAGCAGCAGATACAGGAAGAATATAAGCCAGGGGTTGCCCACATTATATACTATTTGTGCCAGCCCCAGCGGCAGCCTCTCAATGCGGATGAAACTGACAAAGAAAAGCGCCATCCAGGCTAGGAACGCCAGCAGCACTCCGGCCTTTACGGTCCAGATACCCGGGGTGATTCGCCACAGCCGCCAGCCTACGTAGAGGGTAAGGCCCAGCAGCAGCCCGATAAACAGCAATGCAATTGTTTTGTTCATAGGCTGTAAAGGTAGCGCTTTTTTGTCTATCTTTATGCCTCAAACAAGACAACAACCAAATGAAGAGACAATACAAAGCGTGGATGTGCATGACAGTTGCCTGCTGTGCAGCCATGGTGGTTTCATGCACGGGTCAGGCCGGCAACCAGGAGAAAGAGCTTATGACAGTAGGAAATCCATTCATGCCCTTGTGGGAGCATATCCCCGACGGCGAGCCATACGTATTTGAGGATCCGGACAATCCCGGAAAGCAGCGTGTCTATGTCTACGGTTCACATGACAGCCGCATTACCGATTACTGCGGCCGCGAGCTTGTGGTGTGGTCGGCCCCCGTGGAGGACCTGCACCACTGGCGTTATGACGGCGAGATACTCAAGGTCGATAAGAACCGTGACGGACAGCCCATCAGCCGCCGTGGACTGGCTGATGTGCTTTTTGCCCCCGATGTAACTCTGGTTACTGCCCCCGACGGCACCAAGACATACTACCTCTACCCCAACGACCAGGAGGGCGGACGTAACGGACTTATAGCCAAGAGTTCACGCCCCGACGGTCCCTTTGAGGTATGCAACTGGAGCAAGGAGAATCCCAACCGTGCCGACGGCGTGCTGGCATTTGACCCCGCAGTGTTTGTGGATGATGACGGCCGCATTTACGGCTACTGGGGATTTGAGCGCTCGTATGCAGCCGAGCTTGATCCCGCCACAATGGCTACCGTCAAGCCCGGAACCAAGATCGTGGAGGATATGGTGCCCGGCCGATACATGGACGGGGTGTTCAAGTTCTTTGAGGCATCGTCCATCCGCAAGATCCAGGACAAGTACATATTTATATACAGCAGGTTCACACTGGAGGGTGAGTTCGGTCTGCCCTCATCCAACTACACGCTGGCATACGCCTACGGCGACAGCCCTTTGGGTCCCTGGACCTACGGCGGCACCGTGATTGACGGCCGCGGACGTGAGGTGAATGAGAAGGGTGAGCCCATAGCATCGGGAACCGTCGATGGCAACACCCACGGCGGCATCTGCCAGATAAACGGACAATGGTACGTATTCTATCACCGCCAGACCGGAACCGATGAGTATGCACGTCAGGCAATGGTGGCTCCCATCACCGTGAAAGTTACCCCTGGCCTGGGCGGCAAGGTGGAGATATCGGAAGGCGAGTATAATTCCGAGGGATTCTCACTTAACGGCCTTGACCCGCTGGAGCGTCACTCGGCAGGTCTGGCCTGCTGGTACACCGGACCCAGGACAGCCATTCATGAGTGGCCCAACAACACTTTCTTCGGGTCTTATGTAGCATCGGCCTACGGCACTGACAGCAAGTTTGACAAGCCTTTCGCCCTGGAGAACAACACCAACCCGGTGGTAAACAACACCGACGGGTCAATTGTGGGCTACAAGTATTTCAATTTTGACGCCACCAGCGGCCGCAAGAACGTAAAGCTTCTGCTCAACCTGATTCCTGAAGGAGTAGATGGCACAATCACCATAATGGCAGACCGCCCCTGGGCATCAAAAAAGGGCCGGGAACTTGGCCAGATCAGTCTAAAGGCCGATATGCCCCAGCAGCCTACTGAGATTGCTGTAAAACTGCCCGTTCTGGGTGAACTGAGCGGCAAGCACGCCATCTTCTTTGTATTCAACTCCGATACAAAGGAGAAATCCATCTGCACATTGTTAGACTTTCAGTTTAATTGACACAATAGGAACGTTTCCCCGTGTCACTACTTAACTATATATTCAAATGAGAAAGATTCTGTTTTTATTTGCAGTGCTGGCTTTATCGGCCTGCGGTGGTAAAGATTTTGATGACGGCGTGATGCAAAAGAGCGGAAAGGTCTATACAATCAACACAGAGACCATCTGCAATGCAAGGGGATACCACGGCACCACACCTGTTAAGGTCACGGTTAAGAAAGATAAAATTGTGAGTGTGAAGCGCTCCCCAACCGCGAAACGCCGCGGTTCTTTGAGAACGTAAAAAGGAATATGCTGCCCAAGTTCAAGGACGTTAAGTTCAAGGATTACGCCACGGTTGATTGCGTATCGGGCGCAACCATCAGCAGCAAATGCGTACGCGAGAATCTTAAGGCCGCGTTTGACTACTACACTGAGCACAAATGACACAATAGGAACGTTTCCCTGTGTCATTCTAGAATAGCAAAGGCCGGACAGTTTTGATAGCTGTCCGGCCTTTTATTGAATTTGATGACACAGGTAAACGTTCCTATTGTGTCACTATTGTGTCACCGGGATGCTGTCCACGCGAGCCTGATGGCGACCGCCCTCAAAGGGGGTGTTCAGATATTCATCCATTATCTTGCGGGCCATGTCGGTATCGATGAAACGGCCGGGCATAACCAGGACGTTGGCATCGTTGTGCTGACGGATAAGGTGGGCAATCTCGGGGATCCAGCACAGTCCGGCGCGGATGCCCTGATGCTTGTTCAGGGTCATGGAGATACCCTCTCCGCTGCCGCACATGGCTATACCCTTCTCTACCTCACCGTTCTCTATGCCGCGGGCCAGAGCGTGGCCATAGTCGGCGTAGTTGCAACTGTCGGGAGTATAGGTGCCGTAGTCCTTGAACTCCAGCCCCTTCTCCTTCAAGTATTCTATCACAAACTGCTTTAACGGGAAAGCAGCGTGGTCACTGGCTATTCCTATCATTACTTGAGCAATGACTTAACCTGATTGTATACGTTATCGGCAGTGAAGCCCAGCTTCTCATCGAGCACCTTGTAAGGAGCTGAGAATCCGAATGAGCTGAGACCCCAAACCTTACCGCTGGCACCTACCAGACCCTCAAGGGTTACAGGCAGACCTGCGGTGAGACCGAACTTACGCTTGTTACCGGGCAGTATTGAGCGCTGGTAAGCCTTTGACTGACTACGGAACAGGCCCTCGGAAGGAACACTTACTATGCGGCACTTTATACCGTCCTTGCGCAGGAGCTCTGCACCGGCAACTAGAGTTGATACCTCTGAACCTGAAGCCAACAGGATTACGTCAAAGTCTGCATCTGAACCTGCTACGATGTAAGCACCCTTGGCAGCCTG
>DBYG01000065.1:54102-54599 GCA_002310175.1 Bacteroidales bacterium UBA1192
CCTGTGGGTGATGTGGTATTCTCCATTGCAAGCTTCCATGCCTGAGTGGTCTCGTCGCTGTCGGCGGGACGCAGAACCAGCATTGAGTTCTTGCCCTTGTGAGTCTTGAGTTTCTCCATGAGACGAATCTGTGCCTCCTGCTCAACGGGCTCATGTGTAGGACCGTCCTCACCAACGCGGAATGCATCGTGTGTCCAGATGAACTTGACGGGAAGCTCCATCAGGGCAGCCATACGTACGGCGGGCTTCATATAATCTGAGAACACAAAGAAGGTACCGCAAGCGGGGATAACTCCGCCGTGCAGAGCCATACCGATGCAGCAGCAAGCCATGGTGAGCTCGGCAACACCAGCCTGGAAGAATGCACCGCTGAAATCACCCTTAACCATGTTGGTGGTATATTTCAGGAATCCGTCGGTCTTATCGGAGTTGCTAAGGTCAGCACTTGCGCAGATAATGTTGGAAACCTGCTGAGCCAGCTGACTCAGAACAGCGGC
>DBYG01000075.1 GCA_002310175.1 Bacteroidales bacterium UBA1192
TGCCACCAGGCGTCTATACCTGTGGGGAGCAATCTTTCGCTGAAGTTCTTCCAGTAGGCTGCGGCTGCATCAGGGTTGAAGAAATCTATCCAGTCAGTTCCTTTTATGTAATAACCGGCAGCGTTCATCTCACGGCCCACCTGGCTGTTCTTGTCTATCTTGGACCATACGGAGAGCATCAGTTTCATGTCCATGCTGTGCAGCTCATCCGTCATGGCCTTGGGATCAGGATATTTACCCTCATCAAACTGCATGGCGTTCCAGCCGTACTTGCCCCACCACTGCCAGTCCTGTACTATCACGCTGGTGTGGTAGCCCTCGTCCTTCAGGCGGTGGGCGTTCTCCAGCAGCTCTCTCTGGCTGTCATAGCGCTCTCGGCAGTGAATGTAACCGAATGCCCAGTCTGGCATCTGCGGAACCTTACCGGTAAGGTTGCGGTATGAACTTATTATCTCATCGGCAGTGCCGGCAAATACGGTGTAGTCAAGAGCCACGGCTACGGGTGAGCTGAATGTGGTCACATCAGTTACCTTGCGTACGCCCACTGACGGCTTGTCACCGCGTGAACCGCTCACGAAAATCTTGTGTGTACCTTTTTCAAGATGTGTTATGGCCGATGATGTGGGGGGCAGCCATGTATTGTTGGCATTGATAATGGTATCACCGTCCACTGTAAGCAGGTGTTTGCGGGCCATTGACTGGCCTACGTCAAGCAGTATGGAATAATCACCGCTCTCGGTAATCTCCAATTCACCGTTGAAATCATTGAACTGGCGGCGTTCCCTCACGTTTCCGGCGGTACCGGTTGCGTTTACCGTTACGGTTGTGCCGTCAGAACCGCCTTGCTGTAGCTCCACTACAAAGTCCGACGGGTTGTAATCAGTCAGTCCGTAGTTGTTCCACAGTATTCCGTAACCCTTATTGGATATGACCATGGGAATGGAAATCTGGGTGTTCACCTGTGTGAGACGGCGGGTAAGTCCGCGTATGTTCAGGTAACCGTCCTGGAACTGGCCGGTACCGAACAGGAACTCATCCGGTGCTGTCTTGAATGACTGTCTTACACTGAGTGAATTGAAATCACCGGTCTTGCCTGCCTCAATGAAACGGGCATCCTCTGAAAGGATTACCTTTCCCTTGGAGTCCAGGAATCTTATCAGCCCGGTACGGGTGTTGACCACGGCACGCAGACCGTTGCCATGTGCGCTGACGGTAACTTTATTGCCGCTCTGGTCAAACTGACATGCCTGGTCTTTTTGCTTTTCAGTGTAGATAAGGTTTTCAAGTTCAGGGAATTCCATTCCCAGCGGAATGTACTGTACACGGATGGCGTCATCGGCCATAGGGGTTACGTAAAGTGTTCCGTCAGACATTCCTATTGAAACGGTGTGATTGTCTGATTTAACCGGTGCCTTCTGGCAGGCTGCTGACAAAGTCAAAACAGAAAGTACGGTTAGAAAGAAGGTTTTCTTCATTTTGGTTTATAATAAGGTTAGTGCAACAAAGATAGTGCAAGACTGGAAAAATAAAAAAAAAGCTTGCCTGTTTTTTGTGATTTGACGCCTGTCTTTTCCATAAACGTTAAACATAGTCGTAAACTGACACTTTATTTCCCGGAAACGCTATATTTTTGCAGGCATATAACCAAATATCTGTTGACCATCCTATGAAAAAGAAATCAATCCTTATTGCGGCGTTTACTGCCTTTTTAGTTTCATTGTTTGCCGTTCCGGGGAGTGCCCAGACACTTCAGGTTCCGCCTCCACAGGTTCCCGGGTATATTGTTTTTGCCGGGGATACCATACGTTTTGACCGGGCAGACCTGCGCGAACGCATGGACAGGGAGCTTATAGCCTTCACGTATTCGCACAATATGTCCACCCTCATGATCAAGAGGGCTAACCGTTATTTCCCGCAGATAGAACCTGTCCTGAAACGGATGGGGATACCGGATGACCTGAAATACCTGATGGTCATAGAGAGCAATGTCGATCCTCAGGCTGCGTCAAGTGCCGGAGCCGCCGGACTGTGGCAGTTCTTACAATCTACAGGCCGTTCATACGGGCTTGAGGTCAATTCCAACATTGACGAGAGGTACAATATAGTCAAATCCACCGAGGCCGCGTGCAAATACTTGCGTGAGGCTTATTCCAAGTATGGGGATTGGATGACTGTGGCGGCCAGCTACAATGGCGGTCAGGCGGGAATGGACCGCCGCATAGAGAGCCAGAAACAGAAACACGCTTTGGACCAGTGGCTTGTGGACGAAACCTCACGTTATATGTTCAGGATACTGACAGCCAAGATGATGTTCGAGAACCCCCGTCTGTTCGGTTTCAGGTTTACTCCCGCTGACCTGTATCCCTACATTCCGCCCAAGCGTCAGGTCACCGTGACAGACCCTATAGATGACCTGGTGGCTTTTGCCGAAAGGAACGGAGTGACATTCGCTGACCTTAAGCGCGCCAACCTCTGGCTCAGGGAGAGTAAACTTAACAATGCCTCCCACAGGACATACATTATAGACATACCGGACACTGAGGCGCTGCGTTACGATCCCTCAGGAACAAAGGTTCACAGTCCTGCCTGGGTAAGGTGACAGCCACAGTCCGGTCAGGATTTCAGAAATCCGCATCAAGTACGTAAGGTGTGCCGCTTGCGGTTATTCCCGCACCGGTCACGTTGAAGTTAGTGCTGTAGGAGTTGTTGTAGAACTCCACCTTGGCGTTACCCAAGGAATCCGTTATCACGTTGGGGTTCCAGTATAGCGTGCGGCGGTAGTCCTTGCGTCCCTCTATCGGCCCGTCGGGATACTGCGGACTGTAGAACTGGACCGGATAGTCAAATCCGCGGAGGGTGGTTATGCGCTGTCCCTTGTTCCGTTTTTCCTGCTTGGTCCTTATCTTGTGCTCGTCCTTGAGCAGGACATCCACAAGGGTATAGCGTTTGTTGCCCATCAAACCGCGCATGGTCATGGAAGCATTTGTGTTATTGTGGGCTCTTATAGCATCCATATACAGAGGGACAGATTCGGTTATGTCTGTCAGATATGCGGGGTCGTCAAATATCAGCACGCTTATTATATCTTCGGTGTCAATGTTCAGAGGGGACTCATAATAATAGACTCCTGCCAGTTTTTGGGAGTCATGTATGTACCAGAACGTGGGATAGCGGGTCAGATACACCATACCACCGCTACTTCCGTTATAGGCATCGCTCTCATAGCCTCCCCCTAAGGACGAAAGGTCCACCATGGAGTATTTTGTACTTATGCTGCTAACTGA
>DBYG01000066.1 GCA_002310175.1 Bacteroidales bacterium UBA1192
CGGCGCGGTATGATAACCGACAGGCCCTGATATTCAATCTCCTCACGCAGTATGCGTGTAATCTCCTCCATGTTCTGGGGCAGCGGGACAACCACCTTAAGGTGATCCGGGTCAACGCCTATGCCGCGGCATATAGCCTCGAACTTGTTGGTACCGGCACTGTCCTGTCCGCCCGTCATACCGGTGGTCAGGTTATCGGATATGATGATTGTTATGGGAGAGTTCTCATTGACTGCATCCAGCAGACCGGTCATGCCGGAGTGGGTGAAAGTGCTGTCGCCTATTATGGCCACTGAGGGGAACACGCCTGCATCGGCTGCACCTTTGGCCATAGTGATGCTGGCACCCATATCCACAGTGCTGTCCAGAGCCTGGAAGGGAGGCAGGGCACCTAAGGTGTAACAACCTATGTCACCGAACACTTTCGCTGTCTTGTAATCCTTAAGAACAATGTTGATGGCCTCATATACCGACCGGTGTCCGCAACCCTGACAGAGGGCGGGCGGACGGGCCACTACATTCTTGGCAACCTCGGGATGCGGCAGCGGAGCCAGACCTAAGGCAGCCTTTACGATATCGGGATTGAGTTCTCCCTGACGTGGCAATTCACCGGTCAGACGGCCTATTATCTTGCAGTCTGAAGGCAGAATGCCTGCCACCTGTTCCTCAACGAACGGCTGGCCGTCCTCAATGACCATGATAGAGTCACACTGCTCGGCAAGTGTACGAACGGTCTCTGCCGGTATGGGGTACTGTGAAATCTTGAGTACGGGGAAAGGAATGCCCTCGGGGTAGCACTCCGACAGGTAGTTGAAAGCGTTACCGCAGGCAATGGCACCCATCTTATAGCGCTTGGCCTGGGCCTTGAAGCTGTTGAACGGTGACTCCACCGACAGACGCATAATCTCCGGCTGACGCTCCAGCAGTGAAGCGTAGCGGCGCTTGGCGATAGCGGGCAGCAGCACCCAGTCTCGGACACCGCTTACCGGATTCAGGTCATTCTGATTCCGCTTTTCCTTGAGAGACACAACGGCGCGTGAGTGGGCCAGACGGGTTACGGTACGCATCAGCACCGGCAGCTTGAGAGACTCCGACAGGTCGTATGCGTATGACATCATATCGTATGCCTCCTGCTGTGAAGAGGGTTCCAGGACCGGTATCAGGGCAAACTTACCGTAATAGCGGGTATCCTGCTCATCCTGTGACGAATGCATTGAGGGGTCATCGGCCACAAGGACTATCAGACCGCCGTTGACTCCGGTGATTGAGGAGTTTACGAACGGGTCAGCGGCCACGTTCATGCCAACGTGCTTCATGCACACAAGTGCGCGCTTGCCTGCAAATGACATACCCAGAGCGGCCTCCATGGCTGTTTTCTCATTGGTACACCAGCGATTGTGTATCTTCTCTGCGGGGTTCTTCCTGCAGTAACCCTGTATGTATTCGGTAATCTCAGTTGAGGGTGTGCCCGGATAAGCGTAAACGCCGCTCAGTCCGGCATCGATTGCACCCTGCGCTATGGCCTCATCGCCAAGTAGGAGTTTTTTCATATTATTAAACAGTGTCTTCAGTTCTGAATCACAAAAGTACTTATTTTTTCACTTCATCGGCATCCATAAGAGATGTTGATGCATGAACTGTAACCTGGCGGTCGTAGCAGCTGAACATCTTGTCAACACTCTCCTTATCATTTATCTTACTGAAGAGACTAACTATAGGAACTATGATCAGACCTGAAACCATAGACAGTACACCTGCATTGATAGGTGAACTGAAGAATGGGCTTATGAATGTGGTCTTGGTAAATGTTCCGTACATACAGCCGCACATAATGCCTACACCTACTATGAAGCTGGCCCATACCGATGCCTTGGTAGTCTTTTTCCAATATAGTCCGTACATGAACGGAGCCAGGAAAGCGCCGGCCAGGGCACCCCAGGATATACCCATCAGCTGAGCGATGAACGTAACGGAACTCTTGGCCTGGATGATGGCCAGAACCGATGATACCACTATGAAGAATACCACCAGCAGACGTATGGAGAGCAGTTGTGACTTCTCACTCATCTCCTTGCCGCTTTTGGCTCTGAGAGGCTTTATTATATCGAGCGTAAGAGTGGAACCCGATGTCAGAACCAGCGATGAAAGCGTGGACATTGATGCGGAGAGCACCAGGATGATAACCACACCTATCATGAGGTCCGGCAGCGTCTGGAGCATGGAGGGAACAATGCTGTCATAAACCGGATTGCCGTTGGGCCCGAACTCAATAACATTACCGTACAGACGGCCAAATCCGCCCAGGAAATAGCATCCGCCTGCCACTATGATGGCAAAGAAGGTTGAAATGAACGTACCCTTGCGTATGGCAGCCTCATCACGTATGGCGTAGAACTTGCCTACCATCTGGGGCAGACCCCACGTGCCAAGCGATGTGAGCAGTACCACTCCTAACAGGTATAAAGGTTGCGGGCCGAAGAACGATACAAATGCTCCGTTCAGAGCAGGAGCGCTCTCGCTCTGCAGCTGTGACAACTTCTCGATTGCAGCAGTGAAACCTCCGTTTCCGTTCAGGACAGCCAGTATTACAGCTACTATACCCACCAGCATTATCATTCCCTGTATAAAGTCATTCACGGCAGTAGCCATATAGCCTCCCACCAGTACGTAAATGCCGGTGAGAACGGCCATTCCAAGCACACACCAACTATAGTCAATACCGAATGAAAGACCGAACAGACGTGACAGTCCATTATATAGAGAAGCAGTATAAGGTATAAGGAATATGAACACAATTACTGAGGCAGCCACCTTGAGAGCCTCGGAGTTGAAACGCTGTCCAAAGAAATCGGGCATGGTGGCGCTCTTGAGGTACTGTGTCATAAGACGTGTGCGTCGGCCCAATATCCTCCAGGCCAGGAGTGAGCCAATAAGGGCGTTGCCCAGACCTATCCATGTTGCGGATAGTCCGTATTTCCAGCCGAACTGTCCGGCGTAACCCACAAAAATCACAGCCGAAAAATAGGATGTACCGAAAGCGAAAGCGGTAAGCCAGGAGCCCACCTTGCGGTCTCCAAGAACGAATCCCTGCACATTGGCCGCGCTCTTGCGGCAATAGATACCCACGCCTATCATCACGGCGAAGAACAATACCAGAATGAAAATTTTCAGAAACATGGTCTAATTGTATTAGGTGTTAATAATTATCCAGAAAAAAAGGGAATGACGACCGTCATTCCCAACCTTGAATAAGGGTAAGCCCCTTCTCTTTCGCTACTCGTTCAGCTATCTCCAGACTAGCGGGACGTATGATGAGCACCAGTTTGCCGTCCTTATGGAAAGTATAGAGGTAACTTATTGACACCCCCCCGTTGGTAAGTGCGTCAACGGCATCGGCAAACGCGGCAGTATCAGGTTCCACCTGGATGGCCAGGACCTCGTTCAGATTTACCAGATTCCCTTTTGCTGAAAGCAGGCGGGCAGCCTTGACCTGATCTGACGTAATGAGGCGCAGGATTCCGTATTCGGTTGTGTCGGCCACCGATGCGGCCTGAATCTCTATGTTCTGGTCCTTAAGGGCGGTAAGAATGTCACTCAACTTTCCGCGCTGGTTCTCAAGGAATATTGATATCTGCTTTATAGTTTTCATAATATCCTGTTTAGTGGTTGTTACGCAAATCATTTACTCTCTTGGCCTTGCCGTCTGACTGTGGGATAACGCCCTTTCCTACCAGCTTGACCCTGGGGGTGAACAGGAGTTCATCTTTGAGTCGGCGTGTAATCTCCTTGGTCAGGTTCTGCAGCATTCCGAAATCATCGGTAGCTTGTGCCAGCTCTGCCTCGATTGTCATCTCATCATTATCACCTATCGTCTCTATTGTAATCAGATAATCGCTGGCCAGCTCAGGGAACTGCATCAGGATTTTCTCAATCTGTATGGGATAGAGGTTTACACCCTTGACAATTAGCATATCGTCCGATCGGCCCTGGAAACGTGCCAGACGTACGTGTGTACGACCGCATGGACAGTCTCCCGGCAGGATGCGTGTAAGGTCACGTGTACGGTAGCGGAACAGCGGCATAGCCTCACGGTTGAGTGTGGTGAGTACCAGTTCTCCCTGTTCGCCTTCCGGAACGGGCTCCAGAGTCTCGGGATCCAGAATTTCAACAATATAGTTATCCTCCCAGATATGCATCCCGTTTTGCTCCTGGCATTCAATAGCCACTCCTGGACCGCACATCTCGCTCATGCCGAAGTTATTGTATGCCTTAGCTCCCCATATCTCCTCAATGCGTTTACGCTGTGCTTCAGAATGGGGCTCAGCACCTATGATAAGAGTCTTGACCGTAGTGTTGCGTGGGTCAATACCCTCCTCCAGGAAAGCTGCAGCCAGACGTGTTGCGTATGAAGGGATGCAATGCAATGCGGTAGTGCCGAAATCGGTTATGAACTTCACATGACGCTTGCTGTTGCCGGCACCTGCCGGAACGGTGAGTGCACCCAGACGCTCAGCTGCATACTGAATACCCAGACCGCCGGTAAACATGCCGTAACCTGATGTGTTCTGGATGATATCAGTATTGCGCAGCCCTATGCAGTACATGGAGCGTGCCATTGCATCGGCCCATTCATTCAGATCCTTCTGTGTATGCAGTATTACCGTGGGATTCCCGGTGGTACCGCTTGATGAGTGCAGACGCACCACTTTGTCCAGAGGCACGGACTTGATACCGAACGGGTAGGTGGCACGCAAGTCATTCTTGGTTGTAAACGGGAAACGTTTTATGTCCTGAACGGATTTTATGCTTTCCGGTGTAATACCCAGTTCCTTGAATCTGGGAGCGTAGAACTCGCTGCCCATAGCTATCTCCACGGTTTTTTTGAGGCGCTCCACCTGTAGCTTTTCCAGCTTCTTACGGGGCATCGTCTCAATCTCCTCGTTCCAATATTTGCTATTCATTCTTATTGTTGTTTTATGTTATCCTATTTTTTTCTAAAAACAAGACCCGCCTCATATCGGGGCAGGCCTATGATTGATGTTATGATGTATAGAAATCAAACCTCCTTGCCCCGCTGTCAGTCGCGGTAATAATAATAGAAATAGGAGGTGTAGAGTGATTTCATTACCATCTTTATTTTAATCTGTTGCAAATATATGCACATATTCCGGTATATCCAAGGATTATATGCATTTTTATAGGTTTTCTGCATACGGATGACATAATCATAATATTTCTGACAGTCTTTCAAGCAGATAGTCCATTCCCCGGTCACTTAACCCTATAAAATAGCGCAGAGGTTCGTCACTTGTAATCCCTTTGGTTACAAATACGCTACCCATAGCCTCGTAGCGTTTCTTTTCTTCCGCATCAGGCATAATGATTAATGCGGTTTGTCCGTCCATGTATGTTATCGCATAACCTTTTTCCAGTTCCTGAATCGTTTCTGACCCTTCGGTTTCAATTCCTGCGGCCACGTTCAGAAGGTCGAAATCACCTTTGTAGTAATCGATGACAGCCATAATAGGACTGTCATGGAACAGGGTAATCTGTTTGTCGAAGGAAACGGGTGTATCGAACAGCTCCCATGGATCATGGTGCAGATGTATTATCATTCTGTCATCAGTCCGCATCATTATCTCCGCCTTACTGTAACCGTCATTGTCCTTATATAATCCGGATGCTCCCAAAGGAGAGGATGCCCCGTATCCCAGAATGTCTGTACCGGGCATTTGGATGGTACGTCCGTTCTTACCTTTAATGAAAGCCGTAAATCCCAGATTGTCTTGTCTCTTACCATCAGAGTTCATGTCAGTCCGGAACCCTATGGTGCCGTTCATCCATGAAACTCTTCCGTTACGGACCTGGAACTTGAAACCATTACCCACCTGACTGCAGCCCAGAAGTGTAGGGAGTGCCAGAATCAATAAAAAAAACCTTTTCATTTTCCGGAGTATGCCAGTGCGTATGTCTTGATTTGTTTCAGCATGGAGAGCAGTCCGTTGCTGCGTGTAGGTGAAAGATGCTGGTTCAGTCCTATCGCTTCAATGAAATAGACATCACTCTCCAGAATCTCGTCAGGGGTATGACCGGACAGAGCCTTGATAAGCAGTGCTATCAGCCCTTTTGTTATTATTGCGTCACTGTCGGCCTGGAACATCAGCAGTCCGTCCTGCATGAATGCGTGAAGCCAGACCCTGCTTTGACACCCCTCTATCAGATTGTCTTCGGTCTTGAATCGTTCGTCAAGCGGTGCAAGTCCGTTACCCAGATCAATAATCATCTGGTATTTGTCCATCCAGTCATCATAGATGCTGAAATCCTCTATTATCTCATCCTGAATATCGTCAATGCTCATGGTTTCTCATTATAAATCACCTGCAGCAGTGTCTCTCCCACAGCTTTCAGTACGTTCCTGTCAATATTCCCTATATTGTCCTGCAATGTATGCCAGGTAGGCCCGAAACTGCTGTTGGCGGCTTTCGGAGTGTAAGGCACTATGTCAATTGCCGGAATTTTTGCAATCGTGTTTATGAAATAATGGTCATCTGTTACATAGGCACCGCTGACCTTCATGAACAGGGTGCCGTGTCCCATATCCGATGCCGCATTCCAGACCTTGTCCACAACCGCTTTAGCATACATTTCGGAATATCTCTCCACGCAGAATCTGGCACCCTTGCCGCCTACCATATCCAGCAGTACGGCATACCTTGCCTTATAGTTTTCTTTATGGGGATTGGCAGCCCAGTATTGAGTGCCCAGTCCCCAGTATTTTTCAGCATGTGCACCTTTGAAATCTTCGCCGGGTCCCCAGTCTTCGGCATCAAAGAATATGCAGTCCACACCTATCTGGGGAGCTCTTGCCTGCAACTGGCGCGCTATCTCCAGAATAACACCTACGCCGCTGGCTCCGTCATTGGCACCGTCAACAGGTGTCTTGTGGTTGGCTGGGTCAGGATCATTGTCCGCCCAGGGACGGCTGTCCCAGTGAGAGCATAAAATGACACGGGTGGTACTTTCCGGATTGTAACTTCCTATGATGTTGTAACATTGTAACTTGTTATTGTCAAATGTGACAGTTTCAAATCCCTGTACATAAGTCTTTGCACCGAGTTTGCTTAGTTTGGCAGTCAGCCATGCTGAACATTTAAGGTGTGCTTCAGTGTTGGGTACACGCGGACCGAAATCCGTCTGCATCTTTATGTAGTGGAAAGCACTGTCCGCATTGAATTCCGGGATTTCAATATTCGTAACAGAGGCTGTTGAAGGAGTAGTAACCTTGCGTCCTCCGCATGAGACAGTCAGAACGAGTGTCAGGATGATAATGATATTCCTTTTCATATTCAGCGGTTGAGTTTCCAGGTAGCTCCGTCCTTGGTATCCTTTATCTCGAATCCAAGTGCAGTCAGTTCATTACGTATCTTATCGCTTGTGGCCCAGTCCTTGTTGGCTTTAGCTATGGCCCGTTGCTCAAGCAGCATATCCACAACCTTTCCGAACGCCTCCTCGCGTCCGCTGCCGCCGCTCTGCTCAGCCCTGATTCCAAGTATGTCAAACAGGAATGTATCAAACAGAGTCTTGAGTTCCGATACGTCGGAGGCACAGAGTGTGGCATGTCCGTCCGCAGCCTGGTTGATAACCTTCGCGGCATCAAACAGATGGCTTATTACGACAGGAGTATTAAGGTCATCATCCATTGCCTCATAGCACTTTCCCTTGAATTCACTTACGCTGACGCTGCTCTCTGCCGCAGGTTGTATGCGGTCAATGGCTGTATAGGCTTCCATAAGCCTTGACATAGCCTTCTCAGCAGCCTGCAGCGCATCGTTGCTGAAGTCAACAGTACCGCGATAGTGAGCCATCAGTATGAAGAACCTTATGGTCATGGGGCTGTAGGCCTGTTTAAGGTTGGGATTCTGACCGGTGAAGAACTCGTTCAGGGTTATGAAGTTACCCAGACTCTTGCCCATCTTCTGTCCGTTTATGGTAATCATGTTGTTGTGCATCCAGTAATGGACTATATCGTGACCCTGACTGGCCACAGCCTGTGCTATCTCACACTCATGGTGCGGGAAAATCAGGTCCATTCCGCCTCCGTGTATATCGAACCTTTCGCCCAGATACTTGCGGCCCATAGCGGTGCATTCGCAGTGCCATCCGGGGAATCCGTCACTCCAGGGTGATGGCCAACGCATTATGTGCTCGGGCTGAGCTTTCTTCCACAGTGCAAAGTCGGCAGGATTGTGTTTCTCCTCCTGGCCGTCCAGTTCACGGGTGGTATTCAGCACATCATCCAGATTACGGCCAGAGAGTATGCCGTAGTGATGGTCCCTGTTGTACTTGTTCACGTCAAAGTAAATGCTTCCCTGGCTCTCGTATGCATATCCGTTCTCCAGTATCTCCCTGACCAGCTGTATCTGCTCTATTATATGACCGGAAGCATGCGGCTCTATGCTGGGGGGCAGCACGTTCAGAGCCTCCATAGCCTTGTGGTACCGCAGGGTATAGTACTGCACCACCTCCATTGGCTCCAGCTGCTCCAGACGGGCTTTCTTGGCTATCTTGTCCTCGCCCTCGTCNNCCCTCGTCGGCATCGTGCTCCAGATGCCCTACATCCGTAATGTTGCGCACGTATCGTACCTTGTAACCTAAGTGCTGCAGGTAGCGGAACAGTATATCGAATGTTATTGCCGGACGCGCATGACCCAGATGCGGGTCACCATATACGGTAGGACCGCACACATACATTCCCACATGCGGCGGATTTATGGGTTCAAACAACTCTTTTTTTCTGGTCAGAGTGTTGTAAATTGTCAGTTTGTGTTCCATAATCAATTGTGTAACGTGTTTTCTATAAGTTCAAGGAGTCGCTCCACAGCATTCTCCTCGGGGATATTCTTCTCTATGCACTCCTTGCCGCGGTAAAGGCTTATGCGGCCGCGGCCTGCCCCCACGTATCCGAAATCAGCGTCAGCCATCTCTCCAGGACCATTCACAATGCAGCCCATGATGGCTATCTTTACCCCTTTCAGATGTCCGGTGGCGGCTTTTATGCGTGCTATCGTCTCTTCAAGATTATAAAGTGTCCGTCCGCAACCCGGACATGAAATATACTCAGGTTTGCTGAACCTGATACGTGCCCCCTGCAGAATGGCATCCTCGGTGGAACGTATCTGTTCTGCGGGAATATTTGGATTATTCAGTTTCAGGTCACTTGCCCTGCCGTCAATCAGCAGTGCACCGGCATCCATCGCTGCGTGCAGTTGAAAATCCTCAAGCGAATGGTCTTCGTAATCCAGCTCAAGAGTGCCATTCTCAATCTTTGCCGACGAACGGACTTCTGCACTGGCAGCCGCATAGTCAACCAGTTTGCGTGCTACCGGAATCTCACGCTCGGGAGCCTCGGACAGTGATACACGTATGGTGTCGCCTATACCCTCGGCCAGAAGTCCTCCTATACCTATGGCACTCTTTATCCGGCCGTCCTCGCCCTCTCCGGCCTCTGTCACTCCCAGGTGAATGGGGAATGCCATTCCCTCGCGGTCCATCTCCTTGACCAGCAGGCGTACGGTCTCAATCATCACCACCGTATTGCTGGCCTTGATGGAAATCACCACATTCATGAATTCCTGTTCCACACATATACGCAGAAACTCCATGCAGCTCTCCACCATTCCGGCGGGGGTGTTGCCGTAACGGCTCATAATGCGGTCAGAAAGGGAACCGTGGTTCACGCCTATGCGTATGGCTGTTCCGTGCTCACGGCAAATATTGAGGAACGGTATAAAACGTTCCCGTATCCGCTTTATCTCCTGCGCATACTCGGCATCGGTATATTCCAGATGTCTGAACGTGCGGGCAGGGTCCACATAGTTGCCTGGGTTTATACGCACCTTATCCACGATTCGTGCTGCCACATCCGCCACAGCGGGATTGAAATGTACATCGGCCACAAGCGGAGTGCTGTACCCCCGCTCATTCAGGCCCTCTTTTATGAGGCGCATGTTCTCAGCCTCACGTGTGCCCTGAGTAGTCATGCGAACCAGTTCTCCACCTGCGCTGATGATTCGTATGGCCTGTTCCATGCACCCCTGGGTATCCATTGTGGATACTGTGGTCATAGACTGGAGGCGAATAGGGTTCTCTCCGCCTATTGCCGTGTTGCCCACCTTGACGCTTACAGTTTTCCTACGTCTGTATCCGGACATGCTCAGTTGGTCTTATAGCTGTATTTTACCTGTGCCAGTTCCTCGTTGGCCTTTACAATCTTATCCTTTAGTCCATCCTTTTCAGCGCGTAACCTTCCGGCCAGTCCCTCATCGGAGAGTGACAGGATCTGTGCGGCAAGAATGGCAGCGTTCTGCGCCCCGTTCACACCCACTGTGGCCACTGGTATTCCGGGAGGCATCTGGATGATGGAAAGCATGGCGTCCAGTCCATCCAGCATACCTTTGACAGGTACACCTATCACAGGAAGAGTCGTATTGGCGGCAATTACACCCGGGAGGGCAGCAGCCATTCCCGCAGCCGCAATTATGACTCTGATTCCGCGTCCGGCCGCCCCGCGGGCAAACTCCTCCACCTCGGAAGGGGTTCTGTGGGCTGAAAGAGCGTTCATTTCGAACGGAATCTGTAACTTGTCCAGAAAGGTGGCAGCCTTCTCCATGACCGGAAGGTCGGAAGTACTGCCCATGATAATGCTTACAACTGCTTTCATATCTTTCATTTCGTTATATCAACTATTAATGTGAGACCTTAACTTCTTCTCATCCTCCCCACCGGTATGCCGTTCTGTTCACGGTATTTGGCCACCGTGCGGCGGGCCACCTTGTATCCCCGTTCGGACAGTCGTTCAGCCAGTTGCTCATCGGTGAGCGGTGCAGCAGGATCCTCACTGTCTATAAGTTCCTTCAGTATCCGGTGTATCTCCTTGACTGACACTTCCTCACCGCTTGTGCTCTTCACTTTGTCGGTAAAGAAGAATTTCAGAGGGAATGTGCCGAAACCGGTCTGGACATATTTTCCGCTTGTGGCACGGGAAATGGTTGATATGTCATATCCGGTATCGGAGGCAATATCCTTGAGTACCATAGGCTTGAGTTTAGACTCGTCACCTTCCAGGAAAAACACCCTCTGCCTGTTTATTATGGCCTGCATGGTGCGGGTAAGAGTCTGCTCGCGCTGCTTTATGGCCTGTATGAATCCGCGGGCTGAATCCAATTTCCGTTTTATGTAGAGCGCTGCATCACGCTGGCTGCTGTTGCCTCCCTTTATCTGGTTCTCCAACAACTCGGAATACTCACGGCTCACCCTCAGTTCCGGCACATTACTGCTGTTCATCGTAAAACGGATATCCTCGTCATAACTGTCAACCACAAAGTCAGGAACTATATGCTGACGGTTGCTGCCCACGGATTCGCCTAGTGAACTCCCCGGACGTGGATTAAGCTTAAGCAGTTCATCCATTACAGCCTTCATCCTTTCAGGACTCAGCTGCAGCCTGGCCTCTATCTTGTCAATACGTTTATGAGTGAACTCGTCAAACATATCGCTTATAACCCTCTCCTGAAGCGCCTTATCCTCTGAGTCAGGCTTACGCCGGATCTGTATGAGCAGACACTCCTGCAGGTTCCTTGCGCCTATGCCGGCCGGATCAAATTCCTGAATGACCTTGAGGACCTTATCTATCTCCTCAACGGACGCATCCAGGTTATGGTAGAAAGCCAGGTCATCGGAAATGGATTGCAGGTCCTTGTCCAGTATGCCGTCATTGTCTATGGATCCTATAATGTACCGGGCTATCTTCATCTGCCGTTCGTCAAGGTCCTGCTCCCCTAACTGCTCATTCAGTATGTCATAGAACGATACAGTGTCCGATACCGGAATCTCCGCTATCGGATTCGTGCCTGCAGGGCGTTCGTACCATCCGTCGTCATCATAATCATAGTCAGAGTTGGAATCGTATTCTGAATCACTCTCCCGGAAAGACTCTTCACCATCCTGGTTCCCGTTCTCGTTATAGTCCGTATCAGGGTCGGTGTCCTGTTCATCAGGGGCAGGAGCTAATCCTGCTTCGTCCAGAGCCGGGTTGTCATTCAGCTCCATCCTTACCTGTTCCTCAAGCTCCAGCGTGGAGAGAGCAAGCAGTCTGGCCTCCAGCACCTGTTGGGGCGAGAGGGACTGAACCTGAACCTGTGACTGGGTCTGGACCTGTGACTGTATGTTGCCAAACTCTGACATCACTCCGTTCAATAGTGGAAGCTGCTACCTCCTATAAACTCACGCACGAGTGATGTGGGAGGCAGCTTCTCGCTCGGAATAGTCTTGAAGAGCCTGAGCAGCTCCCTCAGCTGGCTCGCCTTGGCATATTCAGGGCAGTCCTGCGGGACCTCTGCCAGAATGGGGTCCACCATATCCTTTATCACCGCTATCTCAAACAGCATGGCGGAGTTGAACATCACATCGGCATTCTCCTGATTCGGGAAAATCCATTTCTCCTCACCGGCACGTACTGAAGGCCAGCGGCTTATGGTGTCACGTGCGGAATATGCACGGTACTTATGGTCGCGTATGATACGGCGCAGCAACCTGTTGTCAGTGGACGGAATATAGTTATGCTGGTCTATACGTATGCTTGTCAGCGCTGACACGTATATAAGAAATTTCGCCTCGGAAGGAATGTCAGGCATGAGTTCGGGATTCAGCGCATGTATTCCTTCAATAAGCAGGACATCGTTATCGCCCAGCTGCATCTTGGGATATGTGAATTCCCTTACTCCGCCTTTCCGGAAATTGAATGTGGGCGGCTGGATTGTCTTGCCCTCCAGAAGATCCTTGAGCTGACTGTTGAAATAGGGCAGGTCAATGGCATAAAGGGATTCAAAATCATGCTCCCCGTTCTCGTCAAGCGGAGTGTGGTCACGATCCAGGAAATAATCGTCAAGTGAGAGGACCTTGGGTGTAATGCCGTGTGCCAGAAGCTGTACGGAAAGACGTTTGCTGAATGTGGTCTTTCCTGATGATGAAGGACCTGACACCATTATCAGCTTGAGCCCTTTACCCTCGTTGCGTCTCTCCACAATCTTGTCCGCAATATGCACAATTTTCCTTGACTGCAGAGCTTCGGCTATGTTAATCAGCATTGTGGACTCTCCTGCCATTACAGCTTTGTTGAGTTCGCCCAGAGTGGAGAATCCCAAAATGTTCATCCAGTCATGATGTTCGTTGAAAATACCGAACATCTTGGGTTGAGGAACGAAAGGTTCCAGATGTCCCGGGTTGTTCCTGTCCGGCAGTCTCAGGAGGACACCGTCGCCCATAGGCTCCAGACCGAACACCTTGAGGCATCCGGTGCTCGGAGGCAGGATCCCGAACAGGAAGTCAGCCTTTTCCTCCAGCGTATAATATGCCGTGTAAATACGTCCGGTCGTCTCCAGCAGTCTGACCACATCGTCACGTCCCATCCCTTTCATCAGTTCAATCACCTCTGAGGTGTGAGCCTTGTGGTGTTCAAACGGGATATTACGTCCTATGATGCTGCCCATGCGCTCGTTTATTGAGGACACAGTGTCATAGTCAACCTCCCTGTCAATGCTGATCTTGCAATAAATACCTTTGGACACGGCATTTGAAACGCTTACTTTCCCGCCGGGGAACAGTTCGCTTACTGCTTTGGAAAGTACAAAAACCAGTCCGAGCGTATAGACCCTTGCACCGAAAGTGTTAGTACCATCCAGAAACTCCACATCGGCATTGTCATATATTCTCTCGGAGAGATTACAGAGCTTGCCGTTGGCCAGTGCGCACAGCGGACAGCCTTTCAGTTTTATTTCCAACTTGCCGAAAAGCTCCTGGAAGGTAATTCCGGGGTTGGCTTCCACTGTCCGGGCCAGATTTTTGATATAAATATCCATATAATTTATTCAGATTGGTTTTTATCAAGAAACAAAGGTAGCTATTTTTAAAAAAATAGTCCTAACTTTGCAGCTCTGAAAATGTACATAAACCAAAAATAACGTCAGAATGAAAAAAATCAATCTTTTGGCAGCAATCGTGGCAGTAGTCATGATGTCTGCCTGTGGTAGTTCAATACCCGGCAAGGTGGTTATGAACGATGCAGTTGACACTGTTTCATATTCAATCGGTATGGGACGCGCCGTCCGTGCCTACAAGAACCAGCTTATTCAGTCAGGCATTGACTCAACCGTAATGAAATCATTCGTCAAGGGTTTCCTGGATGCAGCCAAGAATGCCGATGACCAGGCCAAACTTGCTTACAGCATAGGCTATGAGATTGGTGTCAGTGAGATGAGTGAGGCATACGAGGGACTCAACGGCCAGATGTTCGGACAGGACAGCGGTACTGAATTCAACAGGAACAACTATCTTAAGGGATTCGTTGACGGTATGCTCAGTAACTGGGATGTCATGTCATTTGAGGAGGCCGACGAGACTTCCAACCGTCTGTATGAATACTTCAGTGAACTGCAGTTCGTGCAGAACCGCACTGAAGGTGAGGAGTTCCTTGCCAAGAAGGAGAAAGAGGAAGGTGTGAAGAAGACTGAAAGCGGTCTGCTCTACAAGGTCCTGAAAGAGGGAACCGGCCCCAAACCCACATTAGAGAGCAGGGTCAATGTAATCTACCGCGGTTCCCTTGTCTCGGGTAAGGTGTTCGATGATTCGAAAGGTTCCACCCGCAGTTTCGGTCTGACACAGGTTATACCGGGCTGGAGCGAAGGCCTTCAGCTTATGAACGCTGGTTCCAAGTATGAGTTCTACATACCTTATGACCTTGCCTATGGTGAACGCAACAACGGTGAGATTCCTCCCTATTCAGCACTGATATTCGAGGTTGAGCTGGTCAGCTTCGAGTAATCCAGCCAGTTGCATTATAAAGAACAAGGTGGTCCGGAAAAATTTTCCGGACCACCTTGTTCTTTTATGCTGTCTTACGCTGAAATAAGTTGACA
>DBYG01000036.1:0-179 GCA_002310175.1 Bacteroidales bacterium UBA1192
CTGAAGCGCGGAACCTGAATCTGGTCAGCCAGATAGTTCTGGATGGTGTAGGGGAGAACGAAGTAACCGTCGGCAAGACCCTGCATAAGTGCCGATGCACCCAGACGGTTTGCTCCGTGGTCTGAGAAATTGCACTCACCGATGGCAAACAGGCCGGGGATAGAGGTCTGCAGCTCGTA
>DBYG01000036.1:331-1299 GCA_002310175.1 Bacteroidales bacterium UBA1192
ACACCGTAGCCCTTGTCGCAACGCTCCTTGGCGGCACGTGAAGCAACGTCACGCGGCACCAGGTTTCCGAATGCGGGATAGCGGCGCTCCAAATAGAAGTCACGATCCTCATCGGGTATATCATTAGGATTGAGTTCACCCTTCTGGAGTTTTTTGGCATCCTCCAGTTTCTTGGGAACCCAGATACGTCCGTCGTTACGCAGAGACTCTGACATCAGTGTCAGCTTAGACTGCTTGTCACCGTGTACGGGAATACATGTGGGATGGATCTGTGCAAATGCTGGGTTGGCAAACCATGCACCCTTGCGGTAGCACTGCATGGCGGCCGATCCGTTACTGCCCATAGCGTTGGTTGAAAGGAAATAGGTGTTTCCGTAACCGCCTGTGCCGATTACAACGGCGTGAGCTGAGCAACGCTTGATCTCACCTGTCACCAGGTCACGGTAGATGATACCGCGGGCACGCTCCTTACCCTCATCGTCCTTGATCATAACCAGGTCAAGCATCTCGCAACGGGTAAACAGCTCAACGTTACCCTGATGCACCTGATAGCTCAAGGCAGAATAGGCACCCAGCAGTAGCTGCTGACCGGTTTGACCGCGGGCGTAGAACGTACGCGATACCTGAGCACCACCGAATGAACGGTTGGCCAGAGTGCCGCCGTACTCACGGGCAAAAGGAACGCCCTGTGCCACGCACTGGTCAATTATATTGTTTGATACCTCAGCCAGACGATATACGTTAGCCTCACGTGAACGGTAGTCACCGCCCTTGATGGTATCGTAGAAGAGACGATATACGGAGTCACCGTCGTTCTGATAGTTCTTAGCGGCATTGATACCACCCTGAGCGGCTATCGAGTGAGCTCTACGGGGTGAATCCTGAATGCAGAAGCACTTAACCTTGAAACCAAGGTCACCAAGTGTGGCGGCTGCTGATGCACCGGCCAGACCTGAACCTACAACGAT
>DBYG01000036.1:1315-19484 GCA_002310175.1 Bacteroidales bacterium UBA1192
AGTTTCTGATGAGCCTTGTAGTTGGACCATTTTTCAGCCAACGGGCCTTCGGGAATTTTTGAATCTATAGTAGCCATATTCAAATGCATTTACCGTTTAACAAAGACTCTTGAAGAAATAGAAATATACAACGCTCAGGAATCCGAGAACAAGCAGTGTAACATATATGATACCTATTACCTGCCAGCGTTTCTGCCATTTGGTGCCGCTCCAGCCTACAGTCTGGAACATGCTCCAGAATCCGTGTGAAAGATGGAACCAGAGAACTGCAAGCCATGCGGTATAGATGAGCACATTGTACCACTTGGAGAATGTGTACCGGATAAGTAATGCGCCGTCGGTAGGTGAAACTTCCTGTCCGTTGACAACGGCCTGTGAACCTATTAGCTCCTGCAGCTGCATCTTTGACCAGAAATGCATCAGGTGAACCAGCAGACCTATGCATACGATAAGACCCAGCACAAGCATGTTCTGTGAAGCCCACTCAACAGACTTGGGCCTCTCTGTGACAGCATATCTCTCACTGCCGCGTGCCTTTCTGTTCTGAATGGTCAGGATAAAGGCATAAACAAAATGGAGGGCCATAAGAACGGCCAAGCCTACAGTACCTACCAGTGCATACCAGTTGGCTCCCAGGAATTTGCAGATGGCATTGTATGCATCGGCCGAAAAAAGGGCCGCGCAGTTCATTGCCATGTGGAATGTCAGGAACAGGATCAGAGCGGCACCGGTCACGCTCATCACCACTTTACGTCCGATTGAAGAATCAATTAACCACATAAAAATTGAATTTGTTATTAGTTTTTTGTTGTTTTCGGCAAAATGTCCGCAAATGTAACAAAAATGCGGACATAAATTAACAATCTGCCCTATTATAATGATTAATAACGGAAAACCCTGTATGAATGGGGTCTTAAGCTGACTCTGAAAGTAGAGCTTGCATTCCGGCTGTTAAACTGCATCTCCATGCCCCCTCTTATATCTGTTCCCTGCAGTAAATCAGTCACATGATCAACCCTGGGCCCATCGGAGGTCTGGATTCTGACTGTAATGTCAACGTCCTCATCCAGAAATGATTCAACAATGAAGGTATTGTTGTCATAAACGAAGAGCGATACTCCGGACGGCCCCTGAATGGAGACAGGCATCGTCCTTGAGCTCAAAGTCTGACGAAGACTGTTCAGGACAGGATTGGGAAGATTGTAAAGGTCCGCAAAATTATCAGGAACCACCAGCAGATATACCGTACCTTTGGAATATACATCTCTGTGCAGGAACGGCCAACCCAAGCCGGAGTCCATTCCTGAGATCATCTCCCACGAGTCATTGGTCTTGTACATGACCTGCTGCATCAGGATGGGTTTGGGCACATCCAGCATCTGCCCTCCTGTCATGAAGCTGCTCACGAGTGCCTTACGGTCCGTATATTCCAGATCCACGATTTTCTCTATCCCGTGTCCCTGCATAGCGCGCAGGAATCCGGCTGTTATCAGGATGTCTTTTCCGGAGCGCAAGTGCTTGTCCATCTTTTTTATTATATCGGGATCAGCCTTGGCCTGCTCAGTCAGTATCACGAGATTGGCATCGGAGGGGAACTCAGGAACTATATCCATGGGTATTCCTATCATGCCGAAATAGTTCTGGAGGAACTCCTCGCCGGTTGACTGATAAGGCTTGTAGCTTTTTATACCTATAGGATTGCCCAGGAAGCCGATGGTACGGTCAACCTGCTCCATCGTGAAGCCGGCAGCCCTGGCCATTGTGGTGGGAGTGACTGTCTTGCCGTTCAGGTTGACGGGTTTCATCATATCATCATAGCTGAAACTGGTTCCGCCTTCCTCCTGCCAGGGAGCACGGTATGAGCTGCGTAGCGGATTGAGCATCTGACGGTAATCAAACATGGTCATCTCCGGAGCCTTGGCAAAAACCGTAAGCCACAGTTGCTCGCTGTAACGGTCAATATAACGCATTCCGCCGGTATCCACCCAGCCGCCACCGTTGTGACCGGGGTTCAGATTATCGAAGTATCTCCATATCAGATAGCTCTCATACGGCTGCAGATGCTGGTTGCTGCGGACCGCATCACGTGTCTCTGTTCCGGTATAGATGCCGTCAAAATGTTTAGGGCCGAAATCCAGGTCAAAACCCAATGCCGGGAAATGGTCATACCAGTTGGGGTATTTGATTATCACTTTCACATTCTTGTTCACCTTTCTTGCCGGCCCCAAAATGACATTCATGGCAGCATCATCCATCAGCTCAAGCCTGTAGTCCGTCCATGAACGGTCACCCTTGGCTTCCACACAATAGTCGCATTTACAGTCCGTGAAAAAGAAATCATCCAGAATGATCTCATCGAACAGACTTGCCGTAAGCTCTATTATCTCCTTGGCTTTGGCCCTCTCCTCAGGGTTCTTATAGCAGAATGTCTGGAATGAGTTAGCCTCACTGATAGTATAGGTGATTCCTCCGGCCACTTCCACTCCACGGTCCCTGAAGAACTTGATTATCCGTTTCATGTCTTCGGCCTTGACAATGTTCAGGTCACGATGAGTCTCAAGATATATCTTGTCAACCTTCATCTGTGAAGAGATGATGTTCCACGTGGAATCCAGCCATGTGGGGTCAACCATACGCTGAACCTCATAAGCACGGGTATAGACTGAAACTTTAAAGTTCCGGTAGTTTTCGTTTGATGCAGGAACGGCCGAAAAACACACTGCGGACATACACAACAGCGAAGCCGCCATAATTGTTCTCATTGATTTCATCGGATATTTTGTTTAGGTTAGATATCGCGTATGCCAGCAACTGGATGTTCTTTTGCAAATATAATAAAAGTTGCATATTTGTTGGGCAACAGGATGGATTGAAAAAATATTATACGCCGACACCCATGATATAGTCATTCATGTAAAAACCGTTGCCAATGGGGAAATCCCCTTGCCGTAGTATAGTCAAACCCTCCTTTAAGTAGAATCCCACGGCAGGGTTATTTCTGTTTACATTCAGCTCTATCCTGGCTCTAACACCCGAATGATTATCCCTGACATGCTGCTTGGCAGTTTCCAGAAGCCTGTGCCCAAACCCTGAACCCTGAGCCAATGGCATAACGTATATCTTCTCCAGATGCCACACCTCAGTTCCATCCTCATCAACACTATCCTTCCTGACCGACACATAACCTTGCGGTTCATCCTTGACCCGGGCAATGTAATAAACATGCCCTCTATCCACCTGATCCTTCAGGCTAGGCAGAGAATACATCCATTCCATCATATAATCCATCTGCTCCGGTGATAGTATAGTCTTGTAAGTCTCCCTGAAAACCACCTCCGCCATCTCATGAATGGTTTGCAGGTCTTTTTCGCAAGCACGCTTTATACTGATATCCATTTCCTGAATGTTTGAGGCAAATGTACTACAAATATACCAATGTAAGATAATAGGGATGCTTCTCTTTGCAGCTACTTTCCAATTGCAGGGAGCCGGATACCCGGCGGTGTTTCCAAAACAAACAGAAACACCCCTATTTTGTTCCAATAATTTGCAGTAACTTTGAAACTCGTATGGACTTCAAGTATGATGTGATAGTAATCGGCGCCGGACATGCCGGATGTGAGGCCGCCGCCGCTGCCGCCCAGATGGGTTCCAAGACCTGTCTGATAACCATGGATATGAACAAGATTGCCCAGATGAGCTGCAATCCTGCTGTTGGCGGAATAGCTAAAGGTCAGATTGTAAGGGAGATAGATGCACTTGGGGGCCATATGGGATTAGTTACGGACAGGACAGCTATACAGTTCCGCATACTTAACCGATCCAAAGGCCCCGCCATGTGGAGCCCCCGGGCACAATGCGACCGAGCCAAATTCATCTGGGCCTGGCGCAGCGTACTTGAGAACCAACCGGGTCTGAACATTTGGCAGGACACTGTGACAGAATTACTTGTAAAAGATAGTCAAGTCGTTGGTTTAAAAACACTTGAGGGAGCTGAGTTTTCTTGTAAATGCGTAGTTTTGACCGCTGGAACATTCCTGAACGGACTCATGCATATAGGTCGTGTAACAATGCCCGGCGGACGTATATCGGAACCCGCATCATACCTGCTTACAGAATCCATAACCCGTCACGGCATACATACCGGCCGAATGAAAACCGGTACTCCCGTTCGTATAGACAGCCGCAGCGTACACTTCGAAGAGATGGAGCGCCAGGACGGTGAGAATGATTTCCACCGATTCTCATTCATGGGCAGTGAACGTCATCTCAAACAGATGTGTTGCTGGACTACTTATACCAATGAGCATGTACATGAAGTGCTCCGTTCCGGACTGGCAGACTCACCTCTGTATAACGGACAGATCAAAAGCATCGGCCCCCGATACTGCCCCAGCATAGAAACCAAACTGGTAACATTCCCTGACCGCGACCAGCACCAGCTGTTTCTGGAACCTGAGGGCGAGAACACCACCGAGATGTACCTGAACGGATTCTCGTCATCCATGCCCATGGATATCCAGATCCGTGCGCTGAAAGAGATTCCGGCTTTCCGGGACCTTGTTATCTACAGGCCGGGATACGCCATAGAGTATGACTATTTTGACCCCACACAACTCAAGCACACCCTTGAGTCAAAGCTTGTATCAGGTCTCTTTATGGCCGGACAGGTAAACGGCACCACAGGATATGAGGAGGCCGGCGGCCAAGGCATACTGGCAGGAATCAACGCTCACATAAACTGCCACGGAGGTAAGCCGTTCACTCTGGCGCGGGATGAAGCGTATATAGGAGTTCTGGTGGATGACCTCATCACAAAAGGAGTTGATGAGCCTTACCGTATGTTCACCTCAAGGGCGGAGTACCGCATACTGCTGCGTCAGGATGATGCTGACCTGCGCCTGACCGGACGCGCCTACGACATTGGTTTGGCCACAAAGGAGCGTTATGACCTAATGTGCTCCAAACGCAACGAGATAAACCGGATTGTAGAGTTTGCCAAGGAGTTCTCTGTAAAACCCGCTCTCATAAACCAAGCCTTGGAGCAGCTTGGAACCACGCCCCTGCGTGAAGGATGCAAGCTTGCTGACCTGATAGAGAGACCACAGCTGACTCTGGAAAACCTGTCTCAGTACATACATGCCTTAAAGGAAGAACTTGGCAAAACACCGGCCGACCGCAAGGACGAGATTATTGAAGCTGCGGAAATCCTGATGAAATACAGCGGATATATAAACCGCGAAAGGCTCATTGCCGATAAGATGAAACGTCTGGAGGACATTCGCATAAAGGGGCGTTTTGATTACAACACACTGCAATCACTCTCCACAGAATGCAGGCAGAAACTTATCAGGCATGACCCCGAAACTCTGGCCGAAGCAAGCCGTATTCCCGGCGTTTCGCCCAGCGATATCAACGTTCTGCTTGTATTATTGAACAGATAGACAGAAAATGTTCCACGTGAAACAAAAAAATACACTATGAGTAAAGAGTCACTTATAAGCCATCTGCGAAACATTCCCGACTATCCAATGGAGGGAGTACAGTTCAAGGACGTAACATCATGGTTCATGAATCCTGATGACATGAATGAGATTGTAGATTCGCTCTATGAAATGTATAAAGACAAGGGAATAACAAAGGTTTGCGGTGTTGAATCAAGGGGATTCATCATCGGGGCAGCCCTTGCGTACAAACTGAACGCCGGTTTCATTCCTATCCGCAAGCCTGGTAAACTTCCTTATGAAAAGGTAAGTATAGAATACAAGAAGGAGTACGGGTTTGACAGGGTTGAAATGCACAAGGATTCTGTCAGTAACGATGACACCGTACTCATTCACGATGACCTTCTGGCCACAGGTGGTACACTGCTTGCGTCTTATGAACTGGTTAAGTCATTCAAGCCAAAGCAGATTATGATAAACTGCATAATAGAGCTTACCAACTTCCACTCAAAGGAAAAATTCCCCAAGGATTGTCCTGTTGACAGTTTTATAGAAATAGACGAATTTGAAGGAATAAACTGACTTGAAGGGCAAAGAAGCATACGAGAAGCGGCTGAAACTGATTGTCCTTAACCTGCCCGAAAAACCGGGCTGCTACCAATATCTGGACGAGCAGGGGACGGTCATATACGTTGGTAAGGCTAAAAACCTCAAGAGAAGGGTGTCATCATACTTCGTGAAAGAGAGCCAGACCGACAAGACACGTATGCTGGTAAGCAAGATATCGGACCTCAAATATATAGTGGTGGAAACGGAATGGGATGCATTCCTGTTGGAGAACAACCTAATCAAGAGGTATAAACCCAGATACAACATTCTCCTGAAGGATGACAAGACTTATCCTTCCATCTGTATAACAAAAGAGGAGTTCCCAAGAGTATTCAAGACGAGAAAGATTATACGAAACGGCTCGGAATACTGGGGGCCATACAGCCATGTAGGTACATTGAACGGACTAATAGAAATCATTCAGAACGCATATAAGGTAAGGACGTGCAGACTTCCACTTACGGAAAATTCCATTAAAAACGGAAAATTCAAGGAGTGTCTTGAGTATCACATAAAGAAGTGTCCTGCTCCATGTATCGGCAATATCAATTCAACGGATTACAACAGTCAGATCAGCGAGATAAGGGAAATACTGAAAGGAAAAAGCGGAGAACTGACAAGAGCCATGCTCAAGAGGATGAAGGAACTGGCATCCCAAATGAAATTCGAGGAGGCCCAATCAATTAAAGACAAATATGATACCATAATGGAGTTTCGCGAGAAAAGCCGGGTGGTGGACACCGGACTGGACAACGTGGACGTATATAATATTGACCAAGACGACGATGTGGTATTTGTCAATTATATGCATGTGGCAGACGGTTGCATAAATCAGGCTTTCACATTCGAATATAAAAGAAAGATGGACGAATCTCTCGGTGAAATGCTCATTATGGCTATCATTGAAATGAGAAACCGATACCACAGCACGGCAAAGGAAATCATAGTTCCTTTTAAACCTGACACAGACTATGCCGGAGCTGAATGGACTGTCCCCCAAAAGGGAGAAAAGAAAAAACTGCTGGACCTGTCCGCACTGAACGTTAAACAATATCGTGCAGACAGACTCAAGAGAAGCGAAAAGCTCAATCCGGAGCAGAAACACCTGCGGCTCATGAAAGAACTGGGGAACCTGTTGGGTATGGATAGAACCCCCATAAGGATAGAGTGCTTTGATAATTCCCATATCTCCGGAACCGATGCTGTGGCGGCATGTGTGGTCTATGAAAACGGAAAACCGGACAGAAAGAATTACAGACTCTACAATATAAAAAGCGGAGCGGGGGGAGATGACTACGGATCCATGCATGAAGTGTTGTCAAGACGATGGACAAGAACATTGGCGGAGGGTAATCCGTTACCTGATCTCGTAATAGTGGATGGAGGAAAAGGACAGATGTCTGTGGCAAAGGAAGTAGCTGATAATCTGAATATTGACATAAACATAGCCGGACTTGTAAAGAACTCAAGACACCGGACTGAAGGCCTGTTATCCGGATTTCCGCAGGCTGAAGTAGGAGTAAAGGCTGACAGTGAACTGTTCAGACTGTTGGAACAGATGCAGGAGGAAGTACACAGGGTTGCCATCTCATTCCACAAAAAGAAAAGGAGTCAACGGCAGACTCATTCCGAACTGACGGAAATAAATGGAATAGGAGAAAAAACGGCAACAACACTCATCAGGAAGTTCAAGAGCGTCAAAAGGATAGCCGGAGCGGATCTGAATGAACTTATAAGCGTTATTGGAGAATCAAAAGCTAAAACGGTATTCAATTGGTTCAGAGATGAAAGCAGTAGTTCAGAGAGTAACTGAAGCCAGCGTTACTGTAAATGGAAAAGTAACAGGAGCCATTGGTAACGGATTGCTCATCCTGTTGGGAATAGAGGATTCGGACTCACAAGAGGATATAGAATGGCTTTCAAAGAAGATTGTCCAGATGAGGATATTCAACGATGAAATGGGGGTAATGAACCTCTCGGCTGTTGAGACTGGAGGAGAATTCCTGGTTGTAAGCCAATTCACCCTTATGGCCAGTACAAAGAAAGGAAACAGACCCTCATACATCAGGGCATCAAAAAGGAATTATGCGGAACCCATGTATGAACGGTTCTGTACCGCCATAGAAAATGAAACCGGACAAAAGGTCCGGAAAGGTATATTCGGAGCCGACATGAAGGTAAGGCTTCTGAACGACGGTCCCGTTACAATCATAATAGACACTAAAAACAAGGAATAGATATGGAGCCACAAACAGACCGTTACAACGAAGTGTTTTCAAAGTATCCGGAAAAGCTCAATTCTGAATGGGTGAAATCCACGGTAAAAACGGCAGAAAACAAATCAAACCCTAAGCAGGACAGAGAAACTCTGATCAGACTGTTCAACTGTATAGACCTAACTTCACTGAAGACTACCGACAATGAGGATACAATCCTTTCACTCGTTGAAAAGGTCAATTCTTTTGAAGAGAAATATCCGGACCTTAAGCCCGTGGCCTCGATTTGCGTATATCCATGCTATGCAAGGATAGTAAGCCGGTCACTTGAAGTTGAAGAGGTTAAGACATGCTGTGTGGCAGGAGGATTCCCATCGGCACAGACATTCCCCGAAGTGAAGATAGCAGAGACATCGCTCGCAATACATGACGGAGCTGAGGAGATAGATATAGTCCAGAATCCTGGACATATACTGAACGGCGATTATGAAACTCTGGCCCAGGAAACTGATGAACTTAAGGCCGTTTGCGGAGATAAGACACTTAAAGTCATAATTGAGACAAGTGCACTCGGCAATTTGGAGAATGTCAGGAAAGCCAGTCTGACAGCATTATACTCCGGAGCGGATTTCATCAAGACATCAACTGGTAAAGACGGTCACACAGCAGATCCTGAATCATTTTGCGTAATGTGCAGAACTATCAGGGAATATGCCGATGAAACCGGAAGAATTGCAGGTATTAAGGCGGCAGGAGGAATAAACAGTGTGAAGGAAGCACTCATTTATTGGAACATCGTAGGAGAGGTTCTTGGAAAGGAATGGCAAAACAGTTCCCGCTTCCGCATAGGAACAAGCAGACTCGCCAACCTGATTTTGTCAGAAATAACCGGGAAGGAATGTTCTCACTTCTGACGATGAGTGATGAATTCCAGATAATCGCTGAAACAGACTTTCCAGTCACCGGGAACAGATGACGGAACAAATGACATGGCTTCCTCCCTCAATTCTTCCATCCTGGATTCGGAATAACTTATTCCTCCGTTGAAAACGGTATAATCGGATACTTTCCTAATCTGTTCAGGAGTTGCTGAAAGGGAACGGATATCCTTTATGGTATCTGTCCAATCTGAATCACTGTTATTCAGGGCATGGATTGAGGGCAATGTGAATTTGCCTTCGCGAAGGTCATTGCCGGCTGGTTTACCGGTAACAGCACCATCCTGGTAATCAAGGATGTCATCCATTACCTGAAAACACAATCCCGCCAGATGACCGAATTTCCTGAAAAGCAAGACATCCTCATCAGAAGCACCGCTGAGAAATGCGGATAGTTCAGCTGCTGTTTCAAAAAGATTAGCTGTCTTCCTTGAAATTATGTCAAAATAGAGTTCCTCGGACAAAACAGGACTGCTAAGTGCATTCAGTTGTATGATTTCACCTTCAGACAGACCTTCTATAAGACGTGAGAGACACTCTATTGACCTTAGGTTATCTGTAAGGGATATTTCCTGCAGAGAACGGGATACCACAAAATCGCCCAACAGTACAGCAATCTTGTTTCCGAACAGGGAATTTGCCGATGGATTGCCCCTTCTGGAGTCACTCTCATCCACCACGTCATCATGGATAAGACTGCCCTGATGTAAAAGTTCAACAGCTGATGAAAGATGATATACCTCATCCGGAACCAAACCATAGCATTTTGAAATAAGAAGGATAAGGATGGGCCTTATCATCTTACCTCTTGAATCAATGAGATGAGCCAGTAGATTATTGACAACTTTGTTCTCACAGGTAAAAAGGGAAGTATAGTGCTTATCAAATCTCATATACTCCTCCTTTATTGGAGAAACAAGTGATTGTAACGTAATCAGAGACATAGCATATCCTTTATTACACCACAAAATTATAAATTATCAGTCAATAATAATTACTAAATTAGTACTTTTACATTCTGCTACCTAATAAGGAGAAAATGGAAAAATTATTCTTGATTGATGCTTATGCCCTGATTTACAGGGCTTACTATGCCTTCATTCATTCACCCAGGATTAATTCCAAAGGCCTGAATACCTCAGCAATCCTGGGATTTACAAATACTTTGGAGGATATACTTCTCAAGGAACAACCCACACATATCGGAGTTGCCTTTGATCCTGAAGGAGGCACTTTCAGGCATGAGTTATATAAGGAATACAAGGCACAGAGGGAAGAGACCCCTGAGGTTATCAGGGAATCTGTCCCCATCATAAAATCAATCCTGAACGCATATAGGATACCCATTCTTGAGGTACCGGGATTTGAAGCTGATGACGTGATTGGCACATTGGCAAAAAAAGCCGATGAAACGGGAATCAAAACCTATATGATGACTCCCGATAAGGACTACTGTCAGCTTGTGACTGAAAACACCCTCTTGTATAGGCCCAAATACGGAAACAATGGGTATGATATAATGGGTCCGGAACAAGTCATGCAAAAATACGGACTCAACTCAACTGGACAAATAATAGATATGCTCGGACTTATGGGTGACAGTTCCGACAATATTCCGGGATGTCCCGGAGTAGGTGAAAAAACTGCTATCAGGCTGCTTTCGGAATTCGGATCAATTGACGGACTGCTGGCCAACACTGAAAAACTGAAAGGCTCCCTGAAAGAGAAGATAGAGAATAACAGGGAACAGATTATATTCAGCCGACTGCTCGCCACCATCAGGACCGATGTCCCTATTGACTTGGATTTGGAATCTCTTAAGAGAGTAGAACCGGATGATTCCAAACTCTACAACCTCTTTGAAGAATTAGAGTTCAGGTCACTGCTCTCCAGATTCAGATACAAGCCTGATTACGCTGCAATAGCCGGCGAAACCACACAGGAAACAAAAAAGGACGGTTTTCACGGTGATTTCTTTGAAATATTTCAGCCAGAGATACAGGAAGGTTTCAAAAATTCAATTCTCAAGGACTTAAAATCAGTACAACACAACTATTATCTTATTGATAATGAGGAAAAAGCTAAGGCTTTAGCCACTCAAATTAATGATAAGGATTCTATATGTTTTGACACTGAAACTACCGGTACTGATCCCATAACGGCTGATATAGTAGGCATGAGTTTCAGTATAGAGCCTCATGAAGCGTGGTATGTGGCTGTTCCTAAGGATGCGGACCAACGACGGAGAATAATGGATATTTTCAAACCCATATTCGAAAATCCAAAAAGTCTTAAGATAGGTCAGAATATAAAATATGATATTCTCGTCCTTTCAAACTGCGGAATTCAGGTAAAAGGTGAGCTGTTTGATACAATGGTGGCTCATTACATCCTTCAACCCGAACTTCATCATGGAATGGATTATCTGGCTGAGGTATATCTCAATTACAAAACAATACACATAGAGGAACTGATAGGACCAAAAGGAAAAAATCAGAAAAACATGTCACAACTGAATCCTCAACAGATATATGAATATGCCTGTGAGGATGCCGATATTACCTTACAACTGAAAGAGATTCTGGAAAAAGAACTGGAAAAAGACGGGACTATCCCTCTTTTCAAAGATATTGAGATGCCTCTTGTAAACGTCCTTGCATATATGGAGAGGAACGGCGTCAGGATTGACCTTGAATCACTGAAAGAGACATCACACTTGTTCACCGAAAGGATGAGATCCATAGAACAGGATATATTCACACAAACGGGGTACAGTTTCAACATTCTTTCACCAAAGCAGGTTGGTGAGGTCCTTTTTGAAAGACTGAAAGTCATGGACAAACCCAAGAAAACAAAAACGGGACAGTATGTCACATCGGAAGATATTCTGGAATCACTTAAGACCAAACATCCTGTCGTGGAACTGATTCTGCAATACAGAGGACTTAAAAAACTTCTTGGCACATACGTAGACGCACTGCCGCTACTAGTTAACCCCAAGACCGGCAAGATACATACATCATACAACCAGACAGTAACTGCAACCGGAAGACTCAGCTCAAGTAACCCTAACCTTCAAAACATTCCTGTCCGTGATGAAGATGGCAAGGAGGTCCGCAAAGCATTCATCCCGGAAACAGGATGCACATTTTTCTCAGCAGACTACTCTCAGATAGAATTGAGGATAATGGCACATCTTAGTGAAGACCTAAATATGATAGAGGATTTCAAACTTGGTCATGACATACATCTTGCTACAGCTGCAAAAATATTCCATAAAAAACTGGATGAGGTAACAAAAACTGAAAGGAGCAGAGCTAAAACCGCTAACTTCGGTATTATCTACGGCATATCGGCTTTCGGTTTGGCAGAACGTACAGGACTGTCCAGAACAGAATCAAAGGAACTTATAGAAAACTATTTCAATACGTATCCTCAAATAAAGGCCTATATGAATCATTCCATTCAGAAAGCTAAGGAAAAAGGTTTTATAGAGACCATTCTGAAAAGGAAAAGATATCTGCCTGATATTAATTCCCATAATGCTACGGTCAGGGGATTTGCTGAAAGGAATGCCATTAACGCACCTATTCAGGGAAGCGCCGCCGACATAATTAAAATTGCTATGATACGTATTTACAATAGGTTCATTAATGAAAATATAAAATCAACCATGATCCTGCAGGTGCATGATGAACTTAATTTTAATGTAGTTCCTGGTGAAGAGGAAATAGTCGAGAAAATTGTTATGGATGAAATGCAGAACGCATGGCAGATGAATGTTCCTCTTATAGCTGACTGCGGATGGGGTAAGAACTGGCTTGAAGCACATTGATATCAAGCCAGTCTCTCCTTCATCTGACGCGCAATCTCCCAAATAACTATGCCGGCGGAAACTGAAACATTAAGCGAATGCTTGGTACCGTATTGAGGTATTTCCAATGATAAATGACACAAATCAACCACGTTCTGGTTAACTCCTTTGACCTCATTACCCAAAACTATAGCATATCGTTTCTCACTATGTACCTTGAATTCATCCATTTTTATGCTTCCCTCCACCTGCTCAACAGCTATAACTGTATAACACTCATCTATCAAATTTTTTACAGCATCAATACAATTTTTCTCATAGACCCATTCAACAGTGTTTTCTGCTCCAAGAGCCGTCTTATGTATTTCGACCGATGAATTTTCAGGAGTTGCCGTTATGCCGCACAGTATTATTCTCTCTATCCTGAAAGAATCAGATGTCCTGAATATGGAACCTACATTATAAAGACTCCTCACATCATCCAGAATAACTGTCAACGGCAGTTTATTGCTTGATCTGTACTGTTCAACACTCATCCTGCCTAATTCATCTATTTCAAGCTTTCTCATTTTCATATATTTGATTTCATGTGTAAAAATAGTGCATTACAAACAATATGCTGTTTATAAAACATATTTTTCCTGTTCACAAAAATATGGCAAAAAGTGAAAATAAAATTTTGTTTTTCAAACTCTACATACTCTATTATTTTTTTCAGAAAAACCATTATTAAAAGAGTGAAACAAATTACAAAAACACAAACAGTTTATAAACAGATTATTTCATGCATATATATTATTTTAAGTAACAAACAGTAGGAAACAGTAAACTTATTGTACTATTAATACATTATATTTCAATTATTTGAATTGTTTATACTTTACTCATAAATAAATAATTGTGTTTATAAATAAATACAGGTATAATTCTTTTTTTTTTTCAACAGTTTTAACAGGACAATAAAATAATCAAAATAAGAAATTAAATAAAAACATAAGTATTCATAATACTCATGAGTCACCTGATGCTTACCTTATGACTGAAAAACTGACGCTTTCACTTTTGTTTCCAGCCTCATCAGTTATTATGACATAGTAAATGCCTGAAGAGACGCTGTTACCCTGACTGTCATGCAGATTCCAGCTATATGAGCCGCCATATGATTTTCCTATATGAAGCATTTTTCCGTTTACACTTGTAAATCTTACTATGCTGTTTTCAGTAAGACCTGTTACTGTTATCATATCATCATATTCAGGCAATACCGGATTTGGATAAACTGTAATATTGGATTTGTGAAGTGATGTTTCAGGATCTCTTGCCGTACCTCCGTATTCAACCATACCTTTTTCAGTACAGAAGAAAACAGAGCCGTCAGTACCGTTTTCAGTAATACTCAATATGTAGTTTGATGGTAGGGGACTGTTTTCAGTCGTAAAATGTTCCAATTCTGTTTTTCCGTCCTCACTTAAAAGGAATACTCCGTTGTCAAGTGTTCCTATCCATTTTCTGTTTCCCTGGTCTATATAGATTGAAGTGGTAAGAACTCCATTCAAAAGGTAGTCTGCCTGCGACGTTCCGTCATTTCTTGGAATTTTTATTCTGTTGAATACAGGTTTATCAGTGTTTATGAAAGATTCAGGATTTTCAAGGATAAATATTCCTTTGTTAGTTCCTATCCACATGATACCGTTCAAGTCAAAATCATAAAAGAAAATATCCGATATCTCTTCCGATATACCGTCCTGATTGGTGAATATAGGTCCTGAGAACTTTATTTTATCATCATTGTTGTTTTTGACTGTACCTTTTGTATCAATACATACTATTCCCGGAATATATCTTGATGAATTAATCCAAAGTATATTATCTGAGGTAAACCTCATTTGTTTGAATGTAGGCAATCCGGCAATATCCTTATAATAAAGACCAAACCAGTTACCGTTTGGTTCAAGGACTTTTATTACTGTATCAACTTCATTGTTTGTCATCCATAAGTTACCTCTTGAATCATATTGAAGACTGCTCACGCTCACAAAATCATATTTGTGGTGACTGAGAATACTTGTAAGTCCGCTGTTATCCCAGGTATGAAGCTTATGAAACTTGTAATTTTTGAATTCGTATAAGCCTTGTCTGGCGGATCCTACAAATAAATGGTTTATGTCATCAGGATCAACGGCAGCTTCAGTAAGATTTATATAATCGTGTCCGGTAATAGTTTTCAGGTCTTCCTGCGCATATTTCCACAGGTCGTTTTCCATTATCATGACGGTACCGGGATAATCTATTCCAGAATAATTCTGACATCCTCCTATTGCAATCATCCTATCCTTTTCAGGCCATATTACAGAGTGAATCCAGTTTCTTCTTGGACCGTTTGGTTTAATTCCGTATGCCTTACATACTAAATTGTTATCAGAAAACGAAAATTCTGATAAACCTTGAACACCGCAACTTAACCATATATTGTTATCGTCAAAAAGTGCATGATTTATCTTTATGTCATCAAATTTATAAGTTACAGAACTGTCAGGGGTATAGAAAACATTAATTATGGAATCCTGAATAAGCAGAAACCTGTCATCTTGAACGGAGATGTTTTTAACATGATCCATTAAATTATGGATTGTGGCGTTCTTACGGTTGAATTTCCAGAATCTGTTGTCGTATGAGCGACACAACAGGTCCGGACCAAATCTGAAAATATCAGTGAACCGTTGATAATGAAACTGTTTCCAGTTATTTTTATCAAGAAGATTGTCATTTATGTTTCCCAGCATAACCCCATTTGATTCAGTAGCGCAAAAAATGGAATCACCATCAAATGTGAATGAAAGTACGGCAGAATCAAACTTATAGGTATTGGTTATCTCCAATTTATGGATATTGAATATAATAAGTCCGGCAGCTGAAGATATATACGCTTTGTCATCAACTATCCTGACTTGATATACAGTCTTGTCAATTGATGATGAGTTACGGAAATCGGTAAAGTTATACAGCTCTCCGTTTTCATACAGAATATCAATATTACCGTCCGAATAAACCAGCAGGATACAGTTTTCCGCTTTACAATAATCCATGTCAACAATTTCGGTACCATTCAGACCTCCTGTCTTGTCGTATGTGTAGAGTGCTTGGTCAACAGGATTATAGGAGTATATGGAACCGTCGCTAAGGACAAATATCTGTCCGAAAGCCTTAATGGATTTGATAGCATCGCTATATGCGTAATGTGACCTCCAGTGTCCTATTGGAACACCTGCTGAGATACGGGTAAAAGAAAAAAGGAGCATCGCCGCAACAACTGCGACAATGGCCCCCTTTATGTTGTTCCTTATCATAATAGTTTCAGATAATCTGCTAATTTCCTTACGGCGCGTCCCCTGTGGCTTATCAGGTTCTTGCTTTCAGGGGGCATCTCAGAGAATGTAACGTCATATCCGTCGGGGATAAAGACTGGATCATATCCGAATCCGCCGTCTCCATGACGCTCGGTTCCTATCCGTCCGGTTACGATTCCCTCAAATAGAACTTCCTGTCCGTTAAGTAATAACGCAACAACCGTGCGGAATTGTGCGCTGCGGTCCGATTTTTTTTCAAGTTCATGCAGCAGCTTGCTCACATTAGCCTCTGAGTCATGGTTTCCGGCATAACGGGCAGAGTGGACTCCAGGTGCTCCATCAAGGGCTTTTACCTCCAGTCCGGTATCATCGGCAAAACAGTCATAGCCGTAATGCTCCTTGACGTAACGGGCTTTCTGAAGAGCGTTGTCCTGGAAGGTGTCACCGGTCTCCGGGATATCCTCTGTACAGCCTATCTCCTTAAGGGAGAGGACCGTAAAGCGGTCACCAAGAATCTGGCGTACCTCCTCCAGCTTATGGGCGTTGTTTGTGGCAAATACCAACTCCATACTCTTTAGAGTACTATGTTCACAATCTTGCGCGGTACTACTATCACCTTGCGGATAGGCTTGCCGTCAATATAGCCCTGAGCCTTCTCGTTGGCCAGTACTGCATCCTGTATCTGCTGCTGGGTTGCATCGGCCGGGAAATCCAGCGTAAAGCGGGTCTTGCCGTTGAATGAGATGGAGTAGGTTATGCTGTCCTCTTTCAGGTACTCCTCGTTGAACTTGGGCCATGCGGCATCACATACAGTACCGGTATTACCCAGTGAGCTCCACAGTTCTTCGGCAGTGTGGGGAGCAAACGGTGCAATCACCTTAGCCAGGTCTGTCAGTACGGCACGTTTGTTGCACTTGAGTGATGACAGCTCGTTTACGCATATCATGAATGCGGCTACCGATGTGTTGAATGAGAAGTTCTCAATATCCTCGGTCACTTTCTTTATGAGCTTGTGGATTGACTTGAGCTCGTCCCTGGTGGGTGCGTCATCACTTACTGCCAGCCTGCCCTCACGGTCAAAATAGAGAGCCCACATCTTGCGGATAAAGCGGTGGCAGCCGTCTATTCCGTTGGTATCCCATGGTTTGGATTGCTCAAGCGGACCAAGGAACATCTCGTACATACGCAGCGTATCGGCTCCGTATTTCTCAATGATGTCATCGGGATTGACCACGTTGAACATAGACTTACTCATCTTCTCTACTGCCCAGCCGCAGATGTACTTGCCGTTCTCAAGTATGAACTCGGCGTTGTTGTACTCGGGCCTCCATGCCTTGAATGCCTCAACGTCCAGTACATCGGCACTTACTATGTTTACATCCACGTGTATGGGAGTTGTGTCATACTGGTCCTTAAGGCCGAATGATACAAACTTGTTAGTGTCCTTGATACGGTATACAAAGTTACTGCGGCCCTGTATCATACCCTGATTGATCAGTTTGCTGAACGGCTCCTCCACCTCGCTTACACCCAGATCCTTGAGGAACTTGTTCCAGAAACGGGAGTAGATAAGGTGTCCGGTTGCGTGCTCGGAGCCTCCCAGATAGAGGTCCACGCACTTCCAGTAGCTGTCAGCTTCCTTGCTTACCAGTGCTTTGTTGTTATGCGGATCCATGTAACGCAGATAGTAGGCCGATGAGCCTGCAAATCCGGGCATGGTGTTGAGTTCAAGCGGGAATACGGTCTTGTTGTCTATAAGTGACTTGTCAACAACCTTACAGTTCTTCTCGTCAAAGGCCCA
>DBYG01000023.1 GCA_002310175.1 Bacteroidales bacterium UBA1192
GGTTCAAACTTAATCTGATACTGCTCATAATAGTCGCACAGTTTCTTCCTCAGGCTCAGAAATCCCTGTGAAGGAGTATATTCCAAAACCTTGCGGTCTATCTTCTTGAGAGTATCAAGGCCTATCTGCGGTGTGGGCAGGTCAGGCTGACCGATGTTAAGATGATAAACCTTGATGCCTTCGGCCTCAATTTTCTGTGCAATGCCGGACAGTTTGCGGATGGGCGAACTTGGCATTATTTCAGCGCGGTTGGAGATTTTCATTGTATTCTCTTGTTCTGTTTGCTATTTAATACGCGAAGATACAACAAACCGCGGGCTTAATACCCACGGTTTGTGTACTTTTTTGCATATGGAGTGGATTAATGAATCCTCTTGCCAAGAATCAGATTGTCACCTGATGCGTCAACAGTCCATATTTCTGGCTTGCGTCCGGTGCCACCGTCGTGGTGGACGGAATAGAGCAGCTGTCCCTCAAAGGTCTTGAATAACATACCATGACCGGAATTGTCACCTTTGAAAGCCTTCTCCTCCTGAATCCATGGGCCCTTGATGCTGCCGCTCTCTGACCATGCTATTCCCTGAGCGTAGCGGTTCTCGCCCCAACTGGACCATAACATTCCCAAACGCCCTGTTTCTGTGCGGAACATCTGCGGTCCGTCAGTTACCCAGCCTGGCATCTTCATTCCGAAGGTAGCTTCACCGATTGAGTTCATCTCCTTGCTCCATGCAGCTTCAGATGCGCGGAAGATTGTAGTGGGCTCAGCTGTACGGTGTGTCAGATCCTTGGACAGAGGCATGTAAGCCATTGTTCCGTCAATGAGCTGTGTCCATTCATGTACGAATACCATATACACGGTGTCATTCTCCTCGTAAAGGGTTCCGTCTATGATATCCCAATCAGCCGGTCCAAGGCAGAATGTGGAGTCCTTGACAAGCGGCAGGTACGGGCCTTCAATCTTGTCTGAAACAAGTAGTTGGGTCTGGTTCAGAGGCACATTGTAACGGCGAGGAACCTGTTCTATGCATATTCCGTGATTATTCCAGGTGCCTGCATAATAGAACTTACCGTTGAACTTATGAATCTCAGCAGCGGCTACAAAGTTGCCCTGCATCCAAGTGCCTGAAAGGTCAATTACGTTGTAAGGTCCGGTCCACATCTCCAGGTCGGTGCTCTTATATAGAGCGCCACCTGTGCTGGTGAGCCAGTAGGTCTTGGTCTCGGGATCAGGGTAGATGAACGGGTCACTCATGGAGAGTTCCTTAAGGGAAACCGTGCGGACCTGAGGTGTAGGACGCTGCATGTTCTGCGGTGGACGCTGCGCCTGCTGTCCCTGTGGACGGGGGCGGGCCATAGTGCCAGAGGGAGGAATCATTCCTCCAAAATTCCTCTGACCCGGGTTGGCGCGAGGAGCCTGCTCGCCGCGAGGTACGTTCGGTATGTCTGTGCTGTTGTCTGAGCATGACTGGCAGTCATTGCAGCAGCTGCATCCTGTGCAGTTGCACTCCTTGCATTCCTCATCTGAACAGCATTCATTATTGTTCTTGCATTTGCAGGAAACAGCCAGCATGACGCTGATTGCTAACGGGATAATTAATCTGAAGATTTTCATATTGATATTTATTAGTTTATGTCTTGTGAATCCGAATACAAATATCATAATATTTTTTTTAGAATCTGAATAAATCAAAAAAATAGTTATATTTGCGAATCAAATTAGACATTTAACAATCAACTATTATGAAGAAAGTATTATCAATTCTTTTGGCTGCAACTCTGGTTTTCTCCGTTGCAGGTTGTTCATCATGGTCAAAGACTGCTAACGGCGGCCTTATCGGCAGTGGCGCAGGTGCTGCCATTGGCGCTGGTATCGGTGTCCTTCTGGGCGGTGACGCAGAGAGTGCGGCCATAGGTGCGGCTCTCGGTGCTGGTGTAGGCGGTGGCGCAGGTGCCATTATAGGCAACCGTATGGATAAGAAAGCCGAGGAGCTTGCAGCTCTTGAGGCAGCCAAGGTTGAGAAAATTGAGGATGTAAACGGTCTGGAAGGCCTGAGGGTCACATTTGACAGCGGTATTCTGTTCGGTTTCAACAGCTCTAATCTGAGTGAAGACTCAAAGGAAACTCTGAGCAAGTTCGTGGAGACCATGAAGGATATGGAACAGACAGACATCACCATCTATGGTCACACTGACAATGTAGGCACAGAGCAGGCTAACGAGAGGGTATCGGCTCGTCGTGCCGATGCTGTTGCCGACTACCTCAAGAAATGCGGCATGAGCAAGGACCGCATAATTACTAAAGGTATGTCGTTCACAATGCCGGTGGCAAGCAATGATACCGAGGAGGGTCGTGCACAGAACCGTCGTGTGGAAATCTACATCACAGCCAATCAGGAGATGATGAAGGAGGCTGCCGGAATCTGAATCCTGTATGCTTCAGAATTAAAATGCAGAGTTCGTCAGGGACCCTGCATTTTTTTTTTGATGTTATTAGGGATGGCACGTTTTTTTTATTTTAATTTGCAGGAACAGGTTACTGAAAAATAATTTTATTAAAAAGATGATTAAAGTTGCTGCAGCAGTTCCGCAGGTCCGTCTGGCTCAGCCGATGGTCAATGCCCAGGCGTGTCTTGAACTAATCAAAAATGCACATGCCGAATGTGTAAATGTGATTTGCTTTCCATTGCTGACCCTGACAGGTTATACCGCTGGAGATTTGCTCTGCAATAATCTTTTGATAGACAAGTCGGCCGAGGCACTCAAGTGGCTTGCCCGCAGGACCTCGAGACTAACTCCGCTTGCTGTAGTAGGCCTGCCTTTGCTTAAGGGTGGCAGGCTCTACAACGCTATGGCTTTCATTAAAGGTGGCCGGGTGTTGGGATACAGGGTTGAACCAAACCCTTCACAGAGATGGTTTTCCGGTCTGTCTGATGGCGTGGGTTTCAGTCAGGTTAGGGAAATCGTGGATTTGGATTTGGGAAAGAGATTTCCTGTTTCCGTAGCTTTTCCGGGAGAGCTTGAGGATGAGAAGGCCCGTTTCCGGGGAATTGTCCTTTGCCCTCAGGCTGTAGAGGGCAGAGTAGGAGCCCTTGACTCTGTCACCGCTGAAATAACCGGACTGACTTCCCGATGCGGATGTGCAGCTGTCATGGCGTCGGCAGGGAATGGCGAGTCCAGTACTGATTACTGGTATCCTGGGATTGCTGTAGTTGCTCAGAATGGTCTTTCGTTGTTCAGTAGTTCTCCTTTCTGTGGCCTGGCGGTTTGCGGAATCAGTACAGAATATGTTTCAGCAGCTGCCGCTCCCGCACTACCTACAGGCGAGGAAGGTATATCCACTGACCCTTTCATGTGCTGTGATACTACCCGTAAGGCTCGTGAGGCGTTTGCCATTCAGTGCGGGGCTCTCAGGACGAGGCTGGAGCATACCGGAATCAGACGTCTCGTAATAGGGGTTTCCGGTGGATTGGACTCCACGCTGGCGATGCTGGTTTGTGTACGCACTTTGGACTCCATGGGGCTCCCTCGCAAGAATCTGGTGGGTATCACTATGCCCGGGTTCGGGACCACGGACCGTACTTACAATAATGCCTTGAATATGATGAAGGCTTTGGATATAGAATGGCGCGAGATCAATATAAAGGAGGCTTGTCTGCTTCACCTGCGTGACATAGGTCATGATCCAGCCGTTCATGATTCTGCATATGAGAATGCCCAGGCCCGGGAACGTACTCAGATACTGATGGATGTGGCCAATGAAACAGGAGCATTGGTGGTTGGGACCGGTGACCTTTCGGAACTGGCATTAGGCTGGTGCACATACAATGGTGATCATATGTCAATGTACGCTGTCAACGGAGGCATCCCCAAGACTGCCATACAGCATATAATAAGGTATGTAGCGGAGAATGAACTTAACGAATCAGTCAAGCCTTTCCTGTATGATGTGATAGAAACTCCCATTAGTCCTGAGTTACTGCCAGGAGGCACTGTCACCCAGAAGACTGAGGATATAATCGGTCCGTATCGCTTGCATGATTTCTTTATCTGGCATTTCATGGGTGAGTGCCGCTCTCCGCGTGAGATAAGCAATCTTGCGACTGAGGCTTTTGCAGGAGAATACAGTCGTGATGAGGTTAACCGTTGGCTTGGGGTTTTCCTGAAGCGTTTTTTCAGCCAACAGTTCAAGCGTTCCTGTATGCCTGATGGTCCGGATGTTTTCGGCATCTCGCTCTCTCCACGTGGCGGATGGACAATGCCGAGTGATGTTTCCGGCAATCTCTGGACGGAGAATATAAATTGAAATAAACTAACTGGTTCTTAAAAGGAGAAAAACACCGTTTTGTTTAACGTTGTTTCACATGGATTCCGATATTTTAAGTGACAACCTATAAAAAAAGTGCCGACCTTTGCGGTCGAAAACAAAGGATAATTCTCATAAGCATTAATTGGTTAGTAATTAGGTTAGTAATTAGGTTCGGACCCTCAGGTTTGTGAAAGCCGTAAGGTCCTCCCCGGTAGGAAAAGGTCCTACAGGGGGTTAAAAAAAATGAGTTCACGTGAGTGAATTCTTTTTTTTTATGTGTTTCCTGAAAATGGAATGTCATCTGGATAGCAGGTTGCCTATAACATCCCTGTATGAGCGTGAAACCGGAATTGGATTGATAGAATCATTGTCCAGCAGCACGTATAGATTATCCCTGTCGTTGTTGAAAAAACGAACCTTCTTAATATTTACAAGGTATGATCTGTGGCAACGGGTGATGCTTCCCTCCAGGTCATCTTCTATATTCTTGGCAGTGGTCCTTATAAGTGATTTCTTAACTTGTCCGTCCTGCTCATAAAATATCTTGACATAGTTGTCCTCCGATACCGCGTATAGGATATCCTTGACCATAATGGATAGTTTTGTCTTGCCGTTGTTGTCGTGTATGGATACAATATGGCTGCCATCCGTCTTGTCTGTCTTGCCGTCAAGCTGCATCCTCAGACCGTGGACATATCCGTATAGGATACAGATGGTATAGGGTATTACCAGAATGAGGAATACGCAGAAAAATGATTTCATGAAGAGCAGGAAAGGATTGACCTGACACTTGTTGACAAGTATGCTTATGACGGTATAAAAAAGAGAGATAACAAGAACCTCTGATACGAAATATACCAGGATGCCGAATAGTCCGAGTGTACGTTTTCGGTTGATCTCAATGAGCAGGAACTTACTTAGCAACAGGAAAAGTACGGACACAGCATAAAGCACCACAGTTCCAAGCAACAGGTAACTCGTGCTGAGAGTCAGCCAGTATGTGGATGAGAAAGGCGAGTATAACAGCAGAAACAGGACGGAAAACAGCGTAATGAACGGAACTGTCAGGAACAGGAATTTCCTTGAGAATATAAAATCAGGAATATTAGACGCCATAATTATATGTTTCTGTTGTGGGGAATGCAAAGATAGTTCAATCCATGTGGAGAAAAAAATAAATGTGATTCTATTTTTATAAGCCTATATCTGTCCGGAATCGTGGCATTTCGCCACATATGGGGTTCATAATGCCCCATTATCGTTAGAGAAAGCATGAATATGCACGCGTGAGATTATTTTTGCATCATATTATGCACTAAATTATATACAGCTAATGAAGAGAATCATCTACAGGACTCCGGATTGTGACATGAATGCAGTCAGCCTCATAAAAATGTTTGAGGACAGTTTCCGTCGTCATTGGAATAACAAGGCCCTTTCGGATTTTCAGGGCGAGACTATAACTTACGGTGAACTGGCCGAAAGAGTCGCCAGGTTACATGTGCTTCTTGAGGATGCGGGGATAGGCAAGGGTGACAAGGTTGCTCTATGCGGCAAGAACTGTTTGGCCTGGGGAGTTTCTTTCTTCGGTGTCCTCACTTATGGAGCGGTTCCTGTACCTATTCTGAATGATTTTAAACCTGCCAACGTGCATATGCTGGTTAACCACTCGGAAGCCAAACTCCTCATGGCCGGTGATGTGGTTCTGGCGGGAATTGTTCCTGAGGAGATGCCTGATATAGCCGGCATAATCCTGATGAATGACATGTCTTGCGCTTTCAGCCGTTCCCAGGTTCTTGATAATGCTTTCGCTAATCAGGAAAAACATTTCAGTGAGAAATATCCTGATGGTTTTAACGCCGATTGCATTGAATATGAAGCTGAAAGTTCCCCTGATGACCTGGCTGTCCTGAACTATACCTCCGGCACCACAAGTGACCCGAAGGGCGTGATGGTTCCTTACAGGGCTTTGCTCATTAACATGAAGTTTGCCTGTGGCGTCCTGCCATTGAATGAGGAAGAGACAGTCGTATCCATACTGCCTATGGCTCACATGTTCGGCCTTTCCTTCCAGCTAATGTTTGAGCTCCTGCTGGGTAGCAGTATCTGTTATCTGGGTAAGATGCCCACTCCTAAGATCCTTTTTGCTGCGTTTGCCGAGGAAAAGCCCAAGCTTATCATTACCGTTCCTCTTGTAATAGAGAAAGTCATCAAACAAAAGGTACAGCCTGTTATGGAGAAACCTTTTATGAAGGTTGCTATGGCCATCCCCGGACTGAAACAGCTGATAGGCGGTAAAATCCGTAACCAGGTGTTGGCCGCATTCGGCGGTAATGTAGATTCTCTGATAGTAGGAGGCGCAGCTCTCAATGCCGATGTGGAAAAGATTCTCCGAAAGATAAAGTTCCCCTATACTGTAGGTTACGGCAGCACGGAATGTGCTCCGCTCATCTCATATGTGGACTGGGAGAGATATAAGCGCGGATCCTGCGGCGTGGCCATTCCCGGAACTCAGGTGGATGTCTTCAGCGACAACCGTAAGGACAATGTGGGTGAACTTTTAGTCAAGGGTGACAATGTCATGCTTGGATACTATAAGAACCCCAACGCCACACGTGACGTCATTGACCCTGAGGGTTGGTTCCACACCGGCGATATGGGTACTATTGACCGTCAGGGCAATATTTTTATAAAAGGCCGCTGCAAGAATATGATTCTCGGGCCTTCCGGCCAGAACATATATCCTGAGGAGATTGAGGATATAGTTAATAATGTAAAGTATGTGGCTGAATCACTTGTGGTTGATCGTGGCCGCAAGCTTGTCGCCTTGATAGTCCCGGATTATGAGGCCGGTAAGAATGACGGCCTCAACGAGGAGCAGGTCAGGAAGTTCCTGGATGACAGCCGCAAGACCATCAATGAACAACTACCCACTTACTCGCAGTTATCCAAGATGGAGTACAGGTCCGAGCCGTTCGAGAAGACTCCCAAGAAGAGCATTCGCCGCTTCCTGTACAAGTGATTATGTAACAGATTCAACGAGCCAGGGCATCCTTCGGGGTGCCTTGGTTCGTTTCTGTATCCAATCATTTCACCAATACCTTCTCCATACGGCCGTCAGCCCTGCGGATTATGTGCAGGCCGGGACTGTCGGCTGGAATCATGCGGCCGTCAGGGCTGTAGTGCCGGTTCAATTCCTTCTGTGGTTCCGCTTCGGCTTTCTTATCTATAGAGTTGGTCCCGCTGAAATATACCGAAACAGAGTAATCCGTCATAATGTGTTGACAAGCTGACCAGAATCTGACATCGCCCAACTTGAAGATGTATTTACCTGGCAACTGCTTATTGTCCTGGTTGTTCAAGGAATCAGGTCTGAATACTACGGTATAAGTTTCATGATCATCATTGTCAACATCCACGATATAGTCAGAGACGTGCCAAGACTCGCTGTAACTCCAACCGTCGGCACTCACTAATTGTGCTGTAATTGATTCCTCAAAGTCCGGAGCCAAGGCTGAACGGAAAGTCATAGTTATGCTGTCCAGATCTGATGGAGCATCGGTATGATTATAATCAAACAGGTTCGATGTTACAAGCCAGCTTATTTTTCCATGAGAAGTGACATAAACTTCCGGATTATGGAAAGCACGCTGTTGTATCAAGTCAGGAAGCAAGGCCCATACTGCATCATTCGTGGCTGTATCAATATCCTTGATATACTTCAAGGCAATTGACGGGTCATCGACCGGATTGTGGAAACTAAAGCTTATTTTCTCCAGACCTTCGAAAGAGTCATCGTCAAGCCATACATAAAGATAACCGTCATCGTGATACTCGGCTGTCATCACATCAAGTCCGTAAGGCTCACCGTCATACTCAGCCTCCAAAGAAATGCAATCAGACGGTATTTCAATCGCACCTTCAGGAGCAAGGCTTGCCAACTCACTGAGATTGTTGCCTGGAGTAAACTTTATCTTGGCAATATCACCATTGTAACTGACATCGCAGGACACTGATTCAAGCAAAGCGATATTGTCAATCTCATACGTCACTCCCGGACTCAGGAACGAGAAACGCAGGCAACAGTCTTCATAGTCCGATCCGCTCATGAACATCACTCTGTACCGGTTAATATAGTCAATATGATAGCAAAAGTCCAGGAAACCGTCCGGTGAGATGCCCGGTCCGTTGACAGGTTCCAGTCCATCGGGTGTCCTGTGATATATCCCGATGGCCATATTCCCCCCGACATTAGCACTGAAAGTGAAATCCACGGCATATCGCTGCCCCGATTCAAGATTGAAACCGTCCAAGGTCAACGATGCATCCTCAGGATTGCAACCGGCACCGTACATGCTGTCTCCAGCCTTCCATCTCAGGAAACTGTTGTTTTCATCATCGACATTGTCACTGCCCAATAATCCCAGCAATTCCTGATGATACTTGCCTGTTTCGTCAGTAACGACCCGGACCTCATCCGTTGAACCGTCTGGACGGATGGCTGTGTTGTTGATGACGTAGTTCGACTCTCCCTGCTCGAATCCGCAGAACAACAGCGTATCATGACTGTTTGTTTGCCCAAAGCCTACTGAAGAACATAGCAATGTTGTAACCAAGCATATAACAGAAGAATTATTTTTATACATCGTGAATATTCAAACAAATAACATTATGGAGTAAAATCACAATGAAAAAAGCCAAGTCAAACACCCAAATCAAGAATCTGTTTGACAAGAGGGACTACTGCGGTCTTGAGGGATTTGTCGTTCAGGCGGTGCTCGCCCTCAAAACGCTGGGCGTGGGTGTAGTGTCTGCGGAACAGGTCGTAGCAGTTAACGGTAGTGTCGTGAGTTCCGAACAGACCGTAGGTGTTCTCGCGGTCAAAATCGGTTATCCCCTTGAACTGCTGCCGTTCCATAGCGTTGAAGTTCTTGACTATCTGCCCGGTAATCTTGAAATCCTTCTGTCCGTCCTTGCGGCCGTTCTGGAAGGGATAGGTGGTACCCGCTTTCATCACCTTGGACATGGTTGACATGTTGAAGGAAGGGTTCACGCATATCTTCCTAAATCCGAACATCTGCTGGGCATACATGGCCCCCATGGATGTTCCTACAATTATATCTGGTTTCAGTTCCTCACAGTATTGGCGCAGGTAAGGAAGGGCTTCGGCCGGATCCACAGGTATATCCGGAGCACATACCTCCAGCTCCGGAAGCATGCGGCGCAGGCTCTCCACAGTCCCGCTTGCCCCGGATGACATGAATCCGTGAAAATATACGAGACGCATCATTTACCGGCCTTGAGTCCCTTGATAACTGCGTTGGTGAATCCGGCCTCTTCCATAGCGTTCAGTCCCTTGATTGTTATTCCGCCGGGAGTGGTCACCTTATCCACCTCCTGCTCGGGATGTGTCCCGTGCGCCTGCAACAGTTCCACAGCGCCTTTGATTGTGCCTAACACTATCTCCTGCGCATCCTTAGGGTAGAAACCCATTTCCACACCACCTTCCACGTTGGCGCGAATATAGCGGAACACATAGGCAATTCCGCATGAGGCAAGGGCTGTTCCGGCAGACATCTGTTTCTCCTCAACCTGTTTGGCGAATCCTACTTGACTGAACAACTTCTGTACAAGGTCCAGACTCTTCTTAGTGGCATTGGCTGTGCAGTAGAAGAACACTCCCGCGCCCACCTCCACAGCTATGTTGGGGATGAGATACACAATCTGGGGCAGCGTTCCGCCTTTATCGAACAGTTGGGCAAGTTTCTCTGTGCCCACTCCTGCTGCAATCGAGATAATGAGCTGCTTCTTGTAGTCAATAGCCTCCTTTACCTCCTCCACTGCCGAAGTCATTATCCACGGCTTGACGGCAAAGAGCACTATGTCAGCGCCTTCCACAGCTTTGGTATTATCCTTTGATATGCCTATTCCCGGCACATCCTTCACAAGTTTTTCAAGCGTAGCGTCACTCCGGTCACAGCACGTGATGTCCTTTGCTGCGAACACTTTACGGGTAGCAAACCCCCTCGCTATGGCGCCACCCATATTTCCGGCTCCGATAATCGTGATTTTCATATCCCTACATTTTAAGGTTGATAATACTTCCGCAAAATTACACATTTTCAGGATAAACATGTTCCTTACACGTTTTTGTTGGCGGATTAACCGCAGTTTTGGCCGCTGTGTGGACAAGGTATTGGTGAAATGATTGAGTACAGAAACTAATCAAGGCACCCCGAAGGATGCCTTGATTAGTTTTATGTGGGTGAAGATGGATTCGAACCACCGAAGTCGAGAGACAGCAGATTTACAGTCTGCCCCATTTGGCCACTCTGGAATTCACCCGGAAGCCGCCCGGCAGATTACTTGCTGGTAAGGCGTGCTATATACTTGTCAGCCTCCTGGCCCTCCACGGACTCAGGATACTTGACCTTGATCATCTTGTAAAGCTTCAGGGCCTGCTCGGGTTTGTCAAGTGACTCGTAGATGATAGCGGCCTGGAAGTAGTAGTAAGGTGAGAGAAGGTTGTTGCCTGCTTTCTTGGCAGCCTTTTCGAATGTAGTGACAGCCTTGTCAAGCTGGTCCATATTGGCGTAGCAGTTGGCCAAGGCGCCCATGATAGTGGGGCTTGCCATCTTGTCCTTGCCGTTGAATTTGTCAAGATATCTGGAAGCTACCTCAAAACTGTCGAGTTGTGCGCAGCAGAGACCTGCATATGCGGCTGCCAGCTTGCCTGCCTTGGTGCGGCTGTATTCATCGGCAAGAGCCTCAAATCCTTCATAGCCATTAGCGTCACCCTGTAAAGCGGTCCTGAAATCACCGTTCAGGAAATAGGTCTCACCCGGGAAAATGGCTTCCGATGCCTTGAGTTCACGCGGCTGGACCACCTTGCTGTTGTAAAGCATTCCACCGGCAATGATGACGATGATGAGGATTACAATTGCGTAGATTGTCTTCTTGTTGTTCTCAAAAAACTGCTCAGAACGTGTCAGAGCCTCTTCAAGTCCGCCCTGCTCCTGCTTTGTTGCAGTTGGTTTTGTAGCTTTTTTTGCCATAGTTCTATTATTTGCGGGTGCAAAAATAGTCATTTTTTGGTTTTGTATTACAAAATGAATGAAAAAATGGGGTTATATTCGCAACCGGTAAGCAATAGCCGCTGCCGGGAGTTATGATACTTGAGCATCTTTTTGTACAGGATTACCGAAATCTCATCCAGGCTGATCTGGATTTTTCCCATAGGTTGAACTGCTTTGTGGGCCATAACGGAATGGGTAAGACCAACCTGTTAGATGCCATTTATTATCTCTCTTTCTGCAAGAGTTCCATCAACCCTTCCGATACCCAGACCGTGAGACATGGAGCTGAGCGCTTCCAGATTCAGGGAACGTATTCCATGCCTTCGGGGGAGAGGACGGTGATAGGTTGTCTGTCACGTCCTCATGGACGTAAGCAGTTCATGCGTGACAGGAAAGAGTACAGCCGTTTCTCGGACCATATAGGTTATATTCCTGCAGTAATGCTATCCCCTCAGGACTCCGAGTTGATTTCCGGAGGAAGTGAGGAACGCCGCCGGTTTATGGATATGGTAATTTCCCAGTATGACCAGGATTACCTTAAGGATCTGATAGATTACAATAGGGCTCTTATGCAGAGGAATATTCTGCTTAGGAGTGAGATTATGCCTGATGCTGAGCTGTTCCTCATGTGGGAGATGATAATGGCTGATAAGGGGATGCGTATATATACCAAACGACAGCACCTTGTAGAAAAGTTATCACTGCTGTTCGATGATATGTACTCAAGGATAGGCGAGAGTCATGAAAAGGTGTCGCTGAAATATTGTTCACATGCTTCTGAGGGTGATTTGGCGACCATGTTCGAGTCCGGTAGAGCCAAGGAGCGGATAGTGGGTTATTCACTTCACGGCATTCAAAAGGATGAACTGGAGATGTGTCTGGGCGGCTATCCTATAAAGCGTGAAGGATCCCAGGGACAGAATAAGAGCTTCCTTACGGCCCTGAAGTTTGCACAGTACACACTTCTGGCGAAGTCTTGCGCCAAGATGCCCATACTGCTTATGGACGATATATTTGACAAGCTGGATGCCGGTCGTGTGGAACGCATACTGCGGATAGTGGCAGAAGAGCCTGGATTTGGTCAGGTTTTCATCACCGATGTGGACAGAAACCATATTGACAGGATTCTGGAAGGTATAGGGACAGACCACAAGGTATTCACGATAGAGAATGGGTACGTGATATGAAACGCACTGATTCAGAGCATCTGAGTAATGTGATATTGCAGTATTTACGGGAGAACGGGCTGGAGACACCGCTCAATGAGCACCGTCTGATTAAGGCCTGGAGCGAAGTGCTGGGACCTTCCATCTCCTCCTATACCAAGGAACTTCGTATCTATAACCAGGTGTTGTTTGTCACAATATCCTCACCGGTGGTGCGAAACGAACTCATGATGCGTCGCACGGATCTGGTCAAACGCCTCAACGGTCATGTTGGTGCACAGGTTATCACGCAGATAGTCCTTCGCTGAAGATGTTTCCGTGTGTTGATATGGCGTTATTTTTCAGCAAGTATGCTTACTGCGCGTTGGACAGTTGCATCAGTTTCGTTGAAGAACGATATGTAGTCTTCCATATCAAGAGAGTCATATATGATGTTTCCATAGAGCGATGTCCTCATCTGTTTGAGGGCGGGCCCGGAAAGATTGTGGCTGCGCTTGACACCGTTCCTTGTGGCAAAGTCATAGAACTGACCGAGTACGTTGTTCCTGTCTAAATATGCTTCTATCTCCGATGCACTCTTGAGTGCTGATATTTCACTGCGGTGACTGTCCACAAAACGGAACGCAAACTTGTTCACAAGACTCTTGCGTACCACTTCAGAGTAGTATTCGGAATATCCGGTAGTATCCTGCGGAACGAAAATGTCGGGCATGATGCCGCCGCCACCATAGACTGTCCTTCCGCCTTTGGTAGTGAACACCTCACTCTCATTCTGACGGACGCTGTCTGCGGTGAAGAACTCCCCATGTTCATACCTTTTTACTATATCCATTGCGTAATCTTCATCGGATTCCCCGTAAGGTTTCTGTATGCAGCGGCCGGAAGGGGTATAGTAGCGGGCTACAGTGATTCTGATGCTGGAGCCGTCTGGGAACATAAGGGGTTCTTGCACAAGTCCCTTGCCGAAAGAACGACGCCCTATTATGGTTCCGCGGTCATTGTCCTGTATGGCGCCGGAAAAAATTTCAGATGCTGATGCTGATGACTCATCTATGAGTACGGCAAGTGGAATGGATGTGTAGTGTCCGTAACCGTTGGCAAACTGACGTGCAATACTGCTGTGTGCCCCTGAAGTATAGACTATCAGGTCATTCTTGGGCAGGAACTCATTGGCCATCTGTATGGCGGCGCCAAGATAACCTCCGGTATTGCCCCTCAAGTCAACAATCAGTCGCTTCATGCCCTTGCTGCTCAGCTCCGCCAGACCGGTCATCATTTCGTTGTAGGTGGTCTCACCGAATTTGTTGATCATGATGTAGCCTATGGATTCTGAATGTGAAATCATATACGCTGCGTCTACGCTCTTGACAGGAATATCCCCGCGCTCTATGTTGAAATCAATGATTCCAGGCTCTCCGGTACGCATTATCCCCACCTTGACTTCAGTCCCCTTGGGACCTTTCAGGTTCTTGACCACCTCATTTGAGGAAATTCCCTTTCCCGCAAACACAGAGTCGTTAATGAGCACAATGCGGTCACCGGCTATGATACCCACTTTCTCTGAAGGACCGCCCCTTATTACACTGTTGACTCTTACCGTGTCATCCTGCACGGTGAACTGTATGCCTATTCCTGAGAAACTGCCATGAAGTTCGTCATTGCTATCCTGTGTCTCCTCTGCGGGGTAGTATGCGGAATGTGGGTCCAGCTCTTCAAGCAGTATCGGCAACGCCTTGTCGATGAGTGAATCCATGTCTATCTGATCCACGTATTTGCTGTCAATGGCGTGTAGTAAAGCACTGACCTTGTTGTCCGGCCGGTAACGGATAAGTTTCTCTATATTACTGTTCTGTTTCTTCCAGAGGTGAACCACAACCTGGCTTCCTATAATGAATCCCACAATAAGTATGGTGAGTCCCAAAAGAATCTTCTTGAGCGTTTTCATTGCGTTTCTTGTACGGTTTGGTTAGTGTCAGTTGCCGAGATTCAAGTATATCACCTCTATTCCGGCACGTTTTAGAAGTTCAATGCCGTCAGTGAGCCTATACTGTTCGGTGTAGACCACTTTCCTGATACCTGACTGTATGATAAGTTTTGCACATTCTATACATGGAGATGCGGTGACGTAAAGCGTAGCTCCGTCGCTGCTGTTGGCTGATCTGGCAAGTTTTGTGATTGCATTGGCCTCAGCATGGAGTACGTATGGCTTGGATACATTGTTCTCGTCCTCGCATATATTCTCGAACCCGGTGGGTGTCCCGTTATACCCGTCAGAGATTATCATGTTGTCCTTAACCACCAGAGCGCCCACCTTGCGGCGCTCACAGTATGAGTTCTCAGCCCAAATCAGGGCCATCCTTGCATAACGGCGATCAAGCGCCGCTTTCTTGGCTTCGTCCATCTTTATGTCATTTTTTCCAAGGCGGGAATGAGAATCTCCTTACGCCGGAGGGTGATTATTCCATTGGCGGAGAGGGTGTTCAGTTCCCGAGACACGTTAAGTCTTGTGGTGTCCATCAGTGCAGCCAGGTCATTCATGGTTATAAAGAGTCGTTTCTCACCATATGGTATGTCCGACAACTCATATACGAACCTTGCTATCCTGTGTTGCAGGGTGCATTCGTCGATATCCCATGTATGCCGGTCGGCCTGCTGGACGCGTCCGCTTAGAATGTTCAACAGATTCATCCTGCAAATATTGTACTTTCCGATCTCAGTATATACGTACTGTTTGTCCACATTCAGAATGCTGCATGTATCGACAGCAATGTAGTCCCTACGGTAACTGCCGGTAGCGCCAAACATGGAGTAGGGCTCTATAAGGTGGGGTGAACTGATTCTTTCATGAAAGATGAACCTGTCAGCTTTACCCCTCCTTGAACTCTCTATGGTACCCCCAATAAGGAAGGTAAAATGACTGCATACGTCACCAGTTCTGCAGATGAAACTTCCCGGCGGATATTTTACGAAATCCAGCCTGATCTTCTGCAGAAGGGTGTTGAAATCATCGGCAGCCATTCCCTGAAACAGCGGCAGTTGCTTCAAGGTGTCGAATATCGGTGAATCCATAGCGCAAAGGTAATAAAAGATAATAATTTTTTTTGTTTTACCAGTGGAATGTATCAGCATAATGGCTAACTTTGTATGAAAAGATTCTTATACCTTAATTTATAACTGTTTTAGAGAATGATGAACATGTTGAGTTTGGGCAGCCTTCTTTCTGAGATGGATGGACTGCAGAGGGTTTTCTGGATAATAGCTTTGGCGGCTTCGCTTGTATTTATTATCCAGACAGTGATTACTTTCATTGGTTTGGGTACCGATATGGATGTGGATGCGGGTCCCGATTCCTTGGATGGGCTCGGTGATTCGGTTGAGGACGGCAGTATGAGCGGATTGTTCTCTTTTCGCAACCTGATTAATTTTCTGCTTGGTTACGGTTGGGCAGGTGTGTTGTTGTATGATTCCATCAGCAGCGGGTTGCTTCTGCAGATAGTTTCAATTGTTGTCGGTATATCTTTTGTGGCCGCATTTGTTTTCATGTTCAGACAGCTTATGAAACTATCCCATGACGGTAGTTTCAAACTGACAGAGGCTATAGGTCTTACAGCCGATGTCTATTTGCGCATACCGGCTTCACGTACAGGACGCGGTAAGGTGCAGGTAAGCGTGAAAGGTTCCACCCATGAGATTGATGCTGTGACTGATCGTGGGATGGAGATTCCCACCGGTGACCATGTCAGGATAGTTGAGGTCCTCGGGGATGATCTCCTGCTCGTTGAATGAATTTCGTTTTTATTAATAACTTAATATCAAAAAGATGGACAATATTTCAATTCTTATCGTGATAGGAGTGGTACTCCTTTTCATTTTGTTTGCAACAATCATCCGCAGGTATAGACGCTGCCCTTCGGATAAGATTCTGGTTGTTTACGGAAAGACTGGCGGAGGCAGTGCTAAATGTATACATGGCGGTGGTAAGTTTGTATGGCCAGTAATTCAGGACTACGCATACCTGAGTCTGACACCTATTTCTATTGATGCGAACCTGACCAATGCGCTGAGCCGTCAGAACATACGCGTGGATGTACCATGTCGTTTCACAGTAGGTATTTCCACTGAGCCAGACAGCATGAACAATGCAGCTGAACGCCTGCTGGGACTCACTGCCGAGGAGATTCAGGAGCTGGCACGTGATATACTGTTCGGTCAGCTCCGTCTGGTCATAGCAACCATGAGTATCGAGGAGATCAACAGCGACCGCGACACATTCCTGGAGAAGATTGCCAAGAACGTTGAGGTGGAACTCAAAAAGATAGGCTTACGTCTCATCAACGTTAATGTAACCGATATTAAGGATGAGTCTGGTTATATCCAGGCTTTGGGTAAGGAGGCAGCCGCAAAAGCTATCAATGAGGCTAAGGTCAGCGTGGCTGAGCAGGACCGTAATGGTGAGATCGGTAAGGCTGAGGCTGT
>DBYG01000005.1 GCA_002310175.1 Bacteroidales bacterium UBA1192
GAGTATGAAATTACCCATAACGGTCAAACCATGGGCAACTGGAGTCTCAAGAAATCATTGTAAGCCTCAAGTTTTTTATACTAAATCCACGTGGACGTATGAAAGAGAAACAACCTGATTCAGTATGTGTTTGGCTATCCGGTCACTATCCGATGCCTGATTCATATACTTAATTTACTGATAATAAATATTCTATAAGTGTTCTTGGCACCTTTAACGAGGACGAATACTGACAATCAACTTTTTACATAAATTTAATATGGCGGCCGGACTTTTGCCCGGCCGTATTGTTTTCCGTCATTATATGGATGTTTTCAGAGCTTGTAGTAGGAGGCTATTATCCGTTCGAACAGTTTCGGGGGCAGGAGTCTCTTCAGGACCAGTGACATTTTCTGTACTGGTGTGGCCACAATATAACGTGTTGCGGGATGGTTTCTCCTGATGATACGGGATATTTTACAGGCAAGTCTCCCGGGGTCAAGTCCGTTTGTCTCATCCTTTTCGATGGATTCCATGGATCTGGCGTAACCTGGATAGAGGTGCATGACCTCCTCATCGGAAGGCTTTATCCTGTTAGAGGTGAAGGAGGTGGCGAAATCACCGGGATTGATGGTGGTAACGCTGATGTTGAAGGGTCTCAGTTCCATACGTAAGGACTCGCAGTAACCTTCTATAGCGAATTTGCTGGCGGAATAAGCTCCCTGAAAAGGAAGTCCCAGCAGTCCTCCAATAGAGCTGATGCAGATTATTCTACCCTGTTTCCTGGCGGTCATTGACGGGATAATATACCGGAGGAATCTCACGAATCCCATGTAATTGACGTCCATCTGTTGGCTTACGAGTTCTGTGGGAAGGCATTGCAGGGGCCCTCCAATTCCCATGCCTGCATTATTGATGAATACGTCTATCCATCCCTCTTTTTCCAGGATGGCCGATACGGCAGCCTTGACGGAAACCTCATCACGGACATCGGCCTTGAGGTAATGAACGCCGGGTATCCCGGAGCTGTCCCGTCGGATTGTCCCATAGACGGTGTGACCCTCTTTCGACAGCCTTTCTGCCATAGCTTTTCCCAAACCGGAGGAGATTCCTGTTATCAGTATTATCATTTTTGTCAGTTTGAAACGGTTATAGAGCTGCCTGAAGTTTTTACAGGATATCGGTAAAGCGTCCTGACCTTGCCTGAGGTTGTCTCCACAGGGTACCCTCCGTTGTTGAGGCTCCATGTGTTGCCGCATTTGGCACATTTTGCATTGCCGGACAGGTCTATTTTCAGACGGTATTGCTGCTGGTCGCATTCCGGGCAGCCAAGGTCAAAGGCATAGTAGGATGAAACGTTTGTATCAAAAAGGGGCTTCCCTATGATGAGCCCTCCGAGTCCCAATATGAAGGAGGATGATTCTTTCTGTGTGAGAGGCCGTTTATTCTCATTTCCGTCAGGGTCAGTCACGGAAAGGCTTCCGTCAGGAAGTATCCTGACGGAAAGGAAGCGTCCGGGTGTGGATAACTGGTTGAAGGGGGCAGTGTCCATGCGGCAAGTGAACCGTACCCGGTATTTGACTGACATGGTGCTGTAGCTGTTTTCACAACCGACAGAAAGTATCAGCGCAAATGCCAGGAACAGAACCTTTTTCATGTTTTATCAGCGTGAGAGGAGACGTGATACAGCTGCATCAGCCCTTTCAAAACAGAACTCCGAGATAAGTTTGTCCATGCGTTCCGTTATACGGTCATTGCAGAGATTCCCTATACTGCCCTCATGTGTGTGGTGCAGGTTGCGGTCAGCCTTGAAAGTGCCGTTCTCAATGGATGCTCCCACCTGACGGTAGGCCTCACGGAACGGTACTCCCTCAAGCACGAGACGGTTTACCTCCTCTACGCTGAAAATGGCATCATATTTGGGATCGGACAGGATGTCCTCACGTACCTTTATATGTTCCAGCATATAGGCCGTCATGGTGATGCAGTCTTCCAGCATTTCAAAAGAGGGAAGGAAGAGTTCCTTGACAATCTGCATGTCACGGAAATAACCGCTCGGCAGGTTATTTGTCATGAGGGTGATCTGTTGGGGTATGGACTGTATAAGGTTACATTTGGCGCGTGTGAGTTCAAACACGTCGGGATTTTTCTTGTGAGGCATAATGCTGGATCCGGTGGTACAGTCATCAGGAAGCTTGATGAAACCGAAATTCTGACTGTTGTACATGCATGCATCGTATGCCAGACGGCTGATAGTGGCGGCAACCGATGCCAGTGCGTATGCCACATTGCGTTCCATCTTTCCGCGTGTCATCTGTGCATAAACTACGTTGTAGTTCATGGATTCGAATCCCAACAGGTCAGTGGTCATCTGTCTGTCAATAGGGAAAGATGAGCCGTAGCCGGCTGCCGAGCCAAGCGGATTACGGTTGACCATGCGGTATGCCGCCTGGATCTGGAGCATGTCATCCGTCAAGGCTTCGGCGTATGAGCCGAACCATAGGCCAAATGAAGAGGGCATGGCAATCTGCAGATGTGTGTAACCGGGAAGAAGGACATCCCTGAATCTCTCACTCTGCCTGATGAGTATGTCAAACAGGCCTCTGACAGAGTTTACCAGCGAATGGAGCCTGTCACGGGTGAACAGTTTGAGGTCCACGAGTACCTGATCGTTTCGCGAACGTCCGCTGTGTATCTTTTTACCCATATCGCCGAATTTCCTTGTGAGAATGAGTTCCACTTCAGAATGGACGTCCTCAACACCTTCCTCAATGGTGAATTCACCCTTTTCAATTGTATCCAGGATATCTTTCAGCCCATTGGACAAAATCTTCAGTTCATCGGCTCCAAGGAGTCCGATGGATTGGAGCATAGTGATGTGGGCTAACGATCCGGTAACATCGGATTTGGCGAGCATCATGTCCATCTCGCGGTCACGCCCTACTGTGTAGCGCTGGATCAGTTCATTGACGGGTTTCCCCTTGTCCCAAATAGGTTTCATTACAGTTGTATTTCAGTATGGTATCATGGCAAGCATGTCGGCAAGCCTTTCGACAGCCTGGGTCATGGGCTTCTCAACCATCTTGGCCATAAAAACGTTAAGGTCGGCATCCAGAGTGATACGTATCTTGCAGGAATCGGGAGCAGTGGATACTATCTGGATCCATGCAGTCATCTTTACCGGAGACTGGAGTGTTTCCATCTTTACGCATTTGAAGGGTTCCCTTGATACTATTCCTAAAGAGATACGTCCTACAGGGGAAATCTCGCATTCCGCTGTATCTGTCGTACACCTGAGATTCCTGATGGATATGTTCATTTCATCCTGTGACGGCAGTTTGTCCGCAACAGTCTGGAGGTTGTTCAGGTCAGAGACCTTTGCATAAACCTGTTCCTGAGAATAAGGGATATGCTTTATCTGACTTTCTATCCTTTTCATCTTATTTCCCCCATTCCGATGGATTTTCACGCCATTTGTCAAGCGTTGGAAGTTGTTCTTGGCTGATGTACCCCGATTCAAGGGCTGTCTCAAGCATGGACTTGTAGTCAGTTAGGGTAACAAGCTTGACATCGGATTGGGTGAAAGCGTCCTCAGCCACCTTGAAACCGTATGTAAACGATGCCACCATTCCGGTAACCGTACTGCCCGCGTCACGCAGGGCCTGTACAGCCTTGAGACTACTTCCGCCGGTCGAGATGAGATCCTCCACAACGACTACCCGGCTTCCCTTCTCCAGGTAACCCTCTATCAGATTTGCAAGTCCGTGGTCTTTGGGAGCAGACCTCACATAGATGAAGGGCTTACCCAACCGGTCTGCCACAAGGGCTCCTTGTGCAATGGCGCCTGTCGCTACACCGGCAATTACGTCATAATCTCCGAAATTATCCTTGATTGCGGAACAGAGGGATTCCTTGACAAGATTCCTCACTTCAGGAAAGGAGAGCGCTTTCCTGTTGTCACAATAGAAGGGGGACAGCCAGCCTGACGCCCAGGTGAACGGTTTGTCCGGCTGAACCTTGACGGCACCTATTCTCAAGAGTTCACGTGCCACTTGTTTTTTCATATTGTCCATTTCATTCCTGTTTGCCGCGAAGTTACGAAAATATGATGTTAGTAACTAATATTTAATATAAAACAACAATATTACACACACTCTGAATGAAATTGTTGTTATTTTTGCACGAATTATCGAGTGTTTCCGGTTTGAAGATGAAAAAAAGTATTTGTCTGTTGTTGCTGGTGATTCTGGCCCTGACCGTATCCTGTTTTGATGAAGCCAAGGTAGAGACATCCCCTTATGCCGCCATAACTTCATTCAGGCTCGGCTATTACAATGTCATGAAGAATGACTTGAGTTATCAACGCAGGGACACTATCATTGAGGTGCGTCAGAACGGTTCCATGTATCCCATGACCATTGACCAGGTGGAAAACAGGATTTATAACAGGGATTCCCTTGCTCAAGGTTCCATTCTTAATTCCGTTACATGTACGATTGGTTCATACGGAACTGTCTATTTTATGTATGATGATGTCCGGGACACACTTATAACGAAATGGAGCTCGGATGTGGAGATAGACTTTACGCGTCCGCTCAAGTTCTATGCGGTATCGACAGACAAATCATTTGTACGCGAGTACGGTTTCAGTCTCAATGTCCATAAGGTGAATCCCGATTCCATGAGTTGGCACGGCTCTTTTGATCCGTTGATGTCCGGATACATACAGAAAGCTGCTGTCTGTCGCGGTGACGTTATTTATGATTATTTCACCACTCCTGAAAATGTTCCTTATGTAATAAGGGGCAATATCGGCAGTACCTCATGGGGTGTACCCGTTGCACTTGAAGGTTTTCCCGCTGATGGATGGAGTGGAACAGTAACCCTTTTCAAGGGCAAATTCCATACGCTTGCCGGAACAACCCTCTACAGCTCTGAGGACGGATTCACATGGACACCTACAGGTGTAACCTTGTCTCTTATGTTTCCGGCCGGAAACGAGACTGGAGTGATGTGGGCTGTGGATTCCGACGGGATGCTGGTCAGGTCAACAGATATGCAGACCTGGTTCAGGGAGGGGGAGGTTCCCGCCGGTTTTCCTGACCGTTCCGCACGCATTTTCTGTGATACTCTTGTTACCAACAGCAATATTGTGAGATATGTGCTGGCAGGAATTGCGGAGGAGGACGGAACTTTATGCCCGTCAGTCTGGACAAGATTGTCCGGTGACAGCAATTGGACAAGACAGACTGACGCGATGGGAGGTTCCCTTGAACTGCCAACCCTTGAGAATCTTGCCGTTTTCAGCTATGACGGTTCCCTGTTTGCATTGGGTACTCCTCTGGACGGATTCTGGCAATCCATGGACCACGGGCTGACATGGAGGTTTTGTGACAGATATAACGACTATTATACCACGTATAACAACTTCATGCAGCTACCTGAGGAACTGAAGGGGACTGTCTCGTCGGTCGTATGTACTACGGACAGTTACGGAGGTGTCTGGATAGTGACCGGTGACGGTCAGGTATGGAGAGGTGTTATTAACCGTCTAAACAGGCTTTGAATGATGCTGTTGAAGTCAAGATATACTCTGATGATGTTTTTTCTCCTTACATGCTGCCGTATGACAGGACAGGATGAGGGTTATTTCATGGAGTTAGGTCTTGGTGGAGGCGGCGCATTCTATATGGGGGATGCAAATACCCGTCTTTACAGGAATACAAACGGTATGGCTTCTGTTATTGCGAGATATAACGTGAACAGACGTTTCTCCCTCAAGTTCGATATGGCGGCAGCCGGTATTTCCGGTGATTCAGGCAATTCTTTCGGGGTGTTGCCAGAGGACAGGGTTTCGTTCAGCCGCACGCTCTATGAAGCGGGATTACAGGCGGAATGGGGATTCTGCGGTTACAGCATGACTCCTTGGGACGGATGTCACAGGATTGCTCCTTACGGACTGGCCGGAGTGGGTGTGGTTTTTGCCCCCAAGCCTGTAAAGGATGATTTCGCACTGTGCATTCCATTGGGGATGGGAGTACGCTACAAACTTTCCGATAGAATCAACGTAGGTGCCGAGTGGACCATGCGGTTCAGTTCTTCGGACAGGCTGGAGGTGACCATGCAGGAGGGTTCAGTAATGAAAGACCCTTTCATGATAAGCGGCAAGGGAATCAAGAACAAGGACAGCTACAGTTTTACAATGCTGTACATAACGTTTGACATGTTCAGAAAACCTTGCGATTGCAATGAGATTAAATGAATTATTTGAATAACAACAGGAATTATGACATATCAGGAGCGGTTGGATAAGGACAGGATACCCAATCATGTGGCAATCATAATGGATGGCAACGGACGCTGGGCCAAAGAGCGTGGACTGGAAAGGACAGCAGGGCACGCTAAGGGTGTTGAGGTGCTCAGGAATCTGTTATTGGGCGGAATAAAGATAGGAATCAGATATCTGACTCTTTATACTTTCTCAACTGAGAACTGGAACCGTCCGGATGAGGAGGTATATAACCTGATGCAGCTGCTGTTTGACAATCTTGAGGAGGAGATGTTCATTCGTAATGAGACGCGTCTCCATGTGATTGGCGATACAAGCAAAATTCCATCGTGGGTTATGGAGAAGGTTAACCACTGTGTAGAGAATACAAAACATTTTGATCGTCTGCATCTGGTAATGGCATTGAGCTACTCTTCAAGATGGGAGATAACCGATGCGGTAAGGACTATTTCAAAGAAGGTAGCCAATGGTGAAATTAAAGCGGAAGATATAAACGAGGATATGATATCCCAAGCATTGTCCACAAATTTCGTGGCTGATCCGGAATTGATGATCAGAACTGGCGGTGAAATTCGCCTGAGCAATTTCCTGCTCTGGCAGTCAGCATATACAGAACTCTATTTCAGTGATACATACTGGCCAGATTTCAATCTGGAGGAGCTTTGCAAGGCTGTCTATTATTATCAGCATAGGGAACGCCGTTTCGGTCTTACAGGGGAACAGGTTGAGCAGTCTATAAAGTAAGGATGAAATGATGAGAAGGAAGATATTGGCACTGTGGCTGCTGTTCTTGCCGACCGTAATGTCCAATGCACAGACTGAGGACGAGTTCGAACAGGATAATCCGGTCATTCTCTATTCCGGCACTCCCAAGCGTTATGAGATTGCCGATATTACCGTTACTGGCGATGACCAGAACGCCAAGACTCTGAAAAATCTGTCAGGTCTTGCGGTAGGGCAGCGTCTTGCCGTTCCCGGGCCTGAGATATCAAACGCCATGAAGCGTTTGTGGAAGAACGGACTGTTTTCCAATGTTAGGATTCTGGCTAAGAAGATATCCGGTGACAAGATATGGCTTGAGATAGAGGTTGTGCACCGTCCAAAACTGAAGGAGTGCGTGTTCCACGGTATCAAGAAAGGTGAGATGAATGAGCTTGAGGAGAAACTCAAGCTGGTTCCCGGAACACAGATAACCCCAAATGTCCTGAATCGTTCCGAGTCCTTGATCAGGAGATATTATGACGAGAAGGGTTACAAGGATGCCGATGTCCGTATCCAACAGCGTTCTGAGGTTGATGAAGATGGGTTGGTGTATGTTGATATATACATAGACCGCAAGGACAAAGTCAGGGTAAGGGAGATTCATTTTGAAGGTAATGAAGTCCTATCGGATAGGGAAATCCGCAGGATTATGAAAAAGACTAACGAAAAGGGATATCTGCTTGATTTCTTCCGTACCAAAAAGTTCGTCAACGAGGAATTCCTGGGTGATATGGACAAGATCCGGGAAAAATACGGAGAGCTTGGCTACCGTGACGCCTATATTGTCAGGGACAGTGTATCCACCAATCCCGAAGACAATACGGTTGATATCTGGCTCACCCTGGACGAAGGCGGGAAATATTATCTTAGGAATGTAAATTGGGTTGGTAATACGGTTTATAACAGCAGCGCCTTGAATGATGTGCTTGGCATGAAGAGAGGTGATGTATATAACCAGAAGAAACTTGAGGACAGAACCAAGTCCGATGAGGATGCTATCCAAAGGCATTATTACAACGGTGGTTATGTTATGGCACAGATAAATCCTGTGGAGGCCAATGTGGAGGGTGACTCCATTGATCTTGAGATAAGGATTGCCGAGGGTGCCCAGCATACCATCAACAGGGTAAATATCTACGGAAACGACAGAGTATATGAGAATGTTGTCCGTAGGGAGCTGTTCACCCGTCCCGGTGATGTGTTCTCCTGGGATGCTCTGGAACGCTCATATCGTGCTATTGCCAATATGGGACATTTTGAGCCCACGACAATCAATCCTGATGTCAGGCCAGACCAGTCAAACGGAACGGTTGACATAAACTGGGAACTTGAATCCAAACCAAATGACCAGGTGGAACTCTCTGCAGGATGGGGGCAGACGGGACTGATAGGAAGAGTATCGCTAAAGTTCACGAATTTCTCCATGTACAACCTGTTCCACAAGAGTGACAACTACCGTAATTTCCTGCCTCAAGGCGATGGACAGACTTTTTCAATCAGCGGCTCCTCCAACGGTAAGTTCTATCATTCATGGAGTTTCTCGTTTATGGATCCATGGTTCGGCGGCAAGCGCCCCAATTCGCTTTGGGTGAACCTTTATTATTCCAAGCAGTCAGATATTAGTAGTAACTATTACAATTCCGCCTACTACCAGAATATGTACAACTACTATTACGGGTATGGAAACTACAACTATTACGGTAACGGGTATTACAATAACTATGAGTCATACTACGACCCTGATACATATATAAGGATGTTCGGAGGGTCCATAGGCTGGGGCAAGCGTTTGAACTGGCCGGATGTATATACCGTATTAAGGTCTTCCCTGTCATATACTCTTTATGACTTGAAACAATGGAGGTATTTCCTTATACATAACGGGACCTGCAATAATATAAACCTGACTTTTGAATTGAGTCACTCCACTTCAAACAGTCCTCTGTTCCCGACATCCGGTTCAGATTTCTCCCTGTCTGTGGCTCTGACTCCTCCATACTCCCTGTTTGATGGTGTGGATTACAGGAATCTTGCATCAGACCCTACGTCAGCTACTTACCAGTCTGAGCTTGAACAGAAACATAAATGGATTGAGTATAACAAGTGGAAGTTTACAAGCCGTACATATACTTCCCTTACAAACGGAATGAAAAAACGTCTTGTGCTTATGACACGTATGGATTTCGGTCTGTTAGGTCACTATAACAAGTACAAGAAGTCTCCGTTCGAGACGTTCTTCATGGGTGGAGACGGAATGAGTGGCGGTTCATATACGTACGCCACGGACATAATAGGTCTGCGTGGATACGATAATGGTTCACTTACTCCATATTCGGACGGTTATGCCTACACCCGTATGACTGCAGAACTCCGTTATCCTCTGATGATGCAGAATTCAACTACTATATATGCTCTTGCGTTTGTTGAGGGAGGTAATGCCTGGACCTCAATATCCAGGTTCAATCCTTTTGACCTTAAACGTTCCGCAGGTGTGGGCGTCCGCGTATTCCTTCCCATGATAGGAATGATGGGTATAGACTGGGGATACGGATTCGACCCGATCAACGGTTCCAGAACGTACAGCGGCAGTCAGATACACTTTGTGTTGGGACAGGAGTTTTAACATAATTGACAATAGTGTTATATTAAGGAAAAACGATGATATTATGAAGAAGATTTTTACACTTGCAGCACTTATGTGCCTTTTCTGCATCACCGCAGGTGCGCAGAAATTCGCTTTGGTTGATATGGAGTATATTCTGAACAGGATACCGGCTTACGAACGTGCAAACGAACAACTTAACCAGCTTTCCAAACGTTGGCAGGCCGAAGTGGAGGCGGTGTCCTTGGAGGCACAGACTTTGTACAAGAACTATCAGAATGAGTCGGTTTTCCTTTCCGATGAGCAGAAAACCAAGAAAGAGGAGGAAATAGTGGCAAAGGAAAAGCAGGCAAGCGAACTCAAACGCCAGTATTTCGGTCCTGAAGGGGAACTTTTCAAAAAGAGAGAGAGCCTCATGAATCCCATCCAGGATGAGATTTACGAAGCAGTAAAACAGATTAGCGAGGCAGAAGGATACCAAGTGGTGATTGACAGGTCATCAGCCTCCAGTATGGTATATGCTTCGCCTAAGATTGATATTAGCAACGAAGTGTTGCGTAAACTCGGCTATTCAAATTAAATGCTTAATTTTGCGGCCGAAAAAGTAACTAACATAATTATAAAAATATGAAAAAACTATTGGTTATTCTTCTGGCGCTTGCACCAATGTGCATGTACGGACAGAAATTCGGGAATATCAATTCCAATGAGGTGGCTCAGATGATGCCTGAATTCAAGACATCGCAGACTGAGTTGGAAACGCTTCAGAAACAGTATGACGAAGAACTTCAGTATATGATGAATGAATATTCCAAGAAGGTTGAGGATTATGAGAAGCAGCGTGAGACTCTTCCTGAGAATATCAGGACCCGCAGAGAGCAGGAGATTATGGATAGTAGGCAGAAAATGGAACAGTATCATGATGATTGCCTTACTAACCTTAACAATAAGCACACTGAACTGATGGATGCTCTTCTGACCAAACTACAGAAAGCCATCAAGGAAGTTGGCGAGGAGGGTGGTTATACATGCATCTTTGACGTAGCCAATGGTGTGATACCGTTTGTTAACTCCACTCTCACTACTGATGTGACTGAAGCCGTCAAGGCTAAACTAGGAATAAAATAATTATGTTTTAACCCATAAAAAGGGGGAATACGGACTTTGAAGCCTGTATCCCCCTTATGGTTTTTCAAATGAAAAATCAATTACTGCCGCATATGAAACCATTAAAAACGATTGTCTCAGTGATTCTGGTTGCGTTGCCTTTTTCATTATGGGCTCAGACCGGTAATTTCGGTTATATGGATTTCAACGGAACCCTGAAGCTAATGCCTGAATATAAGGAGGCACAGGATAACCTAATGAAAATCCAGTCTGATTTCAAGGAGGAGATAGAACGCTCCAAGAGAGAGTTTGAACGTCAGTATGTAGAGTTCATGTTGGAACAGAATCAGCTTGCCCCCTCAATCGTCGCCAAAAGGCAAAAGGAACTTCAGGTACTTATGGACACCTATTCTGATTTTCGTGACAATGTCCAGTCAGAGTTGGAAAACAAGCGTGAGGAGTTGCTTGTTCCAATTAAGGAAAAACTTATCAAAGCGGTGAACAGTGTGGGAAAGTCCATGGGTTTGGACTATATTATAGATACCGGGACAAGGACATATCTCTATATTGATCCGGAGCGGGGAGTGGATATCTCCAATCAGGTTTACAGATATCTCGGCCTGAAAGATATAGGTTCGGAAGGGGGCGAGAATTCAGGAAGCGCTTTGGTGCCTTTAAAGTAAGTTATAAAAATGAATAATCATCTGTTGTCTTCCAATCCCGGCCCGATAGGGGTTTTTGACTCAGGTTATGGTGGTCTGACCATTCTGAAACATATCAGAACTGTTCTTCCTGATTACGATTTCCTCTATCTTGGCGACAATGCCCGTACACCTTATGGAACCAGGTCTTTTCAGGTTGTATATGAGTTTACACTGCAATGTGTCAGCAAACTCTTTGAAATGGGATGCCATCTGGTTGTGCTTGCCTGCAATACAGCATCGGCAAAGGCTTTGAGGACCATTCAGCAGATTGACTTGCCCCGTATTGATTCAAACCGGCGCGTTCTAGGTATTATCAGACCTACGGTGGAGTCATTGGGTAACATGACCCGAACACGCCATGTAGGTTTATTGGCTACTCCCGGTACTGTGAAATCACTTTCATATCCGCTCGAGATAAACAAACTTTTTCCCGATATTATAGTAACGGGAGAGGCTTGTCCTATATGGGTCCCTCTCGTTGAAAACGGGGAGTCGGGTTCGGATGGGGCAGATTTCTTTGTGAGGCGTCATGTGGAGAACCTGCTTGCAAAAGATCCCGAGATTGACACCATACTTTTAGGATGTACACATTATCCGTTACTCTTGGAAAAAATCAGCAGATATGTCCCGGAACACATCAGGATAGTTTCCCAGGGTGAATATGTTGCTTCATCACTGAAGGATTATCTGGAGCGCCATCCTGAGATTGACTCACGTTGCACCAGGAATTCATCCTGCAGGTTTCTGACTACAGAATCGGTGGAGACATTCCTTCCGAACGCCTCCATTTTCATGGATGATGGGATAAATGCGGAATCAGTGACCCTTTGATACCAATTTTCGTGCTATGTGTCCTATGGGGCGTATGGAGATGAAGCTGACTGCAATGACTGTCAGCAAAACTATAATGATATCACTTATTTTCAGGTTTACGGGATAGTAATCCACTATGAAATTTCCGGCAGCACCGAGTTTTAGGAGTCCCAGATGCTGCTGAAGCAGAACTGCCACTATTCCGGCTGAAAGTCCTGCTATGGCTCCGGTCAGGGATATCAGGACTCCGTTCAAAACAAATATTCTTTCTACTGTTTTTTCTCCGGCACCTAGGCTTTTCAGCAGAATGGCGTCATTCTGTTTCTCCAACATGAGCATAATCAGAGAACTGATTATATTGAAACATGCAATCAGAAGAATGAATGAGAGGAACAGATAGGATATGAATTTTTCCAGTTTAACCACCTTGAATACATCGGCTTGCTGCTGGAAACGGTCCAGTATCCTGAACTCGTCACCCAGTATTGATTTAAGTTCTCGTTTTGCCTTTAAGATTCCAGTACCTCCGGTGAGTTTGAGTTCCATTGCGGATGCGTTGTTTCGGTTCCCTGTCAGTTTTCTGGCCAGGTCCAGCGAGACAAGGATATAGTTGTCATCATATTTCTCCTGATCAACCTTAAAAAAAACTCCGGGTGAAAAGACCGGCGCGGATTTGAAAGAGTTGGCTGGGTTGACCATATTCATATTGCTGTCTTTTCTGGGGACATAAAGCGTGAGGGGATCTATGGGTTGAGCTCCGCAATCCATTTTTCTTAAAAGATTGATGCCAAGGATTCCATAGTCACAGATTTCATCGGATAGCATATAAATGCCGTTGCCAAGCAGAATGGATTCTATATCGGCCAGTTCGTGGAAGCTATCATCCACTCCTTTCATTATGGCAATTTGTTGCTTGCTTTTGTACTGGAGCAGGACCTGTTCCTCCAGTGTGAATGAACAGACATCTATGAAGGAAAGGGATCTTACAGCTGAGATTCTCTCATCATCGGTCCGGAAAAATTTTCCGTGAACCGGTTCTACTTTCAGTTCCGGATCAAAATCGGAAAACAGGGTGGATATGAGGGTATGGAAACCGTTGAATACGGAAAGGGTGCAGATTAATGCAAATGAGGCCAAAGCTATCCCGGCAATAGAGATAGCTGAAATGATATTTATTACGTTATGGTTCTTTTTTGCGAAAAGATAACGTTTTGCTATGTACAGAGATATTTTCATTCCGTCAGCCGGAGTCTATTTTTTGAGCAGCTCGTCAATATGAGCCATATAGTCAAGTGTGTTGTCAAGGAAAAACCTCAACTCGGGTATGATACGCAACTGATATCTTACCCTCTGTCCCAGATCGTATCTTATTTCCTTGACATTGGAGTTTATGTTGCGGACCGTCTCTTCTCCCTTCTCTGACGGGAAAATACTCAAGTAAATACTGGCAATGCCTAAGTCACTGCTTATCTTGACTCCGCTTACCGTCACCATAAGTCCTTTCGTAAGTTTTGTCTGCATGAGGAACATTTCACTCAGTTCCTTTTGTATCAGTCTTGAAATTTTCTGTTGTCTAGTACTGTCCATATCTCAATTCTCATTTTTCCTTATTACTGACAATCCGTCCCGAATGGGTATGATTGCCACTTCAACCCGTCGGTCCGATGCCACCATGTCATTGAACCTGCGAATAGCTTCGGTCTGTTCATCATTGAAGCGTGAATCAGCTACATGACCGTCCCATAAGGTGTTGTCGACTATGATGAAACCTCCCTTTTTTATATATGGGAACAGTTTGTCCCAATATTCCGGATATTCCCTCTTCTCGCCGTCAATAAATGCCATGTCAAACTGTTCTCCAAGAGACGGAACCACTTCAAGTGCATCACCTATATGGAGTATTATTCTGTCAGAGTAAGGTGAACTATCTATCCATTTGCGGATAAAATCCTCCTTTTCATCGTCAATCTCCACGGTGTGTACCCTACCGTAAGGGGACAGGGCCTCGGCAATGCAAAGAGTAGCATATCCTGTAAATGTTCCTACTTCCAGGACATTGGACGGTCTTATCATGGATACCAGCATCTTGATCGCTCTTCCCTGGATATGCCCCGATACCATGCGTGGGTTGAGCATGGCTAGGTTTGTCTCTCTATAGAGTGATTCCAGTAGTCTGCTCTCCGGAGATATGTGTCTGGAGATATAATCCTCCAAAACATCCTCACCGGTATATCCTATGCCCTGTCCGGATAATGACATGTTTTATTTTGTATCTTTGTGCTGGCCCGTTTTAGGGAATCCATTCTGCTGCAAAGTTATACTGTTTTCTCAAATAATGAAAACCGACGGTATACAGAACTCCTCTTCTGAACAAGTTGCGGTACTCAAGAGATACCGTCAGTATCTGCTGTTGGAGAAATCGTTGTCGCTGAATACGGCGGAAGCTTATATGGATGATGTTTCAAAACTTATTTCCTACTTTAATGAATGCGGGATAGAGTTGAGTGATATAACACTTGACGACCTTCATGGATTTGCTGCAGCCATGGGTGATCTGGGCATAGCCCCCCGTTCCCAGTCCAGAATCATCTCCGGAGTGCGTTCGTTTTTCAGATTCCTGAACATTGACGGTTATCGTCAGGATGATCCGGGAGAACTTCTTGAATCTCCCAAGATTGGCCGACATCTTCCGGATGTCCTGTCAGTACAGGAGATAGATGCCATATTACAGGCAATAGATAGGACTCTCCCCGAAGGACAGCGCAACAGGGCAATGATAGAAACGATGTACAGCTGTGGGCTAAGAGTATCGGAGTTGTGTAGTCTGAAGATGGCTGACCTCTATCCCGAAGAGGGTTTTGTGAGGGTTACCGGCAAAGGAAGCAAACAACGGCTTGTGCCGATATCAGGGAGGGCGCTACATGAGATAGAACTGTATCTTTCACAACGTTGCCATATTGAAATTAAACCCGGAAGCGAACCATTCCTTTTTTTGAGTTTCCGTCGGGGAAAGCCAATCTCCAGGGTAATGGTATTCGATATGGTGAAGGATCTGACCGCAAAGGCCGGTATCAGAAAAAACGTAAGTCCACACACTTTCAGGCATTCGTTTGCCACCCATCTTCTTGAGGGCGGTGCTAATCTGAGGGCAATACAGGCAATGCTGGGACATGAGAAGATTTCCACCACGGAGATATATACGCATATTGACCGATCACGTCTTCGTGAGGAAATAATCATGCATCATCCAAGAAACATATCAGTAGAAAAATAATGTATCCCTGATAGCTTGGCTTTAGTTCTTTTTTTGTATGTTTGCGTTATTAAGATAAAAATAGACATTACATTTTAACGTTAAACAGATTCATTATGTCAAAATCACTACGTTTTGCGCTTTTGGGCGCTGGTCTTCTGGTGTTGGCCGGATGCAAGTCCGGTATGGACATGTCTTCGGACTATTATGTCGTGACTCCGGAAATTCTTGAGGCCGTAGGCGGTGAAGTTCCTTACACCGTGACAGGTACTTTCCCTGCCAAGTTCTTCCCCAAGAAGGTTGTATGTACCGCTACTCCGGAACTCCGTTGGGAAGGGGGTTCTGTCAAGGGACAGCCTGTTACGCTTCAGGGCGAGAAAGTTCAAGGTAACAATAGGGTCGTAAATTACAAGGACGGCGGAACATTCACATTCAAGGATGCTTTCAAGTATCAGCCGGAGATGGCCAAATCTGAACTTTACGTCATATTCAACGCTTCAAAGAACGGCAAGAAGATAGAGATTGCTCCTGTAAAGATTGCCGATGGTGTCATTTCAACGGCAGAGCTTTATTCCGATGCGGCTAAAGGTGCAAACACCTTAGCTTCACAGGACGCATTCCAGCGTATTATAAAGCAGGCTCAGGATGCCAATATAATGTTCGTCATTCAACAGGCTAACGTCCGTTCATCGGAAACTAACAGCGATGCTGTGAAGGCACTGAAGGAATCCATGAAGAATTATGCTGCTGACAACAATTATGAGATTGAAAACGTACAGGTTTCAGCATATGCTTCACCTGATGGTGGTGTCAAGCTGAATGATAAACTGGCAAGTCAGCGTGAGTCAAATGCAGCCAGCTATATCAAGAATGAAATCAAAAAGGCCAAGATAGACGCTGATGTCGAGTCCAACTATACCGCTCAGGACTGGGAAGGTTTCAAGGAACTGGTCAGCAAATCGAATCTTCAGGATAAGGACCTCATCCTCCGTGTTCTCTCCATGTATGATGATCCGGAACGTCGTGAGACTGAAATAAAGAACCTTTCTACTGTATATAATGACTTGGCTGCAGATATTTTGCCTCAGTTACGTCGTGCACGTCTGACATTGAACTATCAGATAATAGGTCGTTCAGATGATGAAATAAAGGAGACTTACAAGACCGATCCAAGGGCTCTAAGTATAGAAGAGATGCTTTATGCCGCTACATTGACTTCAAACAAGGCTGAAAAGAAGGATATCTTTACCACTGTCACCAGAACATTCCCGAATGATTATCGTGCTTTCAATAATCTTGGTGAGATTGCATTCAGTGATGGCGATTTGGCCACTGCAGAGTCAAACTTCCGTAAGGCACTCCAGTTGAACTCTTCTGCTCCGGAGGCCAATACCAATATGGGTCTTCTCTGTCTTGCTCAGAAGAAGGCTGCTGATGCGGCATCATATTTTGCAAAAGGTGGAGACAGCAAAGTTAATCAGGAGGCTTTGGGTAATATGTATATTGCTCAGGGACAGTATGAGCGTGCTCTTTCCGCCTTGAGAGGCAGCAACACAAATGCAGAGGCTCTTGCTTTGATCATGACCAAAGACTATGCAGGTGCCAAGAGGGTCCTTAATTCCATAAGGAATGCCGATGCAAATACCGCATATCTTTTGGCTGTTGCCGCTGCACGCACCAACGATGCCGCAGCAGTAGCACAGAATCTGCAGAAGGCTGTCAGTCTTGATCCTACTCTAAAGGATAAGATAAAGAAGGATATAGAATTTGTAAAATATCAGAGTGCTGTTGCAGGTTTCTGATAGAACAGATAGTAATTAACAAGTGATCAAATGCCGGAAGATGAACTTACGGCATTGCTCGCATTAAACAGAATAGATGGACTTGGATGTACAGGAGCCAGATTCCTGTATGAACAGTTAGGCAGCGCGAAGGAAATCTTCAAGTGCCGTGATCATCTGAAAGAACTGATACCCGGAGTCAGACAGAGTCTAATTGAGGCTCTGGACTGTTCCGGGTATTATTCTTTTGTCCGTGAGGAATTGGATTTCATCAAAAGGCACGGAATCAGTTGCATCACTTTTGCTGATGAAGAGTATCCTGCGAGACTTAAGGATTGCATGGATGCGCCATTGGTCCTGTTTAAGATGGGTAATGCCAACCTCAATGCCTTGCATATGGTGAGCATTGTAGGTACAAGAAAAGCTACAGAATACGGACTTGCTATGTGTGGTTCATTTGTTAGGGAACTACATCGGTTATGTCCGGATATAGTTGTCATAAGTGGACTTGCATATGGAATAGATATTCAGGCCCACAAGTCTGCTCTTGCGGATGACTGTTGTACAATTGGGGTTCTTGGCCATGGATTGGATATGATTTATCCTGCATCTCATAGGTCTGTGGCTAAATCCATGCTGGAGAAAGGAGCCCTTGTGACTGAATTCATGAGCAGAACAGTTCCGTTAAGGAATAATTTTGTCAGGAGGAACAGAATTATAGCCGGTCTTGCGGATGCTACTGTAATAGTTGAGTCGAAGGCAAAGGGAGGATCCCTGATTACAGCTGAGATAGCGGAAAGTTACAACCGTGACTGTTTTGCGTTTCCCGGAAGTGTGGGTGATCCTTGCTCTGTGGGTTGCAATGAGCTGATAAGAACAAATAGAGCAGGTCTGATTACATCAGCAGAGGATTTCCTGAGTGCCATGAACTGGATGACAGGAACAGGATCAATCCCGGTCCAGAAGCAACTCTTTCCCGATTTGTCTGAAGAAGAGTCCAAGGTATATGAACGCATAAGACTCAGGGCTCATGGAGTCCATTTGAATACAATTATTGTGGATTGCAACATACCGTATGTAAAGCTGACTTCCATCCTTTTCACTTTGGAAATGAAGGGGCTTATATCAGCTTTACCTGGTTCAGTCTACAAATCGTTATGATATGGTATTTATATGGAATTCACTTTTGTAACCTGGCGGGAAATGTCATGCAGAATGATGAACCTATCCCGTCTTCGTTATGTGAGGCTGTTACTGTGCCTTCGGCAAGTTCCATCAGAAAGCGGACGTATGTAAGCCCTAAACCATATCCCGGCAAACAGTCATCCGGTCTCTCCCTGTAGTCTTTACGGAACAGGTCTTCGGAGTCGCAGTAGAAACCTCTTCCCTTGTCTTGTACAGTGATGGAAATACGTTCTCCTTCCTTGTGGGTGAAAACTGTTATTACGGATCCTTTGGGGCTGTACTTTACAGCATTGTTGAGAAGGTTGGAAAGGCCGGTTTCAATGATACTCTTGTCTATCCGTGTTGAAAGTATCTTGGGATCTGGCAGGAAGACAAAGCGATGTCCGTCATCGGAAAAAGAAAGATCATAATCATTCAGAATTTCATTTATCCATGAATTGAGGTCTATGGTTTCTGGGATCAGGTCCTTTTTGCTTGTCTTGTTCCGGCTACCGTTGAGAATCAAGTTGATCATGGATGTCATCTTGTTCACCTGATTGTATATCCCCTTTATACGTTCATAGTCTTTATTATCCACATTCCTTTTTATTAACAGTTCCTTGAGGGGATTGTATATCATGATGAGTGGAGTACGCAGCTCATGAACTATGTTGGTAAGAAATAATATCTTGTCTTCCATTTCCTTTGCTGCCGTTTTGCTTTTACTTATTGACTTTTTTTGTAATCTGAAACAAACACAAAGTGCAATTATGAAAAAGAACAGCACTAATATAATCAATAAGATATAAAAAGGAGGATTCTCAGTAAGTGTTTGTGGTACCGTTTCAGTTTGAAGCATGAATAGAAGTGTTTTCATGAGATTCTGTTTAACTCGTTTTTTTTCTTGAACTGTTTAGGGGTCATTCCTGTCTCTTGTTTGAACACTGTTTTGAAATACTGGCAATCATTGAACCCGAGATAATAGGCTATCTCATTTATCTGTTTGTCAGTCTTGATGAGTTGTTCCTTAGCAGTCTCAATCTTGATTTGCTTTATATAACGTGCTGCAGATAGTCCCAACAGATGGTTGGCTTTCATAAACAGAGCAGTTCTGGACATATGGAGTTTTTCAACGAGGAAAGACACATCAAGCAGTGGATTGCTTATATTATCTTTTATAAGTTTGGTGAGCTTAATGATAAATTTTTCATCAGCAGCATTGGGAGTTGTTGCTGTTGTTATGTCTGAAAAGGGTTTTCCGGAATATTGCTTCTTTATCTGTTGTCGGTTCTTTATCTGGCTGCAAATCACTTTATACAAAAGGTTAAGGTCAAAAGGTTTGGCTATGTAAACATCGGCTCCTAACTTGTATCCCAATTCCTGTACTTTTGGATTAGTTCTTGAAGTAAGCAGTATTACAGGAATATGAAATAGTTCAGGATCTGCCTTTATTTTTCTGCACAAATCAAATCCGTTCATGCGCGGCATTATTATATCGCTTATCACAACATCTGGTATTTTAGATATTATGGTGTCATACGCCATTTTTCCGTCGGGAACTGTATATATGTTCTTGAAGAATGGGTGAAGCTCTTTTTTCATGTAATCAAGTAGTTCTTGCTGGTCATCTGCTATAAGCAGTGTTGAATTGCTGGTTTCAAATTCCTTGGAATTATCATTGATTTCATGAATCGGTTTTTCAGATTCGTATCTGTATGGACGTGCCAGACCTTCTGTGAGGCTGATTTCGGATTGTGGAATTACAGGAATTCTGATTTGGAACAATATACTTGACTTGTCGGACACAAACCTTGCCATGATATCTCCTCCCAAGAGATTCATTCTGATTCTGGCTTCCGGGAGTTTCGTTTGTTTCTTTTCATCATTCCGTTTTGCATTGCCATTGTTCCCTGAAAATGTCTCCTTGTCAAAGGGAATATCGATATCAGGGCATTCTATTGATACAAGATAGTATCCTTTTTTTTCTGTTGTCCTGAAAGTCATTGTGAAGTCATCGGTGCAATGTGAAAGAATACATTCCATGACAGCGTTAATAGCATCGGATATAATAGTTTTGTCAAGTATGACCGAATCAATTGAGAGATCAGGTTCGGTTTTTATTACAATATTCCTGTCTTCATGGGTGACAATAAACTCATCTGTCAGGTATCCAATCCAATCATTCAAATCCACGGATTCAGTACAGATTCCTTTCTTTTCAATCCCCTCATCAGTCTCTTCCATTATTATATTGACCATGTGGGTCATCAGATCGGCCTGTCTGATTACGGATTTCAGTTTGGTTGTAGTAATGATATCAGGCCTACCGGATTCAACAATTTCCTTGATGGGATTGTAGATCAAGGAAAGTGGCGTCTTGAGATTATATACAAGATTGCGTATGGCTGTGTTGTCAGCTTTTTTTTCATCAATGGCTTTTTTTCTCTCGTCACTTATTTTTTTTCGGATTTGTACGGACATTATAAGGAACAGGGCAGAGACTGAAAGAGCAACAAAGGAAAATGCATTCAGGATATAAGTCTTTTTCCTTCCGTTCTCAAATGTCGGTATGTCCTCAGTGACGGGATGCTGTCCATAATCAGAGGATGTATAGACTGTTAAATAACGGCCCGTTTCAGGGAATTGTGCATAGTTATGGACGGTTGTAGCTGAATTAATCTGCATATTAATGTAAAAGATGCAGACCAGCATGTTCGTCATTGTTTTAGAAAATCCACTCATGGCGATTCACGATATCTATACAAAAGTAACATGCATTTTCCAACCAGTTTACTATGTGAAAAGTTTTTTGCTCTCATTTAACAATCAAAAAGATTTACAGAGCTATATTTTGAGGTCGTTAACAAAAAAGAATGCAGTGCAATTTATGCACTGCATTCTCATTTATTAATAATAGATACAGGATTAGAGGTTCGGATTGTATTTTTTCCACTCGCTTACTGCGGGGAGAACACCCAATGATATAACCTCATCGCGCATAGCCTGAAGATGTTTATAGCTGGCATCAATATCAGCCATCTCGGCAGCCGTACCCTTGACATCGGTGTAGTGTACACCAGTAGCGTCTATTGTTGAAGGCATGGCCATCATTACGTTTTGGAACTGTGAGTTGTTCACGTAGCAACCAGCCGGCCACTCAAACTTGTCACCGCCCATAGCTGCGCCTATCATCTCTATTGATACGAATGAAGGACTCTGGAAAGATGAACGTCCTCGCAGCTCGATGATTTTGGCTCCACCTTTGATGACATCCTGTTTCATCTGTGCCCATTGTTCATTTGTGAGAGCAGGAGTACCTATGATGTCGGTCAGGGGTTTACCATCAATCCTTGCAGTTGAAGCGAAAACTGCCATCTGTTCACCGTGACCGCCGTAAGTGCGTGCTGTAGTGACTTTATCCTGGGCAATATTGAAATGTTTGGCAAGTGCACTCTGCAGACGTGTTGAGTCAAGAGCAGCCAGAGTTGTAATCTGTGAAGGTTTGAGGCCAGAATAGACCAAAGTTACCAGACCGGTGATATCTGCAGGGTTGAAAATAATAACGCAGTGCTTCAAGTCAGGGCAATAGTTTTTTATATCCTTACCCAGTTGTTCTGCAATTTTAGCATTGCCAACCAGCAAGTCCTCACGGGTCATACCGGCCTTACGTGGGGCACCTCCGGATGAAACCATGTATTTTGCATCCTTAAAAGCCTTTTCAACCTTATCGGTGAAGGTGATGTTCACACCAGGAAAAGCGCAGTGGCGAAGTTCCTCGACCACACCTTCCAAACCAGGAAGATATACATCATAAAGACAGATGTTTGATGACAGTCCCATCATTATGGCAGTCTGTGCCATGTTTGATCCAATCATGCCGGCTGCGCCGGAAATGACTAATTTTTCATTTGTCAAAAACTTCATAGTTCTGAATATTTTATATGTGTTATTGTCTTGAATCGCAAAAGTAATCAATTAGTCTGATGATTGGTATTTTAATTCCAAAAACTTACACTATTTTCGCATTGTAATTTCTACAAAAGTAATATGGCTTTAATAAAAACAGTTAGAGGTATTACCCCTATGATAGGAGATGACTGCTTCCTTGCCGAAAATGCTGCAGTCATAGGAGATGTTGTAATTGGTAATGGTTGCAGTATCTGGTTTGGAACTGTTTTGCGGGGCGATGTGAATTCTATCCGTATAGGTAACGGGACGAATATCCAGGACGGTACGGTAATACATACTCTTTACCAGCGCTCCATTACTACTATTGGTGATAATGTTTCTATTGGTCATAATGTGACCATTCATGGAGCTGAGATTAAGGATAATGCTCTGATAGGCATGGGTTCAGTTGTGCTTGACCACGCAATAGTGGGAGAAGGAGCCATAGTAGCCGCAGGATCTGTTGTATTGGGAAAGACGCAGATACCGCCAAATACAATCTGGGCAGGTGTTCCAGCCAAGTACATAAAGGATGTTGACCCCGAGCAGGCAAAAGAGATAAACCAGCGCATTGCACGTGATTACCACATGTATGCATCCTGGTACACAGAATAATGTTTCAATAGAGACCTATTTCACCGAGGATGCGGTCTGAAGTTCCGCTGTTCTTACGAACATAATCTCCGGCGATGCGTCCAGCTTTCTTCATGAAGGCAGGATCACTGATGAATTTATCAATAAGTATCCTGAGGCTGTATGCATCTGTTATCTCAAATCCTCCTTTGAGCCGTTTCAGCTCCTGGGCTTCATGGAACCTTTTATTATTTGGACCGAATATGACTGGTATATCAAAAACGGCCGGTTCCAGAATGTTGTGAATACCCACTCCGAAACCTCCTCCCACATATGCCAGATGCCCATAGCGGTAAATGGAGGATAGAAGACCGATTGTATCGATTATCATGGTGTCGCATCCGGTTACGTTGTCTATTGTGGCTTTTGAGAGGCGGATGTATTTATGCCCTTCAAGACGGTTTTCTATGGAAGTCAGATGTTCTTCATGAATCTCGTGGGGTGCTATAATGAGTTTCCAGTCATCTTTTCCATTAAAGTAGGGTATGAATAGTTCCTCGTCCTGCGGCCAGGAACTGCCGGCAATGAATGTCGGGTTTCCGTTCACGAACTTTTCTATGATTGGAAACTGTTTTGAGGTAGATGCGACTTCAAGAACTCTGTCACACCTGGTGTCACCAACTATGGTTACACAGTCTATACCTATGCTTTTAAGAAGATCTTTAGAATGACGGTCCTGTACGAAAAGATGTTTGAAATTTCTCAGGGCATTTGCGTAACCTTTGCCATACCATTTGAAAAACAGTTGTTCAGGGCGGAAAATGGATGATATGCTATATGTATCGATCTCCTTACGGTGTAGCTCATCCAGAAAGTTAGGCCAAAATTCATATTTGATGAAAAAGGCTTTCTTGATTTTTACGGAGTTCAGGAACTTATTTACACTATACCTGAAATCAAAGGGTATGTAACATACTACATCGGCATATTTATAGTCCTTGCGAACCTCATATCCTGACGGTGAGAAGAATGTCAGCAATATCTTGCATTCAGGGTGTTTCTTCAGCAGTCTTTCAATAAGGGGACGTCCCTGTTCGAATTCGCCCAATGATGAGACATGGAACCAGAGGTAAGAGGCGTCTGGATCAACCTGATTCTTGAGTGTCTTGAATATTTGTTTATGTCCCCTGATTAGCAGGCGGGCTTTTTTGTTGAACAGTGAAGCAATATATATTCCTCCAGCGTAGAAGGGGATCACCAGTTGATACAGGATCATTTCAGAATCAATTTAAAGGTAGAACGGAAATAGCTTTTCGCGCTCGTTTCAGGGTTTCTTCCCGTCCGATGAAATCGGTTATGCTGAATATCTGTGGACCCATGGCTGCGCCGACCAGAGTCACTCTCAGGGCATTCATTACCTTTCCGGTCTGATACCCTTTGGAAGAGATCCACTCCATTACGAGAGGTTCCAGAACCTCTCCTCTCCAGTCATGCTGGCTTTCCAGGAAATCGCATAGTTCGGCAGTTGTTTGAGGAGCATTTTCTTTCCACCATTTCTTGACAGATTTTTCATCATATTCTTCCGGAGCTTCAAACAGGTATTTGCAGTTTGCCCATAATTCCTTCACGAAATTTACGCGGTTCTTAACCAGTCCCACAGCAGTTTCTATACGTTCGATAGAAGTATTGATTCCATGGCTTTCCAATACGGGTCGGAAGAGTAAGGCTATTTCGCGGTCACTTTTCAGCATTATGTATTCGTGGTTGAACCAGATAAGTTTCTGATAGTTGAATCGGGCTCCGGCCTTACTGCACTTTTCCAAATTGAACAAGTGTATCATTTCATCTATCGAAAGAATCTCACGATCATCACCCGGGTTCCATCCAAGAAGAGCAAGGAAATTAATGACAGCTTCGGGAAGATAATCTTTCTCACGATATCCTGATGATATTTCACCGGTCTTAGGGTCGTGCCATTCCAGTGGGAAAACGGGGAATCCCAGACGGTCTCCGTCGCGTTTGCTCAGCTTTCCGTTTCCTTCAGGCTTCAGTAACAAGGGTAGATGGGCAAACTGAGGCATTGAATCTTCCCATCCGAACGCGCGATACAGAAGGACGTGCAGAGGTGCGGAGGGGAGCCACTCTTCACCGCGTATCACATGCGTAATCTCCATCAAATGGTCATCAACGATATTGGCAAGATGATATGTGGGAAGTTGGTCGGCTGATTTGAACAGCACTTTGTCATCCAGAACAGATGAATTTACAGTCACTTTACCGCGTATAAGGTCATTGACTTCAACCTCCTCACCAGGATTGATCAGGAAACGCACTACATATTGGTTACCTGCATCAATTAAGGAATTAACCTCATCGGAAGACAGTGTGAGTGAGTTGCGCATCTGGTTGCGGGTTGCAGCATCATATTGGAAGTTTGGTATTTCGGCACGTTTTGCCTCAAGTTCCTCAGGAGTATCGAAGGCTATATATGCTTTTCCGGCGCCAATCAGCCGATCTATATACTCCTTGTATATTTCCCTGCGTTCTGACTGACGGTAAGGGCCATAGTCTCCTCCAAATGACACTCCCTCATCAAACTTGATTCCCAACCAGCGAAACGCCTCGAGTATATACTCTTCGGCACCAGGTACGAATCGGTTGGAATCAGTGTCCTCTATTCTGAAGATCAGATCCCCGCCGTGCTGACGGGCAAACAGAAAATTATATAGCGCCGTACGTACACCTCCTATGTGAAGCGGTCCTGTGGGGCTGGGTGCAAAACGAACTCTTACCCTACGGCCATCGGCTTTATCAGTCATATCCGGATATCCTTTGTTTACGGCCGCAAAAGTACACAATTTTTATGATTAATGAAATTATTGTATTTTTACGCACAGGTTCACAATAAAAGTATAACCGTCATGGATAAAACGGATAAGGATTCTATTGGCAGTAGACGCTTGCTCCTGCTTCTTTCTGCTGTTTCAGCATTGCTGATCGTATATTTCCTTCCCAAAAAGCATATCGAGCGTTTCAGCTATACCGTGGGAAAGCCTTGGACATATGATGTGCTGATAGCCCCGTTTAATTTTTCCATTGAAAAAAGTGACGAAGCATGGCAGGCTGAGGCAGACAGTATAGGTGCTTCCTTCGCTCCATATTTTGTCCGTTTGTCCGATGTCAGGGAAAAAGCGTTAGCTGATTTCGATGGTTTTTACTATGACAGCCTGTATAGGATGATTTCATCTGAGTCATATAGGGTATTGAGGAAGACACTTGAAAGCGTGTATGACGCCGGTATCATACAAATATCGGATGAGGATCATACCAAAGGTAAGGATTATATAAGGATATACTCTGGAAACTCTTCCCAATTGACCCCTGTCAGTATGGTCAGGACTACTCGCGACGCATACAAGTTGGTTACTGAAGCAGATATAATGGCCTATGACAGATATGCCCTTCTTCAGCACCATATTGAGGAGTATATAAGGCCTAACCTGAGTTATGATTCACAGCGTTCAGCTTTGGAACTAGAAACCCTTCAGAGCCAGATATCCCATTATAAAGGAATGGTGGTAGCGGATCAGAAGATAATAGATCAGGGTGAAATAGTTAATCCTGAAAAGAGCCAGATAATAGAATCTTATCTTTCAAAGGTCAACGAAAAGGCTACTTCCAGACGTTTCATGCTACTTACATGGGGAGGTCAGATCTTGTTTGTCGTTATTGTTCTACTGGCGCTGTTGGTTTATCTCATCTTGTACAGGAAAGACAATATTGAAGTGCGAGCCAAGTTGCTGTTTCTTTATTCTGCGGTAACCATCTTCACTATAGGAGTGAGTCTTTATGTCCAATACACTTCATGGAGTGTTTTTATTCTCCCATGTTCCATGCTGGCTATTATGCTGAGAATATTTCTTGATTCCAGGACAGCATTCATCGCATATTTCTCTTTTGTGTTGATAACTTCCATAACTTCTCCTTTGCCATATGAGTACGTGGTTCTTCAGTTGATTGCCGGACTGACCGGAATATACAGCCTGAAAGAACTATCCCAACGTTCCCAGATTATCCGTACGTGTATGATGATATTTCTTTCCTATGCAGCAATATGGAGTGCTATTCAGATGACACGCCTTGAGAATATTTCTGATATTGACCTTTCTGTGTTTGTGTTCTTTGCAATCAATTGTATTCTTTTACTACTGGTTTATCCTCTACTGTTTGTACTGGAGAAAATATTCGGCTTCACATCAAATGTGACTCTTATAGAGTTGTCCAATTTCAATAATCCTCTTTTAAGAGAATTGGCCGAGAAGGCACCCGGTACTTTTCAGCATTCCATTCAGGTATCCGCTCTTGCAGCAGAAGCTGCGACAAGACTTCACGCCAGTTCTCAGCTTGTCCGTACTGCAGCTCTCTATCATGATATCGGCAAATTGGCAAATCCCCCTTTCTTTACCGAAAACCAAAGTGGTGTTAATCCACATGATAAGCTTACTCCTGAAGAAAGTGCCGCGATAATTACAAGTCATGTCAGTGAAGGTCTTGCTTTGGCTGAGAAATATTCTCTTCCATCTGCCGTAAGGGAATTCATTGCAACACATCACGGTAAAGGAGTGGCAAGATTTTTTTTCCTGAAATATCAGAAGGAGCATCCGGATGAGGAGGTTGATTTGGAGGCTTTCAGCTATCCTGGTCCTAATCCGCAATCAAAAGAGACAGCAATCCTGATGATGGCAGATGCTGTTGAGGCATCATCCCGAAGTTTGAGCGAGTATTCGGAGGAGAGTATAGGAAACCTTGTTGACAGGATAGTTGACACACAGATAGAGGAAGGGTATTTCAGAGAAAGTGACCTTAGTTGGCGTGAGGTACAGAAAGTCAAGGAGGTTTTCAAAGAGAAATTGCGTACAATGTATCATACGCGAATAAAATATCCTGAAGCTACTGTGGATCTGCATCGAAGGAAAGAGTGACTCCATTCAACAGTTCTCCGTATACCTTCAATTCTTCTGCTGCCTGCAACAATAGGGCTCTGGTTTGACGGACAGGTATCTCAGCAGGATTCTTGACCAGAATTGTACGTATATGTCTTGATTGTATCCTTGATATTGCCGGTGCGTCCGGGCCTAACACCATTTCTTTACCGAAGAGGCCTGTGAGTTTCTCTGCCATCAAGGCAGATGTCTTTTCAACTCTATCCAAAGATTGGGATTTCAATGTTACCATTACCAATCTTGAGAAAGGCGGATAATTGAATAGTTTGCGTTCAACAATCTGTTCGGTGTAGAATTCTTTCCAGTCATCAAACCTCAGCATATTCAAGATTTTGGCATCAGGTTGTCTTGTCTGTATAACAACCACGGCTCCCGATTCCTTGCGTCCTGCTCTTCCGGCAACCTGCATGATAAGTTGGTATGCCCTTTCGGTAGCTCTGAAATCAGGGTAACTTAAGATGGAGTCGGCTTGGAGTATCCCTACAACGTTTACATTTTCAAAATCAAGTCCTTTGGATATCATCTGCGTTCCCACAAGTATGTCAGTTCTACCTTTCTGAAAATCAGATAAAATAGTCTCGTAGCCATTTTTTGCAGAATCCAGATCCAGCCGTGAGGTGCGGGCTTGGGGGAACAGATTCTTTATGGTCTCTTCTATCCTTTCTGTGCCGTATCCTCTGCCGCGTAAGGCTTTTCCTCCGCATGAAGGACAAGACACCGGAATAAGGTATTTATGCCCGCAATAGTGACATACAGCCATTCCATTTTCTTTGTGGAATGTAAGGCTTACATCACAACGATCGCATCTTTGAACCCAACCACAGTCCGGACATTCTACAGTATCAGAATAACCTCTCCGGTTTTGGAAAAGGATTACCTGTTTCCTATTGTCGAGAGCTTGGGCTATCTTTTCAATAAGTTGCGGTGACATTATACCTTTCATATACTTTTTTCGCATCATCTCAGCTACGTCCACTATTAGAGGAGTGGGTAGCCGTGTCTCTCTGAATCTTTGGCTAATGGTAACAAGTCCATATTTTCCTGTCAACGCATTATGGTAACTCTCAAAAGAGGGGGTGGCGCTTCCAAGCAGAGTCTTGGCTTGGCTAAAGGATGCAAGCATTATGGCTGTGTTGCGTCCATGATAACGTGGTGCCGGTTCATCCTGCTTAAAGCTTGGTTCATGTTCTTCATCTACAATAATAAGTCCAAGGTTTTTGAATGGCAGCATGACTGCTGACCTTGCACCCAATACTAGTTTATATGGTTCTGGTCCTGTCTGGTGATTCCAGATTTCTGCACGGACATTTTCTGAACAACGTGAGTGGTATACGGTCATGTCATTACCGAAAACAGACTGGAGTCTTAGCATGATTTGTGAAGTCAGGGCAATCTCAGGTAACAGGTAGAGCACCTGCTTTCCTCTGTCTATCTGCTCTTTAATTAGGTGAATATATATTTCGGTTTTTCCGCAGGAAGTTATTCCGTGAAGCAGACATACGTTTTTGTTACTGAAAGAAGTGTGAATTTCGTCAATAGCTTTCTGTTGAATGGGACTCAGATTGTTCGGTTTGATTGTGCTGCCAATGAAAGGTTGAAGTCTTCCTGTTTCTACCTCGTAGTATTCCAGAATATCTTTATCAACCAATGACTGGATGACAGATGAGGATTTGCAGAATTCGGATAGAGTGAGTTTGGAAACTGGTTTGGGTGATTCAGGATGGATATTCATTCCTGACAGTTCAAGGTATTTGATGAATAGTTCCTTTCTTGCCTTGGCCTTGTTGCCGAAAAGTTGTTCTGGACAGATGTCATTGCGTAAATCAGGGTTATGGCCGAGACGTACAAAGAGTTCAGTCTTTGGTCTGAATGCGTGGCGTTTTGAATTGTTGTCAGGTCTCAGCCCAACCGGAAGAGCTGCTTTCATCACTTCTCCCGGTGAGCAAAGGTAATAATCTGAGAGCCAGCTGAACAGTTTCATCTGTTGAGGGAGGAATGAAGGAAATGATTGGTCAAGAACACTGAGTATCTCTTTTACCGAATAACCGGAGGGCTTTTCTTCATGGGTTCTTACCGTTATTGCTGTCATTCGCCGATTCTTGCCAAAAGGGACGTAAAGCCTAACCCCAGGTACCACAAGGTGCTCAAGAGAGTAGGGTATGCTGTAGGTAAAGTATCTGTTCAGCGGAACAGGCAGTATTACATCAGCGAATTTGCTCATGACAGTGCAAACTTACAAAAAAAGAGAACCGGAAAGAAGTCCGGTCCTCTTGAAGGTCAATTAACGCTATTTATTTCTTGTTCAGAATGTCCAGGTCAGTATGAATTGAAGAGTGCTTGCATCGAAGGCTTCACTGGCCTGTTCAGAAGCTGTATCCAAATGACCGGTGGTGGCGTTTTCATAAAGATTGTAGGAACCTTCTTCAGTAAGGGGTAGATTGTAGTTGATGGCAGCTTGGATATGGCTGAACAACTTAACACCAGCACCAACATTGAAACTCCATGTGTTCTGATTCAGTATGAACTCTTTTACAGCACTTCCGCTTTGAAGTTCTCCGGAACTCAAATCACCGATCTTGTAATCGAACTGGGGACCTGCCTGAGCGAACACTCCAATCATGTTGCCGAGTCCAAAAGTATATTTCAGATATACTGGAACTGATAGTGATTGGTTCTTGAGATCTTCACCTTCAGCTATTTGAAGACCTTTTTGAGAATAGAGGATGGATGCGTCCAAGCCCAAACCTATTACAGGAATCTGAAATTCGGCCATGGGACCAACGAAAAATCCTGTGTAATTGTCCTTGTTTGTGACAGACTCTCCGTTTACGCTCTTCAAATCATTGCTAACAAGATTGAGACCGCCACGGATACCCCATGAGAACTGGGCTGAAGCAGGCATGCATACAATGGCAGCAAAGCCTAAAATTGCTAATAACTTTTTCATATTTTTTCTTTTATGTAATAATTTGCGAACAAATCCAATACTCTTGACAAAACAGGAGTTAATAATTCGCTTGCGACAAAAGTATAACATTTTTTAATACACACGAACCATCATTATAAAAAAGTGCATTAATGAGTTCTCGTGCTTCTGACAATTGAAGTCCTTTAGGAAAAATGCTCAACGGTGAATAGAGAGCCTTTCACCGCTTGATGCCGATGACTTGGGCAATTTTTCTCTTTTGGGGCTTTTTTCAGTCCGGTTCTTCTTATCTTTAGGTTCCTTGGCGGCAGTTTCCTTTGTTCTCCTGCTATCTGTCTTCTCTGTCATTGCTTCTCTCTCTTCAATCTGACTCCACAGTCCGTTCTGGAAATCCCTTAACTGCTTCTCAATGCGGGCCCTCTCTGCCTGGAGTGCGGAATCTGTGTCACAGTAATCCGAAAGAGGCACGTTCCTTAGGTTTGATGTCTTGTAGATGTCACCCTCATACTGGCGCATTACAAAGTAATCATCAAGTGACATGTTGCTGGTGTTGTTGTAACTGCTGGTCATTACCTGAGTTTGTCCTAAATAGGGGCTGATCTCATCATAATTGAGCCAGAACATAGGATATGCGGTAGGCTTGTCACCGTAATTGCCTTGCATGAGAACAGGACAGATGGCTGTCACCTTAATCTGATAATTGGACAGCTTGTCCAGATAATGGCTCTCCTTTATGTAATACTTGCCAATGTCACGGCTTGGTATATCTATTAAATATTTGCCTTTATCATCTTTCTTGTAGTCAATATAGAACTTGTCAAGCATGCTTTCCAGATCAATTTCATTGTCCGGGGTGAACAGTTCATTACCGTCCAGACGATATTCATATGCCTTGATCTTACCGTCCTGTATAAGACTAAGTATCAGTGTAAAGAAGTTGACACGGTCACCTAATGGTTCCTCGGGATAATAGAGAGCGGCGTTCTTTTCCTTCTTGAGATCCAGTTCACGGTAAATGTCACGTCTCCATGTAAGATCGGTAGGCATGGCGGTCTGCGCAGTATATTGTGAACGGGCACGTTCGGACAGAGTTACTGCCGTGGGGCTCTTGTCTGCCTCCTTTTGAGCCTGCTGTTCCTGCAGTCTGCGTGTGGGCTGTGCACCGGCGATGGTTGCCATAGCCAATGTAAGAAACAATAGAACAATCTTTTTCATATCGTTTTCTCTTTTTAATCAATTAATTATCACTTCAAGAGCAGTGTTGAGTTGACGCTCTATTCCGTCAGGTCCGATAGCCTTGACACGCTGGATATAGAAACGTTTTCCACGTCCCAGTTGGTCAAACACCCTCTTCTGTCGGTTTGAGAAACGTGTTCCGTCCGATATCTCGGGTACAGCGTTACCACTGTTGTCAAAGAAAGTGGTTTCAAAACTGATTACACGGAATCCTATGTTAAGCAGACCGTCATCAATGGCGGCTATTATGCCGTCGGCAGCCTGCAGGTTCTTCTTGGAGATAGGTGTACCACCACCACGGTAACGCTGCGTGTTGCCATTCTCGTCCTTGTATTCTATGAACGGGGTGGGATCGGGCAACTGACGAACCCGGAATGCGTATTCACCCATGCTCTGCTGGCGTCCTTCCTGATTGGCAGTAACGGCTATCACCACATCCTGTCCTACACTTGTGGGCTTGCATATGAATTCGTTGCCACTGCGGGTAAGTGAGCCTCCTCCATTTTTGAGCCGGGCCGAAATCATGTTGCTGGGAACGCCAGGCACGGATATGCTGATAGGGTTGTCATATCCGGCATAGAGCACGTTCATCATGGTGGCCGATACGGTAGCGAGCGGTGATACCACAGAATAGTTTTGTGTAAAGTCCCGACGGATGGTACCGTTACCGGAGTTAAGTTCCATATAACCGGACAGGGTAAAGTCACCAGTCCTGGTTGCGGGAACCTCATACCAGCCGTCCTCGGAGTCAATCTTCCTGCCGTCTATATATATGGCCGGACGTGCGGTTGAGTCAACGGCAGCCATTATGATGCGGGCCTTAAAGCTGTTGCCTTGAACCACGTTTTGTGATGTGGGAATCACATAAGCATTGATGGCATTTACACGGAGGTCACCAATATCGATGTTGTTGACCAGTGTGTGAAGGACTTCACCTTCAGCATAGCGAACGTCATTCTGAAGTTTGGTAAGCATTGTGATGGCGGCCGCAACAGGCATGTTTTCATAGTTGTACTCTTGCCAGTTTTTGCCGAGAGATCCTATCTTAACAGGTACTTCAGTACTAAAGTTATTGCTTATTATGTCTCTCTGGGTTGAGTCTGTTACCATCTCAAGAATCCTGTTACGGTAGTTGTTGATAGCGTCGAACAGCATACCTCCCTTACCCCTTGTGGGATGGAGCATAACCTGTGTGGCCGCTTCCAGATCCTCCTTGTTGTGGATATTGTCTACATCAGCATCTTTGCCGTCAGCCTCTATTGCGATCAGTTTCTTGAGTTCATGTGCAAAATTAAAGAGAGAGTCTGAGATTTGTCTTACATATAAAGCCTTTCCATACCATTCGCCCACTTTCTCGTGATTCATGGCATCGGCAGCCGCAAATTCGCGATATACGGATTCGTTTTGCAGCGAGGCATTCGTCGTGCTTTTTGAAAGACTCTCCTCCACGATCGTGAATCCATTGAGCACATCCGATGATATGTTCATGGCAAGCATCGCCAGAAGGACGATGTACATGAGATTTATCATCTTCTGACGTGCTGATGGCGGTCTTTCTGTTGTCTTTCGTTTCATAACTGCTTATTTGTTTCCCATCGGAGTATTCACTTTCAGAGCTTCTACCATGCGCGCATAGACCTGGTTCAACTCCTCTATCTGCTCTACCATCCGTTTAGTCTGTTCGTTCACCTTGTCGATGTTGTCCATCTGTGAGCTTGCCGATTTCAGATGCATCTGATAAAAGGTATTTATGCTTATAAGATTACGCGAAAGTTGCTCCATTTCTTCTGAGTTCTGTTCCATCTTTTCAGAGTGACGACACATACGCTCCATTGTTTCTGAAAGTTCATGAATGCGGTCCAGATATTGTTGTGCAGCCATATCCATAGATCCACTCTCGGATAGTATATTGCCAGAAGGTATTACATTTGGTGACGCAGTGTCAGGTGAGACAGGGATTCCGGTTGAGGGAGCGGCAACTCCCATCTGTACGGTCTGGTCGGCAGGGATTGGGCCGGGAACACCATTTATAATAATGTTTCCGTGAATCCGTCCTGTATCAAAGTCTTGTTCATCTTCGGAATACTTTTCAGGAATAAAGGGCCTCTCGAATCCCGAGATGAAAAACACCAGTACCTCGGTTCCCATTCCTATAAACAACATTAGGTTGGCTCCTTTGATATGGGTCAGTTTGAACAGTGCTCCCAAAATGACTATGGCGGCACCCCAACTGTATAGATAGTTCAGGAGGATCCGGCCTTTAGGAGAGTCGAGATAATCCTGTATTCTGGTCAGAAGACCTTTCTTTTCATTTTTTTCCATATTGTTATTCTTTTCTTTGTCTGTTTTCACTTACGTCCTTTTTTTGTACTGGAAGCGGTGCCGACCTGTGTACGCACGCATCTGAAACCTATGTAGGAACGTTGTTCATTCTGATATTCGTAAGTTCTCCAGGAGGATTCTATGAACTTTTCGGGATCTTTCCAGGAACCTCCACGTACAGCTTTCTTCTTTAGGGAATAGGGATCCTCGACAGCAGCGTTGTAATAGAGTTCGGGGTTGATGTCGTTCATCTGAAGGATTCCTGCCTCAGTGTAGACTGTAGATGTCCATTCCGCCACGTTTCCTGCCATGTCATATAGACCATTGGAATTGGGCTTGTAGGAAGCGACCCGTGTAGTTATTAGGCTGCCATCTTTTGTATAGTTGCCTTGTTCTGGTTTGAAATTTGCATAGAAACATCCGTCATCATCCTTTGAGCCGGTTGCTTTCCAAGGATAGCGGTTGTTCTCACGTCCTCGTGCAGCATACTCCCATTCGGCTTCAGTTGGCAGACGGTAGCGCTGAATATATTTGGCCTGGGGGCCGAGACCGGCAAGAAGATACTCCGTACGCCATGCACAGAAAGCGTTGGCCTGCTCCCAGCTGACTCCTACTACAGGGTAGTCATTATAGTTAGGATGCGAGAAGTAAAGGCGCATGTAGGTCTCGTTGTTTGAATTAGGAAAATCGTTTATCCAGCATGTGGTATCAGGATAGACATTTACAATATATGTGTTTACAAAGTCAAATATACCGGAGAGCTCCCTGTTGACGGTTTTACGGACTATGTTGCCGTTATCATCAATGTATGCGGTATCCTTGGAAATCATAACCTTTTCATCTGAAACATCCAAGTCTGTGTTTTTAATCCTTTCGTTGGGATCCAAACGGTTTTTGCGGAGTGCAGCCTGATTATAGTCAAATATTTCATAGCGATAGTTGAGCTGTTTGACATCGAGCATTCTCTCACCGGTAAAAGGATGAATAAAATATAGACTCTCGATTGCACGTGCCTGATCCTCATTTGGTTTTTTCCATGGGATGGGTTTGCTCCAGTTCAGATGTGGCGTTATGGGATCGCCGTTTTTGTCCTCTGTGATTATGAAAGACTCGTCGCCACCGTATGCGGGGTCTGCCAGACGGGTACGTATAATAGAATCCCTCACCCAATTCACGAACTGACGGTATTTGGCATTTGAAACCTCGTTCTCGTCCATCCAGAATGACTCTACAGATATATCCTTAACGGGAAAAGTGGAACCCCATAGGCTGTCATTGGCTTCCTCTCCTATCTTAAGGGAACCTCTTTTTACAAGTACCATTCCGTAAGGTACGGGCTCACGCAGTGCAGCAGTTGACGAGCCTGTAACTTCGCCTCCTACTGCCGCTGTGGAATATCCACTGCTGGTACAGGCATACACCGAAACAAGTGCAATCGCTAATCCTGCCGATACAAGTTTTTCCAATTTCATCTTATATATTATAAATATCTAACACTTTTGTGGATGTTTCTTCCATTTTTAAAGAAGTCAACGTCAGTCTGCCAACTAATCATCAGGTCATGACTTCCGTTTAGGAATCCTAATCCTCCAGTGTACAGTTCATAAGCATAACCTATGAGTACGTTTTTGAACCTGCCGCCTGCAAGAACGGCGACCGATACTCCAGGTGACCAGGTTAAACCTCCGTAGAACAGAAATGATTCATATTCGTAGGTAACTCTGGAAGATAAATCCGTCCTGAAAAAATCAAAGTCGCTCTGTACAAGTAAACAGGGCTGTACGGATATAAACGGATTGTTTAGCTTAATATTGCATCCTCCGTTCATATAGAATGTAGGTCTAATGTCCATTTCGCTTCTTGTGCCAGAACCTTTTCCGAATTCCAGATGAGGAGAATTCAGGTGTTGTGCGGATATTCCAATATGCCATTCCCCTATGGTATACATGATTCCGGCACCGATATCTCCGGTACTTCCTCTCTCTTCAGATGTGGGAAAAGCAGGATCCGCTGCAGTCTCGGCCTCAACCTTGGAACCGTTGAACTCCTGGGACATGAAACCTCCCTGAATTCCTAAATTGACCCATCCTTTTCCAAGACTGAGTTTATAAGAGTAGTCAAGCAGCATTCTCCTGTTTGTGAAGAGTCCGATTGTTTCGTTCAGCAGACCGGCACCGGCCGCGTGATGCCCATTGTCAAAAGGGAGTGAGGTATCAGCACCTATGTACATGGAAATGGGAGCATGTCTGTATCCAGCCATCTGCATTGAAAGTGAACCTGTGACGTTCATCATGTTGTTTCGGTTCATTGCCGCTGGGTTATAAAAAGCCTCAACAGCCCAGAAATGACTGAAGTGCACGTCATACTGTGCCCCTGCTTTCAGAGTCAGGAACAGAAACGCAATAATGTGAAACAGCCTTTTGTTTGCGTTCATCAGTTTATTAACGAGATTTTTGTTTCATTATTTTTGCTTATGAAGAAAAATTGTCTAATTTTGCGCCGCTTATTCTTGAAGGAAAGGTAAACGAAATTAAAATATTAATAACTAAAAATGATTATTGTTCCAGTAAAGGAGGGCGAAAACATTGAGCGCGCCCTAAAGAAATTCAAGAGAAAGTACGAGAAGACCGGTGTTGTCAAGGAACTTCGTCGTCGTCAGCAGTTTGACAAACCGTCTGAACTGAAACGTCTTAAGATGGAGCACGCCATCTACGTACAGAAACTTCAGCAGACTGAAGAGTAATTTTACTCTTCTGTTCTTGCTTTTTGTTTTTTTTTGAATTATATTCGTCACTGAATGCATTCAGCGGCGAATTTTTGTTATGTACAAGGACCGTTTCTGTGAATATCTCAAGTTGGAGAGAAACTATTCGGAAAAGACAATAGATGCCTATCGTCGTGATCTTGTCATATTCGAGCGTTTCCTCAAAGAGACTGATTCGCAACTGGACTTATTGAATGTAGACCGCGATCTTGTCCGTCTATGGGTAGTTGACCTTATGGATAAAGGAACAGCTACAACCACTGTTAACAGAAAGCTGAGTACTTTGCGCTCGTTTTACCGTTTTCTCAGAATCCGTGGAATAAGGGAAATATCACCCGTTCAGGGTGTCACAGGTCCCAAGAACAAGAGGCCTCTGCCACAATTTGTCAAGGAGTCAGAGATGAATGAATTGTTGGACAGCAGTGATTTGGGAGAAGGATTCATTGGAATCAGGAACAAGACTGTCATTGCGACCTTTTATGAAACAGGAATTCGTATGGCAGAACTGATAGGACTGGATGACCATGATATAGATTTTGTCACTTCCACCCTTAAGGTGACGGGAAAAAGGGATAAACAGCGTTTCATTCCTTTTGGAAAAGAGTTGGCTAATATGTTTCATATTTATATTGAAGCTAGAGAAGCTATTTTTGGACACACAGATGAAGCTTTTTTTGTTAATGACAAGGGGTTGCGTATTCCACGCCATCAGGTCTATATGTTGGTTAAAGATGCCCTATCCAGGTTCTCTACTGTCAGTAAAAAGAGTCCCCACGTACTGCGTCATACTTTCGCCACTTCCATGCTGAACCACGATGCAGAATTGGGTGCCGTCAAGGAACTGCTTGGCCACAGTAGCCTTCAGACTACGGAAATATATACTCACACAACATTCAAGGAACTTAAAGAAATATATAAAAAGGCTCATCCGCGAGCCTGAATAACTAAAACCATCGATTATGGAAACAAAAATTCAAGCATTGCATTTCAATGCAACCGAACAGCTTCAGGCGTTCATTGAGAAGAAATGTGCAAAACTCGAAAGAGTGCACGAGTATATCCGTAAGGTTGATGTGGTGTTGAGAGTGGTTAAACCCGAGACATCACTGAATAAGCAGGCTTCAATAACCGTAACTATACCTAATGGGGAACTGTTTGCCGAAAAAAACTGTGATACGTTTGAGCAGGCAGTTGACGAATGTCTTGATGCATTGACCCGTCAATTGAAAAAAAACAAGGAAAAACAACGTGAGAAATAAAAAACACACTGATTTTTTTTGTTCAGAAATAAATTTGAAATATCTTTGCACCCGCTCTTCGTTTTAGCCGAGGGGCGGGTTCTTTGAAACAATGCCGCTATGGCTCAATGGTAGAGCAACGCACTTGTAATGCGTAGGTTGTTGGTTCGATTCCGACTAGCGGCTCTGAGGGGTGAATTCCAGAGTGGCCAAATGGGGCAGACTGTAAATCTGCTGTCTTTCGACTTCGGTGGTTCGAATCCATCTTCACCCACAATTCAGGCGCAGTGAAGCCGGAAATCCGGAGCCTGTTATTTTTGGGGGGATGCCACCTTATTATAATAATAGGTGCAGTCCTTGGAAATAAAGTTCACGGCAATGAATGTTGCGGGAATAGCTCAGTTGATAGAGCATTAGCCTTCCAAGCTGAGGGTCGCGGGTTTGAGTCCCGTTTCCCGCTCAAGATTGTCGCTGTTATAGCTCAGCTGGTAGAGCGCATCC